>JBPOHC010000933.1:0-4833 GCA_052035985.1 Myxococcota bacterium | reverse complement strand
GCGTGCCGCCGTCGCCGAGGGCAACCACCGTGTCGCCCAGGTCGTCGAGCGAGCGGATGAGGCCGTCGCCGCGCACGAGCACCTGCTCGCGGTGGCGTTCGAGGTAGGCGCCCCCGGCGCTCCCGTTCGCGTGCTCGATCGCATCGAGCACCTCGCGGAGCGTGAGGCGGTGGGCGACGAGACGCGCGGGGTCGAGTTCGAGCTGATAGGTCTTGAGCTCGCCGCCGAAGGTGTTGACCTCGATGACCCCCGGCACCGTGCGGAGCTGGGTCGCGATCGGGCCTTCGAGGAGGGCACGTAGCTCCATCGCGGATCGGCCGGGCCCTCGCACCTCGAACTGGTAGATCTCGCCGAGGCCCGTCGTGATGGGGGCGAGCACGGGTTCGCCGTAGCCCTCGGGGATCGACGCGCGGGCCTCGGTGAGGCGCTCCGTGACCAGCTGGCGCGCGCGGTAGATGTCCGCGTCGTCCGCGAAGACGATCGTGACCTGCGAGAGCCCGAATTTCGAGACCGAGCGCACGTCGACGACCTCGGGGAGGCCCGTCATCGCGCGCTCCACGGGCGTCGTGACGAAGCGCTCGACCTCAAGGGGCCCCAGCGCGGGCGCGGTCGTGAGCACCTGCACCTGCACGTTGCTGATGTCGGGCACCGCGTCGATCGGGAGCCGACGCGCGGCGTGAACGCCCGCGACCATGAGGACGGCGGTCATGGCGAGGACGAGGAAGCGATTCTGAAGCGACCACTCGACGAGGCGTTGGATGAGGATCACGGCGTCACTCCCCCTCCTCTTCGCCCTCGCCGAGGTTGGCGCGGTCGAACTCCGCCTTGAGCGTCACGCTCCCCTCGGTCGCGACGAGGTCGCCCTCGCGTAGGCCCCGGCGGATCTCGACCCGGTCCCCCGAGCGCTCACCGAGTTCGACCCGTCGCACCGCGAAGCGCCGCGGCGCGACGAGGACAAAGACCACATCGTCATCGCCCACCTCGTGGACGGCCGCGACCGGCACGACGAGCGCCTCGCGCGCATCGCGCTCCTCCTCTTCGCGGGCTGCGCCCGCGTCTCCGGCCTCCTCCTCGCGAGCCGTCCTCCCTGCATCTCCCTCCTCACGCTCCGCGGTCTCGGCCGTACTGCCTGCGTCCTCCGCAAAAGGAGGCGCGCTGGTCATCGCGAGCTCGGCGCGCACGAACATCCCTGGCCGGAGCGCGCCGTCCGCATTCGGAACCTCGACCCGCACGGGCACGGTCCGCGTGCGCTCGTCGAGCGTCGCGCCAACGTAGGTCGCGCGACCTGCGAACGTGCGCCTGGGGAATGCCGTCGTCGTGACAGTAACGGGGGCACCGACCGTGATCCGCCCGAGGTCGCGCTCGTCGGCGCGCAGGATCACCCAGATCTCGCTCGGGTCCGCGACCGTGAAGAGCGTCGCCGTCGCCTCGACGGCCTGCCCGACGATCGCGTCGCGCGCGACGATGACGCCGGAGAGCGGGCTCCGTAGGACGACCGAGGCGCCGGCAGCGCCGGTCCCGAGGCGAAGCGCCGTGAGCGCCCCTTGGGCGGACGCGAGTTCGGCCTCCGCCGCCCGCAGGTTCACCCGCGCCTCGTCGACCTCGCGCGTCGCGTTGATCCCCTCCGCGCGCAGCCGCTCCTGGCGCGCGAGCGTGACCGCCGCGGCGTCGCGTCGTGAACGCGCAATGGTGTAGGCGCCGCGCGCTTCGGCCGAGGCCGTGCTGTCGAGGGTCGCGAGGATCTGTCCCCGCTCGACCCTGTCGCCGACCCCTACGGAGAGACGCACGACCCGAGCGGCGACCTGGGGGCCCACCGCCGCGACCCGGTCGGGGTGGAAGGTGACCTCGCCCGTGAACGCGAGCGCGCGCACTAGGCGTGAGCGCGCCGCACGGGCTGTCTCGATCCGCGCGTTGCGGAAGCCCTCTTCCGAGAGTGTGACCTCGCGGCGACCTTCGTTCTCCTCGCCGTGCTCCCCGGCTTCTTGCGCGCCCGACTCACGAACGGCGGGCGTCGGCGCCTCCTGCCGGAAGGGCAGGCCGTGGCGGCGGATCCACTCCTCGATGCCGAGGGCGCTGAGCGCGAGAAAAGCGAGCAGCACGATCCAACGCGTTCGCCGTGGACTCATCGGAACACCCCCTTCGCCGCGTCGAGCGCGACCCCCGCGAGCGCGACTTCGAGCAGCGCATCGAGGTGCTCGCGGCGCGTCTCCGTGGCCTGGGTGCGCACGACGAGCACGCGCGTGAAGTCGGCCTGCCCGAGCTCGTAGGCGCGCTGCACGAGCCGCACGGTCGCCCCGAGGTTCGGGAGCGCGTCCTCTTCGAGGAGGCGCAATCCTTCCCGCGCGGCGTCGAGGCGCGAGCGCGCGGCGGCGACCTCGGTCTCGACGCGCTGCCGCAAGAAGTTGCGCTCGGCGGTGAGGAGCCCGAGCCGGGCGTGAGCTTCGGCCGTCGGCCCCTGGTTTCGCTGGAAGAGCGGGAGCGGGAGCGACAGCCCTGCGAGGTACACGTCAGCCCCCTCCTCACGCTGGTAGCTGAGTTGGAGCATCGGGACCGGGAGTGCCCGGCGCGCTTCGAGCGCGACCTCCGCCCGGGTCGCCGTGAGCGCGAGCTCGGCGGCGTGCAGGTCGGCGCGCAGCTCCGGGACCGCGGGGAGGTCGGCCTGGGCGTAGCGCGAGCGCGCTTCGTCGAGCGCGCCTGCGACCGCGAGCGATTGACTCGGGTCGAGCCCGAGGGCGATGTGGAGCGCCGCGTCGGCCGCCGCGACGCTGCCTTCGGCGGACGTGACCGCCCGGCGGGTGCGCGCGAGTTCGATCCGGGCGGCGAGGAGGTCGAGGTCCCCGGCCTCCCCCGCGGTCTGGCGCGCCTCTGCGACCCGCACGAGGTCGCTCGCGAGAGCGACCTGCGCGACGGTGGCCTCGCGGAGCGCCGCCGCGTAGAGGGCGCGCACGTAGGCTTCAAGGGCGGCCGCGACCGCACGCCTCGCCGCGTCGTCGCGGAGCGCCTGGTCGCGCGTGACCGCCCCTTCTGCCGCGTCGAGTCGCAAGGCACGCACGCCGTAGATCTCGAGCGGCACTCCGAGCGTCACGTACACGTCGGTGACGCGGTCGTTCGTGCGGAAGCGGGGCCCGGCGATGAACCCCACGGACGGGTTCTCCTGGAGCCAGGGGCGGGCACTGACGACCGCACCGCGCGTGACCTCGACCCGACGCTCGGCCTCGACCGCCTCGGGGCTCCGACGCCGCGCGAGCGCGAGTACCTCCGCGTAGCCGACGCGGAGCGTGTGCTCCTGGGCCGCAACGCCTGGCGCTGCGGCCGTGATCGCGAGCCCCACGAGCGCGGGGGCCGCGTAACGGACGAATCCATTCACGGTCTCTATCCTCCTCGGGCGCCCCGCGCCGATCGAAGGGCGCAAGACGCCACGCCTGCCGCGTGGTCACGGCGACGATGCGGAAACGCGCGAGGCGTTCAGGCGCGCGGAGGGTGGAACACGTCGTCGGGGCGCCAGCACGAGCGGAGCCTGGGTGCGGGCGCAGGGACGGGAAGGAGCGCGGGAGCGGGTGTCACGAGGGGCGGGATGATGGCGTCGGGCAAGGGCGCCGGGTGCATCTTGGCGCAGTCCCCGTGTGTGCAGTTCGGCGGGCAGTGGCCCGTGTCGTCCGAGGCCGGGCAGTCGCCGTCACAAGCCGCCTCCTCGAACCCGAGCGCGTACGCGCCCGTCGCGGGCACCCCCGAGAGGATGGTCGCGAGCACAATCGCGACGAGGAGTCGCACGACGAGCGCGAGCGTGCGCGGGCGACGGAGGCTCATGGCGCGGTCCCGCCTTCGACCCGAGGGCGCGCGTCGTCGAGGAGCGCGCGCACGCGGTCGCTCGTGAGGCGGTAGTAGGCAAGCTTGCCCTCCATCCGATAGGCCACAAGGCCCATGCGGCGGAGCGTCTGGAGCTGGTGGGAGGTCGCGCCCATCGAGCGTCCGAGGATGCAGGCGAGGTCGCACACGCACAGCTCCGTGCGCGCGAGCGCGTAGAGGAGCCGCAGACGCGTCGGGTCCGCGAGCGCGCCGAACGCGTCGGCCGCGCGCACGATCGCTTCGGGCGGCGGAAGCGACGCCTCGGCGGCCGCGACCCGGGCCTCGTCCACATAGCGCGTCAGGCACGTTCCCTCGGCCAGCGCGTCGGCGCACCCGTCGGGGTGGGCGGGCGCTTTGACGTGAGCGGATCGGCGCGATGTCGCTTGCACGATTGCGCAATCGTCGGTAAGAGAGGGCGTGGTGTCAAGCCTCGAATCCCGCGATTCCGCCCGGACAGGGCGGCAGGTCTAGTCGTTTCAGGAGTACTGGGTGCAGCGACACGCGACGCATCGCTCCGACGGCGATGCGCTCTACGAGGGTCCGTTCAGTTGAGGGCGTCGCGGGGGTGGAGATCCGTAGAGTGCGGCCCGCCCAAGACTGGCCTCGGGGAGCCCCGGAACCCCGCGCGCGGCGGGGCCAGCGGGGTACCTGGCGGGGGCACTCAAACGCCTTCCTGGCTAGCCCTGGCAGCAGTTCGCGCGGCCTCGGTTGTTGCCCGCGCCGCACGACATGTCGTGCGCCCAAATTCCAGGATGCACTCCACGGATCTCCACAGCGCCGAGGGGCGAAACTGAACGGACCCCTCCCGCGTCATCTCGCCATTTCACAAGCAGGTTGCGGGGCGTCACGGTCGCGTCGGTCTCCTCCGAGGGGCGTATGCGCGCGACGTTATCACGCCTCGCGCGGGTCTCTCGATCGGGGCCCTTCCGACGTCGAGCGCGCGGATGGTGCATCGGAGCGAGGGTGTCCGTCGTGCGCGCGCGTCTC
>JBPOHC010000946.1:0-31777 GCA_052035985.1 Myxococcota bacterium | reverse complement strand
GCCTTCGTCACGTCGTGACGACCCACCGACCAGTAGAGGAAGCACAGCGCCGCGAGCGAGAGCACCGCGAGCACGTAGGTGCGCGTGAGGCGCTGCCACCAGGGCGTCGAGCGCGCCGCGTCGGTGGAGTCGTCGCGCGTCGAGCGGAGCAGCGCCGGGAGGACGGAGTTCGAGAAGTCTTCGGTGGCGCGGAGCGTGATGGCGGTGACGCCGAGGTTGAAGGCTCCGGCGGGGACGACGTCGCCGCGGGAGAAGGCTCGCGGCGCGCTCTCGCCGTTGATCCAGTCGAGGGAGCAGCTCGCGCTCGCGTCTTCGAGCACCGAGGCCGCGGGGATGAGGTCCCCAGGGGCGACGAGGACCGTGTCGTCGGCCCGGAGTTCCCCGCAGGGAATCACCTCGACCGAGCCGTCGCGCACGCGACGGGCGAGGAGTGAGTCGACGCCGTCGCTCGCGAGGAGCATCGCGCGGTTGCGTTCGACCACGCGCTCCTGGAGCCAGCGGCCCGTGAGCATGAGCGCGATGAAGGTCGCCACCGTGTCGAAGAACGCGCCGTCGTCGCGGCCCTGCGCGAAGTGCCAGAGCGAGCCGCCGTACGCGAGCACGATGCCGATCGCGATGGGCACGTCCATGTGCAGCACGCGACGCGCGAGGCACCGCCAGGCCGAGCGGATGAACACCGACCCGCCGACGAGCACGCTGATGCCCGCGAGCACCACGCCGAGCCAGCGGAAGACCACGTACACCGATCCGACGCGGAGCCCGAGGGCCACGGGGATGGTGAAGAGCATGGTGTTCATCGCGAGCGCGGCGCACACGCCGATGCGCCAGAGGAGGTCCGACGAGCGCGGCGCCTCGACCTTGCGCGCGGGCCCGAGGAGGTACCCGAAGCGCTCGACCTCCATCACCCACGCGCGCAGGGGGAAGTCCTTCGTGACGAGCACCTCCACGCGCCCGAGCGCGGGGTTCGTCGTGCAGCTCAGCCGCGACGCCGAGGCGCCGTGCTGTTCGAAGAGCGCGTCGATGAGCCACACGCAGGCGGCGCACTGCACGCCCTGGAGATCGAAGGCCACGCGCCTCGCCCCCGACGCTTCGCCGAGGTCGCGCTCGATCGCGTCGAGCCACTTGAGGTCCCGCGTCGACGCGGGCGCGAGCGCGGGGCTGATCGTGCCGCCGCGCAGGTCGGAGTATCGCGACAGCCCCATCGACACGAGGAGCGCGTGCACCACGCGGCACCCCGTGCAACAGAAGCCGTCGCGCGTCGGCGACGAGAGCTCGGCGCCGCAGTGACGACACGCACTCGCGCAGGTCGCACCGACCTCACGCGCGAGGGTTGACGTTGTGTCAACCACGGCAACGGCTCCGCCTGACATTGGTCACGGGCCTGAGCAAGTCAGGTGCCACGTATTCCAGATGAGGATTCGCGGTGTGTGCGAAGCTTGACTGCACGCACCTGTTGCTGACGCGGAGGCTCCTACGCACGGCGTACCGCGCACCGGGTGCCAGTGCGTGTATGCACTTCGCACAGGGTGAGGTGTCTTGGGGCGCGTCGCGCGCGATCGCTCCGGCATGTGGCTTGCGCTCTGCTCGCGCATGGATCTTCCCCTCACGGTGGTGGGCGCGGCGGCGGCGGCAGGGCTCGCGTCGTCTGCGCACTGCGCTGCGATGTGTGGCCCCCTCGCCCTCGCGGTCTGCGGCGCTCCGGGGCGAGAGGGCGCGCGCGCGGGTCTTCGTTACGGCGTCGGTCGACTCGCCTCGTACGCGGTCACGGGCTCGATCGCGGGCGCCCTCGGGTCGCGGCTGGTTCGTGTCCTTCGCGGCGAGCACGTTCAGCAGGCGGTGTCACTCGCGCTCGGTCTCGGCCTCGCGCTCGCGGCGGTAAGGGTGCTCCAGACGCGCGCTCGTCAGGACCTCGTCCCGCTGCGCGCGAAGCGTGACGCGCCGCGGCCTCCTCCGCTCCTCACGGGCCTGCTCACGGGGTTTCTGCCTTGTGGGGCGCTGGCGGCCGGGCTCATGATCGCGGCAGGCGCGGCGTCGTGGTGGGGCGGCGCGCTCGCGATGATCTCGTTCGCGATCGCCAGCGCGCCGGGCCTCGCGGGCGTCGTGCTGGCGGGCGCGACGATCGGCGATCGGTTGCGAGGCGTACTCACTCCGACGCGGCGGACCGCGTTCGGCGTGGCGTTGATGCTCGCGGCGATCTGGGTGGCCGCGCGGCCCTGGTGGATGCCCGAGCGAAGCTGCAGCCACTGTCACGCGGCAGCGGAAACGGCCGCTGGCGTCGCGCGGCCAACGTGACGGAGTATCGGCGATCATTCGTGGAGGTGTTTCGATGAAGAAGATCCTGGTTGCGGTCGACACGTCGGCGGTCGCGCCCTTCGTCCTTGAGCGCGCCGTCGTGCTCGCGAAGGCGTTCGACGCGTGCGTGCTCCTCGTGCGAGCCGTGGGGCTCCCGACGGAGCTTCCGCCCGAGGCGCTCTCGATGGACCCCGACAGCGTCACGGGGCTTCTGGTGAAGGCCGCCGAGCGCGACCTCGAGCGCGCCGCAGCGACCTTTCCGCCCGAGGTGAAGGTCGAGCGCTCGGTGCAGGTCGGCACCCCGTGGCGAATCATCTGCGACCTCGCCGAAGACCACGACGTCGAGCTCGTGGTGCTCGGCGCGCACGGTCACCGCCTCCTCGATCGCGTGTTGGGCACGACCACCAACAGGGTCGTCTCGCACACCGAGCGCTCTATGCACATTGTTCGGCCTCCCCGCGAAGGTTCTGCCGGGAAGGCTTGACGTTCTCGGTCGCGCGCGCGATGCAGCGGGCATCGATGGCGCCCGGCGAAGAGCATCTGTTCGACGAGATGAAGCGGTACGTGGGGTTCTCCTCGCGTGATGAGGCAAACCTTCGGCGCGTGGGTCCTCGCGTCGCCCCGCACGCTCACTCCATCACCGACGAGTTCTACGCGAGGGTCTTGGAGCACGACGGCGCGCGCGCGGCGATCACCGGCGGCGACGCGCAGGTCGACGCGCTCAAGTGCACCCTCGTCTCGTGGCTCCACGAGCTCTTCGCGGGCCCGTGGGATCTCGCGTACTACGAGCGCCGCGCGCGCATCGGTCGGCGCCACGTCTCGATCGACCTGCCGCAGCGGTACATGTTCACTGCGATGAGCCTCATCAGGTCGCACGTGTGTCGCATCGTCGCGACCACCGCGGTCTCGCCCGAGGAGGCTCACGAGGAGGTCAACGCGGTCGACCGGGTGATCGACCTCGAGCTCGCGGTGATGCTCCACACCTACCAGGAGAACAGCCTCGCGCGGCTCCAGCAGTCGGAGCGACTCGCGACCTTCGGACAGTTCGCCGCGTCGATCGCGCACGAACTCCGCAACCCGCTCGGCGTCATCGAGTCGTCGTCGTTCCTCCTGCGGAAGAGGATCTGCGATCCCACCGACGCGGCGTCGCGACACCTCAACAAGATCGACGCGCAGGTGCAGCTCTCGAATCGCATCATCACGAGCCTCCTCGACCTCGTGCGAGAGCGCCCCCTGGTGCCCCGCGAGGTGCTCGCGAAGGAGCTCGTCGCGGCCTCGATCGACGCGATCCCCGCGTGCGCCGCCACAGTGCGCACGGAGCTCTCCGACGATCGTCTCACGGTCTGCGCGGACTTCGATCAGGCGAGGCAGATCCTCACGAACCTCCTCTCGAACGCGTGCGAGGCCGCGGGCGCGGGCGGTGAGATCCTCCTCTCGGCGCGCAGTGAAGAGGACAAGGTGATCTTCCTCGTGAATGACTCCGGGCCCGGCATCGATCCGACGATTCGCAGAAGGATTTTCGAGCCTCTGGTGACCACGAAGGTGCGCGGGATCGGCCTCGGACTCGCGCTTTGTCGTCGCCTCGCGGAACGCAATGGCGGTACGATCTCCGTGGTCAGTGGTCCCCTGAACGGAGCCGCGTTTGAACTTCACCTTCCATCGACGACAAAGCGCTGAGGGGTAACGTCCGTGAGTGCCTGTCGCATCCTCGTCGTCGATGACAACCGAGACCTCGCCGAGAACCTCGTCGAGATCCTCGAAGACGCCGGCTTCGTCGCAGACTTCTTCGATGACCCGTCGATCGCCCTCCACGCCGTGGAGCCCGGGCGATACGGCATCGCCCTCATCGACCTCCGCATGCCTGGCATGGACGGCGTCGAGCTGCACCGTGAGATCAAGCGCGTCGACCCTGCCCTCAAGGCCATCGCGATGACGGCCTTCGCGCGTGACGAGCGCGTCCGCTCGGCGCTCTGCGACGGGATGCTCGCGGTGTTTCCGAAGCCGATGGACGCGGCGAACCTGATCGTTCGACTCCGCGAGACCGTCGCGGCCTGAGCGTCAACGCACCGTCTCGAGCGTCGCCTCGTCGAGCGAAGATCCGCCCTCGATCCAGACCTCTCCGTCCGCCGTCGCGACGCCGAAGGAGAGGCCTCCGTCTGCGCGGTCGACGCGCCAGATCGACCTCGGCGTCGCGCTGCTGGCCCTGACGACCGCGACGCCGCGGGGGGCCTCCGAGACGTCTGCGCGCGAGGCCGCGCGCGCCGCCGCGATCCGTTCGAGGAGCGCGTCGCTCGAGGCCACCGCCGACGCTGACGCCAACGCGCCGTCTGCCTCGACGCCCACCACGGCGGCGAGCGCGAACGCCGCCGCGCCGCGCACGCCGTCGTCTGCATCGACCGCCAGCGCGCGCTCCATCGGGAGCCTGACGCCCCTCACCCTCAGGCGCCCTGCGGCGTAGATCGCGACGCGACGCGCGACCGGGGCCGCGGGCTCCGAGGCCACCAGACGCGCGACGAGGTCTCTCGCGGCCTCGACGCGGAGCTCGCCGAGCTGTGAGAGCGCGATCGCGCCTGCGGTCGAGAGGGCGTCTCGCTCGCGCTCGACGAGCGAGAGCAGCGCGTCGCATGCGACCTCTCGCGCCCGAAGCGTCGCGCCGCTGTCACCCGCGAGGCGACCGAGCGCGAGCACGATCGCCGAGCGCGCTCCCTCGTCGGACTCGCGCGCCAGCGCGCCATCGAGCGACGCCGCGCGGGCCTCGTCGTTGCTACGCGCATGTCCCATCGAGAGGGCGACGGTGACGCGTGCGTCGGCGTCGTCCGGCGGCCACGACATCACCGGGGTCGCGCCCCCAAGCGCCGCGACGAGCGCCCCCGAGGGATCCTCCGTGCGATGCATCGAGCCCGCCTCGCCGCCCTCGCGCAGCAGGACCTCCGCGAGCGCCCACCTCGCGAGCGGATCATCAACCACGAGCGCCCTGGTTGCGCGAGCGCCGCCGATGCGCGCGACGGCTCGCCACATCGCGCCGCGCGCTTCAACGTCGGGCTCCCGACGCGCGCGGGCGACGAGCGGGGCGATGGCCTCGGGTTCTCCGAGCGCGCCGAGGGCCTCCGCGGCGACGCGGCGATCACCGGACCACGGAGCATCGAGCACGGCGACGATCGCCGCCATCGAGCTGCGGTCTCCGAGCGCGCCGAGGGCCTCGATCGCGACCTCGCGGAGCGATGGCTCGGCGACGAACGATCGCAGCGCCGAGACGTCGAAGCTGCCCCCGAGCGAGGCCAACGTGCGCACCGCGGCGCGCCTCGCGGCCAGGTCTTCTCCGCGCGTTGCGACGGCGACCACGGCCTCCGCGGCTTCGACGCATCGGAGCCGCGCGATCGCGTCGAGGGCCGCGAGGGTCTTCGCGAGCGAGCGTCCGGGGCGGCCCGGCGTGATGGCTTCGAGGAGAGGGCGAGCCCAGCGGGGGTCTCCCCTTCGGCCGATCGCGCGCAGCGCACCCACGCCGCCGAGGGATGCTTCGCGCGACTGCGCGAGCGCCCTCGCGAAGACGTCGTGCGGAAGCTCCGAGAGCGCGCGCACGGCGGCGTCTTGCGCGAGGTCTCCCGACGCGCCGATCACCCCAGCCCACGAGCCGCGGAGGAGCCACGGAACGAGCGACTGCGGATCTGGAGCGTGGGAGACGAGCGCGCGCAGGGCGGCGGCGCGGACCGCGACGGGGAGGTTGCTCTCGGCCCCTGCGGCCTCGCGCAGCGACGCGTCGACGTCGGCGGAGGCGTATCGCGACAGGCCGTAGACGATCGCGCGTTGCACACCCTCGTCGCGCTCTCTCCGCAGTCGGTCTCCGAGGCGCGCGGTGACGGTGCTCGAGAGCGCGCGCGACGCGGCCGTCGCAGAGGCGTAGCGACCGAGCATCCACGCCGCGTCTCGCCGGACGCGAGGGTCCTCGTGCTGGAGCCGTTCGAGCCAGGCGTCGGGGCCGATCCCCGCGAGGAGGGGCGTGGCGTGGGCGCGTTCGAAGGGACGACCCGAGGCGATACCCGCCGTGAGGATGCAGGATACCCACAGCGCGGCGCGGGTGCCCGAGCGCCCCCGCGCGCCCTTCAGAGATCGGGCGAGACCCATACGTCGGAAGATGGTATCACAGGGCGAACGTTCAGACGCCCTCGCGCGTCTGCGTCCCCCTTCGAGGAACGGACCCGTGCGCATCTGCCCCAAGTGCAGAAACTCCGTCGCTGACGACGTGACGTCGTGCCCGGATGACGGTCGCCGAACGGTCACTCGCGAAGAGTTCGAGGCGTCGGGGAACGACCCCCTCCTCGGCGCGACGCTCGACGAGCGATACACCATCGTCGGTCGCCTCGGCGCCGGGGGGATGGGCACGGTCTACCGCGCGGAGCAGGCTCCGTTGAACCGTGAGGTCGCGCTGAAGGTGCTTCGCCGCGAGCTCGGGCGAGACCCCGACACGGTCGCGAGGTTCACCCGCGAGGCGAAGCTCCTCTCGCAGCTCCGTCACCCCAACACCGTCACCATCCTCGACTTCGGTCAGAGCCCCGAAGGGTTGCTCTACCTCGCGATGGAGCTCCTCGAAGGCGAGATGCTCTCGTCGAGGATGCGCGACGCGGGCACGCTCGGCCTCGCGGAGTCGGTGCGCGTCGCGTGCGGCGTGCTCCGCTCGCTCGACGAGGCGCACGCGCGGGGGATCATTCACCGCGACCTCAAGCCCGACAACATCTTCCTGGCGCACGTGCACGGGCGCCCCGCCGACGACGAGATCGTGAAGGTCGTCGACTTCGGCATCGCGAAGATCCGCGATGGCGAGCTCGCCCCGGGCCTCGACCCCGTCGCCACGCAAGAGGGCACGGTCTTCGGCACGCCGCGCTACATGTCCCCCGAGCAGGCGCAGGGCAAGTCGCTCGACGGCCGCAGCGACCTCTACGCCGTGGGCGTGCTGCTCTTCCATATGCTCACCGGGCAGGCCCCGTTCACCGACGATGACGCGGTGATCGTGATGGCCCACCACATCAAGACGGTGCCGCCGCCGGTGAGCTCCCTCGCGCCCGGACAGCGCGTGCCCGAAGCGCTCGAAGCCCTCGTCGCGAAGGCCCTCGCGAAGAACCCCGACGATCGGCCGCAGAGCGCGCAGGAGTTCCTCTCGGAGCTCGACGCGCTCGGTCCCGAGATCGAAGCCGCGCAGGCGCGCTCGATCCTCATGGCCGAGCAGACGACCATCCTCGACGCCACGCCGTTGCCGACGCGCTCGTGGCTCGGCGTCGCGCTCGGCGCCGCCGCGGCGCTCGTCGCGATGATCGTCGGGTTCTCGCTGCTCCGTCCCCTCCCGCCGCACGAGCGAGCGCCCGCGCGTGAGCCGCGCGTCGCGACGGTCGCGCCGACCCCGCAGCAGGCCCCTTCGCCGCCTCCGACGACCCCCGCGAGCGATAACGAGAACGGGCTCGCCTCGGCGGCGCTGTCGTCGCCCCAGCAGCCCCCGAGCGACCCCAACGAGGAGACCGATCCGCGCGATCGGCGACGCCCTCGACGACGCGTCACGCCGACGGTCGCGCAGCAGCCCGCGGCGCCCCCTGCGGTGCCTACGACGGCGCCGCCGAGGCGCCACTCCAACGGGCAGCCGTACCAGACCTTCGAAGGGATGTGAGACGGCGTCGCGGTCGCGACGACGTTGGGCGGGTCAGACGCGGTGCTCGATGAAGCGCGCCGCCATGCCCGTCTCGAAGGGGATCGGCAGGCGCTCGAAGACCTGAAGGTCGCCGAGGAGCTCGTGCTCGCGCCACCCCGACGCGCGAAACCCCGCACGCTGGAGGATGCGAATCGACGCCTTGTGCCACGGGAGCGTCGTCGCGGTGACGCGCGCCACGCCAGGCTGCCCGAGCGCCCAGTCGACCATCGCGCAGGTGGCCTCGGTGCCGAAGCCCATGCCCTGCGATGACTCCTCGACGCCGTAGCCGACCTCGACCTCGCCGTGCGCGTCGGGCGCGCCGTGGAACACCACGCTGCCCACGAGGCGGCGCTCGTGACCGCGGGTGATCATCAGGCGGTCGCCCCAGAGGCGCACCGCGGGGTTGGCGCGGACGTTCTCGATCGAGACCGAGAACGCGCGCTCGATCAGCGCGCGGCCGGGCCACTTCTCGGGGAGCTTCGCGCCGACGATCTTCGCGGCGTCGTCGCGGCGGTCAGACATCACGGCCTCGACCAGAGGGAGCGTGATGGGGTGGAGCTCGAGGCGCGGAGTCATCAGCACGTGCATCGTCATTCGGCACTACCTCCCCGTCGCGCTGGGTGCGACGTGGTGCGTGCCCAAGCAATAGCGCTGTTTTCTCGCGCCGAGCAAGCGAACGACGTGACAGAACCGTTGACGCGCCGCGTCTGCGAGGGAGCGCGCAGCGAGCCTCGCGGCGCGCGTAGGAGGCTACACGCCGTCGTCGGCGAGCAGCGAGGTGATGTGGCTCGCGCGCTCGTCGGAGATGTGGAGCGCCTTCTGGAGGAGCTCGAGAAGCTCCTGCTCCTCGTCGCCCACCTCGCCGTCGAAGAGCACGAAGAGAGTCGCCAGTGCGAAGGCCTCTTCGCGCGTCTCCTGGTCGTTGCCGATGGCCTTCGCGATGGCCTTCACGCGCGCGGAGATGCCCTCGGCGGCGACCTGGAGCGCGATGGCCTCGACGGTGCGACCGAGCGCCTCGCCGTCGAGGTTTTCGAAGCCCGGTGTTGCGAGGATCTGCGTCGCGAGGGCGCGGGCCTCGCCCGTCTCGAGGGTGCCGTCGATGCACGCCGCGATGGTGGCCACCTCGACGAGCGCGTCGAGCGCGGCCTTCGAAGGCTTCGGCCGCTCGGGAGGCGGCGGCACGATGCTCTTGTACTGCTGGACCTTCTTGTGAAACTTCGCCATCGCGGCACTCCGGTGGGTTCTCGTCGGCACGCAGGATAACAGAACGCCCCGGCGCGCCACATCATCCTTCAGCGACTCGACGCCTCATCGCGGAATGCTGTAAGGACGTGGCGCGTCTCCACAATGCTCCTCCCCCTCACGGATCATCGCGAGGCCCGCGTCGCGCTCCGTCACCGCGACGACGCGCTCACGTACGGCGCGCTCCATGCGCTCGCCCTTGCGCATGTCCGCACGCTTCACGCCCTCGGTGTTCGCGCGGGTGATCGCGTCGCTGTGTGGGCCTCCATCGATCTCGGCACCGTCGTCTCGCTCACGGCGAACGCGCTCGCTGGCTTCGTCTCCGTGCCTGTCAATCCGTCGGTCGGCGAGGCCGAGCTCGCGCACGTCATCACCGACGCGTCGCCGAAGCTGCTCGTCGGCGCGCCCGGTCGTGCGGTGCCTGTCCCCGTGGTCGAGGTCGACCTCGCCGACACGGCTCGCTCGTCGCCGCTGCCTGCTCCGTCGGAGTCGTCGCCCGCGCTCGTGCTCTACACCTCGGGCACCACGGGGAGACCCAAGGGCGCCGTGCTCTCGCATCGCGCGATCGCCGCGAATCTCGATGCCCTCGC
This sequence comes from Myxococcota bacterium, assembly GCA_052035985.1. GTDB lineage: Bacteria > Myxococcota_A > Polyangia > Polyangiales > CAISKJ01. The sequence continues at coordinate 21,979 of JBPOHC010000946.1, read as the reverse complement.
GCGCGCGTGGGCTTGGACCGCCGACGACTCGCTCGTCCACGCGCTGCCGCTCTTTCACGTGCATGGGCTCGCGCTCGGGCTCTTCGGCACGCTCCGTCGCGGCGCCTCGCTCGACCTGCTCCCGCGCTTCGAACCGTCGCTCGTGGCGGCGTCGCTCGCGCGCGGCGCGACGATGCTCTTCGGCGTCCCGACGATGTATCACCGCCTCGTCGAGCACGCGGAGCGAGACCCTTCGATCGCCTCCGCGTTGACGCGCGCGAGGCTCCTCGTCTCGGGCTCCGCGGGGCTCCCCGTGCGAGAGCACCGCCGCATCGAGGCCGTCAGCGGACGCGGGGTCATCGAGCGCTACGGACTCACCGAAACGCTTATCAATACGGGCGTTCGCGCGGATGAAGGCCCGCGCCCGGGCTACGTCGGACGGCCCCTCGACGGCGTCGAGCTACGCCTCGTCGATGACGCGAGAGTGGTGCTCGACGCGAACGACGACGCGACGCTCGGCGAGGTCGCGGTGCGCGGTCCCAACCTCTTCGACGGATATCTCAACCGCCCCGACGCCACCGCCGCGGTGCGCGACGCAGCGGGCTGGTTCTACACCGGCGACCTCGCGGCGAGGGCGCCCGACGGGATGATCCGACTCGTCGGAAGGCGCGCGACGGACCTCATCAAGACCGGCGGCTACAAGGTCGGAGCGGGCGAGGTCGAGGCCGCGCTGCTCGAACATCCCGCCGTGCGAGAAGCCGCCGTGAAGGGCGTCGACGACGAAGACCTCGGCGAGCGCATCGAGGCCTGGGTGGCGCTGCGCGACGGAGCGAGCGTGGCGCCCGAGGCGCTCGCGGATCACGTCGCCGCGAGCCTCGCGCGGCACAAGCGTCCGCGGCGGGTGCACGTCGTCGACGCGCTGCCTCGCAACGCGATGGGCAAGGTGTTGAAGGCGTCGCTCGGCGGTTCGGGGTCTCGATGACCGCGCTCTCGCTGCGACGCGATCTGGTGACGGGTCGTCGCGTGCTCGTCGCTCCGGCGCGACGCGGATCGCCGAGGGACTTCGGTGCCATTCCCCTCGCCCGCGACGCGTCGCAGTGCCCGTTCTGTCCGGGCCACGAGTCGGCCACGTCGGAGACTCGCGCCGAGCGCGTCGATCGCTCGACTGGGACGTGGATCGCGAGGGCGTTCTCGAACCTCTTTCCGATGGTGCATCCCGAGGCCACGACGGGCGCCTTCGAACGCCCCACGGAGGACGCCCTCGCGGCGCGCGGCGACCACGAGGTGATCGTCGAGACGCCCTCGCACGACGTCGACCTCGGCGCGCTCTCAGACGACCACGCGCGCGCCGTGTTCGACCTCTACCGCGAGCGCTATCGCCGCCTCGCGACGCGCGACGATGCGCGCGCGATGCTCCTCTTCAAGAACCGCGGACCGCGCGCCGGCGCCTCGCTGCGACACGCGCACGGGCAGGTGCTCTCGGTGCCCATCGTTCCGCCGGGGGTGCGGCGCCGCGATGCGATCTCACGCAAGCACCACGAGACCATCGGCAGGGGCGCGCTCGCGGAGGCGCGCGATCGTGAGCTCGCCGCCGAGGTTCGAATGGTCGAGCGCAGCGCGCGCTACGCCGTGTTCTGCCCCTTCGCGCCGCATCGCTCGTTCGAGACGTGGATCGTGCCGATGACGCCCGTCGCCTCGCTCGCGCAGGTCGATGACGCTTCGCTCGATGAGCTCGCGCCGCTGATCGTACGGACGGTGAATCGCGTGCTCCGCGCGACCGGCGACGCGGACTACAACCTCGTGCTGCGCGCCCCCGCGCTGCGCCATTGGAGCGCGCCGTGGGCGCTCTGGAACCTCGAGATCCTCCCTCGACGCGGGGGCGACGCGGGCTTCGAACTCTCGACGGAGATGCAGTGCGTGCTCACCCCACCCGAGGAGAGCGCCCAGGTGCTCCGCGCGCTGTAGCGCCGCGTTCTGTCGCCGGGACAGAACAGATGCGCAGTTGATTGTTCAGGTGTAGGGTCGCGGCATGCGTCCGACGCAGCCCCGCACTCCCACGCACGACTTCGATGACCTGCCGCCCGATCTGGCCTTCGACGCGCCGCCGGGAGACTTCGTCGGCGAGGCGTCGCCCTACACGGGGGTCGACGTGCTTCCGGATGCACTTAGCGAAGCGTTTCAAGATCCGCGGGCGCGATCGAAGAAGCCCGGACGCAAACCGCCCCTCGACCTGATCGCGCCCTCCCCCAGAGAGGCCTCCGTCGCGAGGAGCGCGAGGTCCGCCTCGGTGTGCCTCTCGTGCGGCGCGTCTCCGCCCGAGGGAGGCGACTGCCCCCACGACGAGGTCGCGCACCTCACCGACGCCCCCGAGGCGCTCCTCGCGGTCGTACGAAAGCTCCAGGCCGCCGTCGCGGAGCTTCACGCGCAGGAGCGCGCACTCCGCCGCCTCGTCGCCGCCGAGGTCTCGTCGGGGCGCGGTGACCTTCAGATCCCCACGCGCGTTGCGCCCGTCGAGCGCGAGATCACCGCGTGCGCCCACTGCGGGAACCGCCCCGTCGTGACCCGCGCGGCGCGTCGAAAGGCCATGCTCGAAGCGCAGGCGACCTTCTTCTTCGCCGCGCCTCCTCCGCCCGTCGAAGCGCCTCCCCCGGCGCCTGCTGCGCCTGTCGAAGAAGGCGCCGTACCCTCCGCCGAGGCCCCGCGAGAGTCACCGAAACGCAAGCGCGGACGGCCGCGAAAGGGCGCTGAACCCGCGCTCGCAGAGCCTGTCGCGCCGCCCGTCGAGGCACCTGCCGAGGTGTGACAGAGTACGTCACTGCTCCGCTTCACGGGAGCGCCGCGCGGTGCCATGTTCGAGGGCATGGCGACGACGATCCCGACCCTGCTTCACTCGGTCTGCTCCCACCGCGACGACGAGCGCGCGGCGGAGGTCACGATGCTCGCGGAGGCGCTCGGTGTCTCGCCTCGCACCGCGAGAGAGTGCTGTCGCAGGCTCCGCGCGCTCGTGCGCGCGCTCGATGCGGCGAATGACGGCGCCACGCCTCCCCCCGACGATCCGGCCGCGAAGTGGCTCTCGACGGCGCGCCTCGGGGCGAGGCTCCTGACGGTCGAAGCGGGCGCTTCGGTGGCTGCGGCGGCGACGCTGATCCTCGCGTCGCTCGATGGACACCCGGTCGCTCCGACGCGGCTCGTCTCTGACTCGGAGCTGCGGTCGATGGTGGTCCGCGCGGTGACCGAACGGCGCGTGCTCTCGATCACGTACGAGGGTTCTGACGGCGTCGCGGTGCAGCGCGCGATCGAGCCCCTGACGCTCTCGAACGTCGAGGGCCACTGGACGGCGCTCGCGTTCTGTCGCACGCGCATGGACCTCCGCTCCTTTCGCTTCGACCGCGTGCTCGACGCGCGCGTCACCGAAGACCATTTCGAAGCGCGGCAGGGGCTCTCGCTCGAGCGCTTCATCCACAAGCAGAAGAACCTCACGCGCCGTCGCTCGCTGATGGCCCCGCTCTCACGTTGACGCGCGCGCCTCGGGGTCGCGACAATCCGCGCCCCGATGTTGCGACGACCCACGACGCTCCTCACGCTCGCCTCGCTCACCCTCGCAGCATGCGGCGACGACCCGTCTCCCGCGCCACGCGACGCCTCGATCGACGCGACACCCGACGCGACGGACGCCTCCGCGGACGCGGCCGGTGATGCGCCCGCGATCAAGGGCGCCGCGAGGGTTTCGGTCACGCACTACGACTACGGCCTCGACCTCGAGTCGCGCGGCGTCACCGCGCGGCTCACGCTGCGCGTCGAGGCGCCCGGCGACTGCCTCTCGATGGGCTTTCGCCACGAGGCCGCCGACGACGTGCAGATCGACGGCGTCGCCGCGCGAGACGTGAGCGTCGCCAACGGGACGCTCCTCGCGTGCGACGCGACGAGCCGCGGCTGGGCGGCCGGTCGCACGATCACGCTCACGCTGCGATCGACGGAGGTCGCGGCGACGTGGCGACCGACGCAGGTCGGCTTCTCGACGCGAACCAGCACGGGCGGCGGCACCTTCACGTACCTGCTCTCGTGGGTCGGAGAGTGCGCGCGACACGGCGCCTGCGACGCCTCTCCGTCGGCCTTCGCGACGTGGCGCTTCACCGTCACGCACCCCGAAGGGACGCAGGTGCTCTGCCCCGGCGTCGTCACCCCCGGCGCCACCGAGACGGTCTGTGATTTCACGCGGCGAGGGCCCGCGTACAGCTCCCTCGGCGTGCTCGCGATGAGCAACGGGTGGCAGCGCGTCGACATGGGCGTCGCTCGCGACGTGCGCCTCACGCTCTTCGACACGTCTTCGTCGCGCATCACGCAGACGGTCAACCGCGCGTCGCTGCGCGGCTTCGTCGAGTGGATGGTCGACACGTTCGGCGCCTATCCCTACGGCGACGAGCTGCGCTTCGTGGTCGCGCCGACCTACTGGGCGGGCTTCGAACACCCCGGCAACATCGCGCTCGCGGAGACGCTGGTGATGAGCCAGCGCCTCGATCACACGATGCGCCACGAGACCGCGCACCAGTGGGCCGGCGACCAGACCACCGTCGCCACCACGCGCGACTTCGCGTGGAAGGAGGCGATGGCCGAGTACCTCTCGTTCGTCTACGAGGACGAGCACGAAGAACTCCGCGGAGACGCGAGCGCCACCCTCGCCTCGTGGCGCGCCGCGTCGGGTACGGCGGACCACTACCCCGCGCCCGTCGAAGACCTCCCGCTGGTGTCGTTCTATGGGAGCGCGTACGGCCCCGGGCCGATGATTCTGTTCCGTCAGCTCGAGGTGATGTTCTCGCGGCGACAGGTGCTCGCGGCGCTCAGGACGCTCCTCGGGCGCGAGCGCGCGCTCACCATCGACGACGTGCGCGTGGCGCTCGAAGCGTCGACGGGCGCGCGGCTCGAGAGCTACGTGAACGCGTGGATGCGCGGCACGGGCGCGCCCGCGTGGCCCGGGGCGACGGTCGAGCGGGCGGACCGCGGCGACGGGTCGGTGACGGTCACGGTGCGCGTGCAGACGCGCGACGCGGTGGTGCGCCCGTGCCGCTTCACGGTGCGGCTCACGGGGGCGCCGGGGCAGAGCTTCGACGTTCCGATCACGGTGGGTCTCGACGGCGCGCAGCCAATGCCCGTCACGGTGCGACCGGGCTTCACGGTCACGGGCGACGAGGTCAACCCGCTCTACGAAGCGCTCGTGTGGCCGATGGCGACGGCCTCGGGCGGACGCTGGATGGATCACGTTCCTGAAGGCGGAGACGCGGCGTTTCGCGCGCCCGAGCCCGTGGGAGGATGGCGATGAAGACCAACGCAGCGCGCGTCCTCGATCAGCTCGGCATCAGGTACGAGCTGCGCGAGTATGAGGTCGACCCCGATCACCTCGAGGCCGAGGTGGTGGCCGCCAAGATCGGCATGCCCGCGGCGCAGGTCTTCAAGACCCTCGTCGCGAAGGGAGACCGCAACGGCGTGTGTCTCGCGGTGGTTCCCGGCGATCAGGCGCTCGACCTCAAGGCCCTCGCGAGGCTCTCGGGCGATCGCAAGGTCGACACCGTTCCGCTCAAGGACGTGCAGCCGCTCACGGGCTACATCCGCGGCGGCGTGACGGCGCTCGCGTGCAAGCGAGACTATCCGGTGTTTCTCGACGCGTCGGCGTCGGGCTTCGACGTGATCTCGGTCTCGGCGGGCGTGCGCGGGACGCAGATCATCCTCGCGCCGGGCGACTACGCGAGGGCCGTGCGAGCGACCGCTGGCGCCATCGCCCGCGCGAAGGAGTGACCGCTCAGGTCGTGCTGTGGGCGAGCTTCTTGAGGCCCTCGGCGAAGAGGATGTCGGCGCGGTTGGTCTCGACGCCGACCACGTAGCCCTTGCCGAACTTCGCGTGATTCACGAGCTCTCCGCGCGTCAGCGGGCGCGTGGGCGAGTAGTCGACGAAGTCGCTGTCAGCCTTCGCGGCGATGATGTCTTCGAGCTTCGGGAGCCCCGCGGGCGGCGGGTTGAACCCCAGCGAGCCTTCGCCCTGCGAGCCCTTGCTGTTGGTCGCCTTCTTCGTGCGCTTCATCGACATGGCATCACACCTTGTTGGTTACTCGCGGCGGTGGCGCCCGTTGCCTCGCGCCACTTCCCCCGCAGTCGGGCGACAGCGGAAATACCTCCAGATGAGCCTCTCACGCAACCGCCGCGTTCAGAACGGGTGAACGAAGAGCCCGCTTCGGAGCTTCGGCTCGAACCACGTGCTCTTCGGCGGCATCAGGGCGCCCGCGTCGCTCACCGTGAGAAGTTCGCCGATGCTCGTGGGGTACATCGAGACCGCGAGGGACCATCCTTCGCCCTCGACGCGCCGAACGAGCTCGCCGGTTCCGCGGATTCCGCCTACGAAATCGATGTCGGGGTCGCGCCGGGGATCGGTGATCCCGAAGACCGGACCGAGCACGAGGTTCTGACAGAGCGAGACGTCGAGCGAGGCCACGGGATCGGCCGCGTCCCAGGTGCCCGCGCGAGGACGCCCGAGGTACCACGCGCCGCCCACGTAGAAGCACATGCTGCGAGGCTCTGGAGGCGTCGGGCTCGCCGTGGGCACGACGTCGAGCACGGCGCGGAGCGCGTCGAGGATCGCCGCGGGATCGCGTCGCTGACGGTCTCGAACGAGCCGGTTGTACGCCATGATCCTGAGCTGATCGTCGGGGAAGAGCACCGCGAGGAAGGCGTCGTGTTCGCCCGCGGTCCCCTTGCGGAGCGCGTGGACGCGCGTGGCCGCTGCGCTGCGGTGGTGTCCGTCTGCGACGTAGAGCGTCGGCACCGCCGCGAAGTGCGCGACGAGGCTGCGGGTGTCGTCTTCGTCGAGCGCCCAGAACGTGTGCCCCACCCCGTCGACGGAGATGAAATCGTAGTCGGGCGCGGCCGCCGTCGCGCGCGTCACCACCGCGTCGACGGCCTTCGAAGCGCGGTACGCGAGGAACACGGGCTCGTCGTGCGCCGACACGGCGTCGATGTGTCGCGTGCGGTCGTCTTCTTTGTCTGCGCGCGTCTTCTCGTGCTTGCGGATCACGTCGCGCTCGTACTCGTCGACGGAGACGCAGCCCACGACGCCGACCTGTCGATGCTCGCCGAGGCGCTGCGCGTAGAGGTAGAGCCGCGGCGACGCGTCGGCCGCGAGCACGCCGCGGGCCTGGAGGCTTGCGAGGTTCTCTGCGGCGCGCGCGTAGACCTCGGGCGCGTGCTCGTCGACGCCGTCGGCGAGGTCGATCTCGGGCCGCGAGACGTGGAGGAAGCTGTCTTCGTTGCCCGCGGCGAGCGCGCGCGCCTCGCGGGTGTTGATGACGTCGTAGGGCGGCGCCGCGACGAGGGCGGCCTTGTCGCGCGGCGGGCGCAGCGCGCGGAACGGTCTCACGATTGCCATGCGGGATCTCCGTGCGAGGAAGGCGCGGACGCTATCACCGACGACGCGGGCGTCGCGCGCGGAAACATCGCGTCTCGAAGCGTCGCGGGCGCCACGGAGAAGTGCGCGGAGAGGCGCGCGAGCGCGAGGTCGGTGAGGCGTCCTCGGGGTGGCGATGCGACGGCGCGGACGTAGTCGGCATCGAGAGAGAGCGAGGCGCGACGAGAGGCGATCTCCGCGAGAGTCTCCGCGCGTTCGTTGGAGATCGAACGATTGCGAGGGAGCGCCGCGCGCGTGTCGAGCGTGGCGGCCATGAGGGCGTGCCACGCCGTGATCCAACGCATCCACGGGGCGATCTTCGAGGGGTCGCGCGCGGCTTCGGTCGTCGCGCGTTCGCGATCGACGAGCGCGTCCATCGGGAGCAGGTCGAGCTCCTTCAACGCGCCGGGGAACTCCGCGGCGAGCGCGCGCAGCTCGTCACGCGGGGCGACGGAGCCGGAGTCCGCGTAGATCGTTCGTAGGCGAACCATCGCGCGGTACTTGCGGGCCACGTCGTCGAGGGTGGTGGTCACACGTCGATCCCGATGGACTTCGCGAGCAGCTCGTCGAGGCAGAGCGTCACCTCGCCCTCGGCGTCGCGGATCACCTGCGCGGGGACGCGCAGACGGTCGTCGCTGTCTTCGAGGGTCATGCGGAGGGCGCGCGCGTGACGTCCGCCGAAGACGGCGAGGAGGAGATGACGCGCGGCGCGGAGGGCGCGCGGCGTGAGGGTGATCCGGTCGACGGGCGGATCGAGCGGCGGATCGATGACCGCAGCGACGGCGCGAGGGTCTTCGATCGCGGGGCACAGCGGGTGGAGCCCGAGGAGGTCTGCGTTGCGACCGAGCGTGAGGAGCACGAGGTCGAACACGGGCGGATCGCCGAGCACGGGCGTGAGGAGCTGGTTGTACTCATCGGCCGCGGCGGCGACGTCCATGCCGAGGGCGTACATGGGGTGCGTCTTCTCCTCGCGGATCGCGGCGCGCGCGAGGAGGTTGTCGTAGACGTTGCGCCACGCGCTCATGTCGTCTTCGGCGGAGACGGCGCGCTCTTCGGCGAAGTAGACCTCCCAGCGCTTCCACTCGATGTCACGGCGCGCGGCGAGGGCGCGATACACGAGGGCGAGGTCGTCGCTCCACGCGAGGGCCACGGAGAAGCGTCCGCGGTCGGCGATGGCCTGACGCGAGAGCTCGACGATGTGGCTCGCGGCCTTCGCGGCGGCGCGGGTGGTGTCTTGTCCGATGAGGTGCTGCATCGCGCGGGTCTCCGGTGGTGACGTACGGGGGCGCTGATTGGAAGGCATCCCCACGCGCGTCGCAACACCGATCGCGGCGGTGTTAGTGTCGCGCCGTGCCCGCCCCCGACGATCGCCCGCGCCTCGCCGCTTCTCTCCGCCGCACCGCGCACGAAGTCTCGTGCGGACTCGCGCCCTGCGGACGCGCGTGGCGATGAGCGAGACGTCTCCGAGGCGCGCGCTCGGCCGCACGGTGGTGGTCCTCGGGGTGGTGAGCCTGCTCACCGACGTCGCGTCGGACATGGCCGTGCCATTTCTCCCGGGGCTCCTCGCGGGGATGGGCGCGGGGGCGACGGTGCTCGGTCTCATCGAGGGCGTCGCCACGGCCACGTCGTCTCTGATGAAGTTCTTCGTCGGGACGCTCTCAGACCACATGCCTCGAAAGAAGCCCCTGGTGCTCCTGGGGTACACGGTTTCGAACCTCGCGCGTCCGCTCCTCGCGATCGCGGGGGCGCCCTGGCAGGTGCTCACGGTCCGCTTCGTCGATCGCCTCGGCAAGGGCGTGCGCACCTCTCCCCGCGACGCGCTCATCGCCCGCAGCGCGCCCAAGGAGCTCCACGCGACGGCCTTCGGCTTTCACCGCGCGATGGACAACCTCGGCGCGGTCTTCGGGCCCCTCGTGGCGACGGCGATCCTGCGGTACTACCCCGACAACGTGCGCCTCGTCCTCGCGGCGACGCTCGTTCCGGGCACGCTCTCGGTGCTCTGGGTCGCCTTCGGAGTCCGTGAGGATCCCGTTGAGATCACCGAAGAGAAGCCCCGCGCGCCCCTCACGCTGCACGGCCCCGTCCCTGCCCCGATGCGCCCGCTCCTCTGGATGGTGGCGCTCTTCACGCTCGCCAACGCGAGCGACAGCTTTCTGCTCTTGAGGGCGCGCGAGCTGGGGGTTCCCCTCACGTGGCTGCCCATCGCGTGGGGCGCGCTCTCGCTCGTTCGCGCCATCGCCGCGACGCCGGGAGGATGGATCGCGGACCGCATCGGACGCGCGCGCGCACTCTCGCTGGGTTGGGCGCTCTACGCCGTCGCGTACGTGGGCTTCGGCTTCGCGCGCTCACCCTGGATCGCCGCGCTCTCGCTGGTGGTCTACGGGCTCTATTACGGCCTCACCGAAGGCACCGAGCGCGCGATGGTCACCTCGCTCGTGCCCGAGTCGGAGCTCGGTCGGGCCTTCGGGTATTTCAACCTCGTGACAGGGCTCCTCGCGCTGCCCGCGTCGGTGCTCTTCGGGTGGTTGCTGCCGTATCACCGCGGAGCCTGGGCGTACGGCGGCGCCGCGCTCCTCGCGCTCTTGTCGGCGGTTGCGATGGCTCGCTGGTCGCGTCAGTTGCAGAGCGTGCGGCAGTTCTCTCGACCTGACCGCTGACACGAGAGGCCGTCGGTGGCGCCTCGGAGCGAGCGCCACGCGGCGCTGCGAAGGTCGATTGACCACACGTCGCCCGCGAGGCCGCAGTCGGTCTTGCCGCCATAGACGATCGCGCGGTTGCGCGTCGGGTCGGGGGCGAGCACGAAGGCGCTCCGCCGCTCGGGAGAGTCCATGTCGGTCTGCGCGAAATCGGGGGGGAAATCGCAGAACCCGCTCCCCGCGGTGCCGAGCGAATCACCCGCGCGCGCGACGGTGACCGCGCCCGTCGTCGAGAGCGTGAGGAGGTCGTTGCGATTGCCGAGGCTGCCGTCGTCGTGGCCTCCGACGATGAGGACGTCATCGCTGTTGCCGGTGGCGACGAGCGACGCGCTGATCCGACCCGCGAGCGCGTCGGTGTCTCCCGAGAGGGTCAGTCGGCTCCACGCGCCCGAGGTGAGGTCGAGGCTCGCGGCGTCGCGGTAGAACGGTCCCATGAAGGCGTTGGCGCCGCCTCCACCGTAGATCACCATCGACCGCCCGCGCATCACAGCGGCGTGAAAGAGCCTCGCCGTGGGCGCCGTTCCGCTCGTCTCGACGCGGCGCCACGCGTTGGTCGCGAGGTCGAGGGCCCACACGTCGTTGCGCGGCGTGAAGCTCAGGCCGCTCACGCTCGTGCTGCCTCCGAACACGATGAACGCGTCGGACTCGGAGTCATACACCGCCGACGCGTTGGAGCGTGACGAAGGCGCCGTGCCCGAAGGGCTGAGCTCGGTCCACTGCTCGGTGGCGAGGTCGAGCGCCCACACGTCGTTGTAGAGGGAGTAGTTGCCGGAGCTCCCTGCGCGGTAGCGGCCGCCGAAGACGATCATGCGACGGCGTCGGGTGTCGAGCGCCGAGGCCATGCGCGAGCGGGGCGAAGGGTGAGCGTCTCCCGTGATCTGGTCCCAGCGGTCGCAGGTGGTGTCGTAGCGCCAGGTCTCTGCGCTGAACTGCGGCGCGGGGATGCACCCGACCACGGGGCCCGTGTCACCGCCGAACACGTAGAGCCGCGCGGTCATGGGGTCGACGACGCCGACGGAGTCTCCGCGCGCGGCGGGCTGATCGCTCGACGGATCGCAGCGGGGCGCGTCGACGTTCACGTCGCCGGGCGCGTCCGCGATCACCGCGTCACGACCCGCGTCTGCCGCCGGGGGCGATGCGTCGGAGCAGGCGGCACAGAGGAGGGAGGTCGAGAGGGCGAGCGCGGCGCGGGTCTTCACGGGGGATGCGACGAATACCGTACCTCCGTGGTCCCGAGAAGACGTCGTCGACTTTTTGCCGACTGACGCTCAGCCCTCGGCGGGCGCTTCGGGCGCGGGCGCTTGGGGCGCGGGCGCTTCGACGGACACCTCGACGGAGGACACGGCGCGGCGCGCGCGAGGGGCCTTCGCCTTGCCCTTGCTCCCGGCGCCGAGGCCGTAGCGGGCCTGGCGGCGCTCGCCGTGCTGCTGCACCTCGCCGGTCTCCTTGAGCTTGTTGAGCGCGTATTGGAAGCGGCCCTCGTCGGTGGTGCGGAGGCCCGCGGCGGTCATGAGCTCCTTCGAAGCGAGGTTGCGCGACGCCCTGCGGAGCGCGCCGAGGATGCGGTCGCTCAGCTGACTGACCTGCTCGGGCGTGCTCTTGACCAGGGCGCCCTTCGCGCCCTTCGTCGGGCCCTTCGCGCGCGCCTTCGCGGGCGCCTTCGGAGCGACCTTCGCGACGGTCTTCGCGATGACCTTTCGCGCCTTGCGACGCGACGCCTCGACAGCGACCGCGGTGGCCGCGGGCAGCGCCGCGCGACCGGCGTCGCTCACCTGTGAGACGGCCTGGAGCACGGCCTCCGAGAAGACCTTGAGAAGCTCCTTCGTGAATTCCTGCAAGACCTTCTCGATCGCGCCCTGAGCGTTCATCGCTTCGTCTACCTCTCTCGTGTCGCTAATCACTCCATGCGACACGGAAGTCAAGCCGAGAATCCCTGACGCGACCGCTCGACGGTTGTCGAATGGAGCGCGCGCAGGTGGCTTGAAATCGTCACCGCTCAAGCGCCCTTCGCGGAGCTCCGACGCCTCGCTCGGCGCGGCGCCTCGGGGGCTGAGCGCGCGCCGACCTCGACCGACGCCTCCGCCGCAGCGCCGCGACCCCGTCGGATCTCGCCGCGGTGCCCTCGCGATCGCCCCCCGCGACGTAGGCGCTTCCCCGTGCGCATTCGGGCTGCGCAACGGGCCGAGATCGCTGTATCGTCCCGCCGGGTCTATCGGCCGCTCCATGTGCCGCCTGTACCTGCCGGCGCCTCCGAACCGCGCGGCGAACGAAAGGATCGAGGACGATGAGCGACAAGGTTCAGCAGGGGACGGACGCGGCGGACGTCGCGTGGCCGACGATCGTCGAGGAGAACTTCGCGAAGAGCCCCGAGGGGTGGAGCTTCGCAGCGACCTCGACGGCCCCGCCCCTGCGCTTCGACGCCCCCGGCGTGGTGGTGACGCTCCCCGGCGGCGAGACCTCCGTGGCGGCGTACTGGCTCGAGAAGAACGCGGCCGGTGAGCCCGCCCTCTACGGCGACGCCGCGGTGAGCGTGACGATGACCCTCGTGGCCTCCGAGGCCGCGACGCAGAGCTACTGCGGCGTGAGCTTCAGGGCGCAGTCTGACAAGGACAACTACCGCCTCTTCGTCGCGGGCGACGGACACTTTCGCCTCACGCGGCGCAAGGACAACGTGAGCACTCCCCTCATCGACTGGACGCAGCACGAGGCCCTCAAGCAGGGCGTCGGCGAGAAGAATCGCGTTCAGATCGTGATGGAGGGCCCGAGCATCACGGTGCACGCCAACGGCGCCAAGCTCGCGCAGGTGAGCGACGACACCTTCGCCTCGGGGCACATCGCGCTCCAGGCGCAGGGCGGCTCGCCCGACACCGAGAGCGCCACGGTGTTCTGCTTCCGCGAGTTCGAACTCGCGACGCCGTCGAAGAGCTGAGACCCATCGAAACGCCCTCTCAGAAGGGCGATCCGAGCAGCGCATAGAACTGGTCGCTGCCGTCGGCCATGAACCCGTGGCCCCACCCCGCGCGCACCGTGATCGGCACCACATAGCCCACGACGAGGTCGAACATCGCCTCGGCGCCGGCGCCCACGGCGACGTTGTCGAGGTCGAAGCGCCCGAAGGCCGCGTGGCCGATGTCGCAGAACACGTCGGCCCAGATGCGCTGCACGAAGAGCGGAAACGTCGAGAGACCTCGCAGCGCCTGGAGCACGGGGAAGCGATACTCGACGTTGATCAGTTCGAACTGGCTCCCCACGCGCGCGTTCGGCGCGTAGCCGCGGAGCGCGATGCCGCCCGCCATCGCGCCCGTTCGGAGCGCGTCGAGGAGGCTCGCGGAGTTGAACGCGGGGAAGCCCCCGAGGGCGAAGATCCCCCGCTCGCCGAAGTCGGTGGTGCCCACGCCCGCGCCCGCGTGCAGCGCGAGGATGTGCCTGCGACGATCGACGCCCCAGGGCATCGGGACATAGGCTGACACGCCCGCGCTCGCGTCGACGCTGCCGTACGCGCTGCCGAGGAACGAGTCGGCGACGCGCACGGTGGCGAAGGCGCTCACGCCCTCCTGCGCGGTGATCGAGTAGGCGTAGCGCTGCACGCGCGAGTACGACCACGTCGCGCGGAGCCCCGCGAGCCAGCCCTCGAAGGGGAACGCGGGCGGCGCCTCGTTGGGGTCGATGTAGCGGTAGAGGCCCGGGAGACCTCCGTACGCCCGCACGTACGAGGCGTCGTAGGTGAGCGCGAGCAGGTGCGCGTCGAAGCGACCGGGGAAGGTGATCGACACCTCGCTCTCGCCGCCGTAGCGCTCGGCCACCCAGCCCGGTGAGACCCTGCCGACGCGGTATCCCGTGCCCGCGTCGACGGAGCGATAGAGCCGCAGGCGCATCGTGGGACGCAAGCCCCGGTAGACGTAGGTGACGTCGAGGTTGGGATCGCCGCGCACGAGCCCGATGCCGAGGCGCGCGTTCCACGCGTGGCGACCGAGGATGTCGGCGCCCGTGAGTCGCAGCCCGAGCTGAGGCCCGTAGCCGTCGGTCGAGACGTCGACCGTGAGCGCCCTGGGGCGCAGCGTCGCCCAGGGGTTGTAGGGCCGATCCCAGGTGGCGAAATCGCTCTGCGGCGCGACGGTCTCGGGTGCTGCGTCGGCGCGGTCGTAGACGTCTTCCGAGAGCGTTTCAGGGTCACGCCAGCGCGCGGGGTCGAAGGGGAGGCGCGCGAGGTCCCACCCCCGGTGCGAGTACGAGACGTAGACGAGCGTGCGGCCGTCGGGCGAGACGACGGGCTGGTAGGCGCCGAGCGTGACGTTGGTCACCTGGCGCAGCGGCCCGAGCGATCCGTCGGCGAGGAGCTCGCGCGCGTGCACGTTGGTGACGCCGCCGCGATCCGACGAGAAGAGGAGCCATCGGCCGTCGGGGCTGAACGTGGGCGAGAGGTCGAGCGCGGGGTCGTCGGTGACGTAGGTGATGCGACGGGTCTCGCGATCCCAGAGCGCGACGTCGCGGCGTCCGCCGACGCGCCAGTGCGAGAACGCGATGCGGCGACCGTCGGGCGAGTAGCGCGGGGCGTAGACCTGTTCGAAACGTCGCGGACGAAAGAGCGGACGCGGCGTGCGCTCGGTGAGCGACATCTCGAAGAGCGAGGTCGTGCCGCGGTGGTTCACCGTGAACACGACGTGGTCGCCGTCGGGTGACACGTCGGGCTGCTGCGCGCGCCAGCCTTCGGTGATGCGCTCGGTGTCGGCCACCGAGATGGCGCCGTCGCCGTCGCGCTCGAGGCGCCACACGAAGAGGTCGTGGTAGTAGTGAATGTCGCGATAGGGGATCGTGTCGCTCACGACGAGCGTCGCGCCGTCGCGCACGCCGAAGCCCGACGGAGACGCGAGCCAGTCGAGGGAGCGGGTCTCGGCCGGGTGCGTCGCGTCGGCACGCGCCAGGGCCTCGGGCGAGAGCGCGCGGAGCTGCGTCTGTGACTGTCCGTCGGCGCTCTCGTAGACGAGGGTTCCATCGGGGAGAAAGCGCGGCGCGCGCACGGTCTCTCCCTGCCCCGTGACGCGGACGCCCTCTTCGAGCCCGCGCGATCGGATCACCCGCGCCTGCTGCTGGTAGCGCGCGAGCACCGAGGCGGAGAAGTCTTCGTAGAGCTCCTCCCAGGTGCGGCCCGTGGCGCGGTGCACGCTGCGGTTGAGCTGCCAGGGGATCGTGTGCGAGCCGTAGTCGGCAGAGATCTGCGCGAGCGCGTCGCGGCCGAATCGCTCGGCCACGTACCGCATGAGGTAGCTGCCGTAGAGGTACCAGGTGTTGCCGTGGGGCCAGCGGTTCGCCCCCGACGAGAGCTGGTCGAGCGTCACGAGGTTGTTCGCGAGCGCGTCGGCGCGGAGGATCATGTCCCACTGCGCGGAGCGGAGCCTGCCGCCGCGCGTGTGGAGGCTCTCTTCGTAGGTCGCGAGCCCTTCGAGCAGCCACCGCGGCTGGATCTGGTTGGGCGCCCACTGCTTTCCGATGAGCACGTTCACGATCGCGGCCACGCCCGAGATGTGATCGGTGTGGAGGATGTGCGTGTACTCGTGCGTGACCAGCGTGGTCAGCCAGTCTTCGTACTGGTTGAGCACGGAGAGGTCGTCGGGCGCCGTGACGAAGAGCCGCACGGTGTTGAACGGGATGGCCGTCGCGCTCCCGTTGGCGTCGTCGGTGTCGTCGCTCAGGACGATCTGAACGGGCGACGACGGCGCCCACCCGAGGGGCCCGTGGAGCGTCTCGGCCGCGCGCTCGGCCACCTCCGCGACGCGTCGCGCGACGGGCTCCATGTCCTGGTAGTGATGGATGCGAAAGTGCGGCGTCTCGAGCGTGCGCCACACGAGGCGCGGGTCCTGCTGGGCGCGCGCGGGTCGCGCGAACACGACCGTCGCGACGAGCGCGAGGAGCGCGACGAGGGACCGCGGCGCGAGGCTCATCGCGCGTCGGAGGCCGCACCCGCGTCGGAGCTCGCCCGCGGCGCAGGGCCATCGACGGGGTCCTGCCGACGCGCGCGCTCGGCGGAGAACCACGTGACCGCGGCGAGGGCCTTGAACGCGTCCTCCTCGTCTTGATCGACGGAGACCTGCACCTGCGGGCCGTCGCGCCACGTCCAGTGGGCGCTCATCTCGGCCTGCTTCGATGCGAGGCAGAGCGCGAGGTGACCGGCGCACCCGGGGCCCGTCGAGCGCCCTTCGTCAGAGGGGGCGCCGATGGCGCGTCGGGTCATCGCGAGGAGCGCGTCGAAGTGCGTCGCGAGCGCGGCCTCGTCGCGCGTCGTCGGGCCGTCGACCGACACGGCGCAGAGCGCCGCGCCGCAGAACTCGTAGGTGACCACGCCCTGCAACGGGACCTCGACGAGCGCGCGTCGGCAGAAGACGTACTCCCCCGAGTCGCGGCACGAGATCGTCGCGGCGGTGTTGAGCGCGGCGACCTCGGCGCGGGTCATCCCCCAGCGCACGCCGAGGGCCCCATCGGGCGCGGGGCGATCGGTGATGTACCGGATCGCGCGGTGCGTCCTGGGGGCGTTCGAAGCGCGCGGCCGACCCGCGTCTCGCGCGGTCTCCGAAGGGGTTTCGTGCGCTCCGGGGACGAGCGGGATCACCGCGCCGCGCGTGTCGATGCGGTCGCGCCCCCTGCACGCGGTGGAGGCCGTGAGCGCGACGAGGACCGCGATTGTGCGAGCGGTGGCCGACATCGAGTTCGGGACGCTATCACGCTCGTCGCGATCCGTGGACGCCGAAGAATTGCCCGCCCGCGCAGAGCGCATAGAGTCCCGAGCCGTGAGGATCGGTCCGCTCGCCATCGCGGTGCTCGGGGTCGTCGGCGCGTGCCGCGAAGGCCGTGTGCGCGCCGCGCGAGACGCGGGCGTCGACCGGGCGACGTCGCGCTCCGTGGGGCTGCGCGGTCCTTCGATCGTCGCGACCGCGAGGCCCGTCGCGTGCCCGTGGCGTTGGCGCGACGAGACCGCCCTCTCGCTCGACGCGCCTGCGGACGAGCCCTTCGAATTCGAGGCCGCGTGCTCCGCGTCGCAGCTCTCGATCGTGTGGCGCAGCGGCGCGTCGGCGGCCCTCACGTCGCGCGCGCTGCGTGAAGACGCCGCGTGGTCGGCGCCCCTGGCGCTCGGCGATGACGCCTCGACGCTCGGTCGCCCCTACGCCTCCGCGACGGCCGTGTGGGTCGCGTGGACCACGCCGACAGGCGCGCTTCGAAGCGCTCGCGTCGACGGAGCGGTGATGCGCTCCGCGGACGCGACCCCGGCGCTGCACGCGACGTTTCGCAGCGCGTTCGTGCTCTTCGCGCAGGGCGATCACGCGCTCGTGGCGTCGACGCATCGCAGGCGCCTCGTCGATCAGGTGATCGTGCATCGGGTCGGCGTGGGCTCCGCGCCTCCCGCCGGGGCGCTGCTCGGTGAGGGGTCGCTCGTCGCGGCGTCGACGGGGTCGCGCCCGAGGGTCGTCACGCTGACCAACATCCCGCGGTCACAGGGAGGTCCGTGGCACCTCAAGGCATGGCGTCTCGACGCGTCGGTGGCGATGGCCCTCGCGGCGCCGGCGGCCGAGGGGATCTTCGGCGTGATGCCCGAGGGCGGCGCCGCTTCGAGCGCGGATCTCCCCGTCGGAATCGGTCGCTTCGAGTTCACGCGAACGCTCGGCGAGCGCACCGGTGCGATGCTCTTTCAAACGGTGCTCGGCGCCGAGCGGGGCGCGCCGCGCGTGGTGTGGTTCGACGTCGGCTCGCCCGTGATGATGACGCTCCCGGTCGCGGTGACGAGCCTCGGCGCGACCTTCGACGCGCCTTCTGGGGACGCTGGAACGCACGGCGCGGAGATCGTCTGGTGGGGCGATCAGAACGCGCTGGAGAGGGCCACGGTGACCCCGGCGGGTCTCGGCGCGCCCACGCGCATCGGGGCGCGCCTCGCGACGGAGTTCACAGTGTACGAAGCCGCGCGGAACACGCGTTGGGTCACCTGCGGCGCCGAACGCTGGAGGGTCACCGCGCGCCGCGAGGCTGAGAGCGTACGTCTGGGCGCTGCCAGAGAGGCGTGCGAGGTCGAGGGGCGCTGAAGGGCGGGGCGGCGCTCGAAGCCGTTCGGTGAACTCTCCCGTTGACGCCGCCGCCGCATAGCGGTGCCATCGTGCGCGATGGACACTTCGCGCGCATCGCTCCTCCTTCGTTGGCTCGTCTCCGCCGCGCTCCCGATGCTCTTCTACGGCTGTACCGGCAACGCCGTCGTGGGCGGTCGCGCCGACGCCTCGAGCGACCTCGAGCTCGACGTCGCCGACGTGCTCGACGTCGCGTGCGGCGCAGGCCAGACGCCCTGCGGCGACCGCTGCGTGAGCACGCAGAACGACGAGACCAACTGCGGCGGGTGCAACCGCCGCTGCGGCGCCACCGAGACCTGCCAGAACGCGGCCTGCGTGCCCCGATGCGCCGCCGATGAGACGCTCTGCGCGCAGGGCGACGCGGGCCTCGCGTGCGCGCGGCTCCAGACCGACACGCGCAACTGCGGCGCGTGCGGCCGCGCGTGCGGCACCAACGAGGTCTGCTCCTCGGGGACGTGCATGTTCATGTGCGCGTCGCCGACCACCGAGTGCTCGCGTCCCTCGACGGGCGGCGACGGCGGATCGGAGCGGTACTGCGCGGACTTCCAGTCCGATCGATCGAACTGCGGCGGCTGCGGGAGGCTGTGCCCCGACGGCTACGGCTGCCGCATGGGGGCGTGTCACCTGACGTGCTCCGAGCTCCTCGTCGCGTGCGCGTCGGGGGGCGCCGACGCGGGCGCCGATGCCTCCGCGGACGCGAGCGACGTGCCCGATGGGACCGTCGCCGTCGTGCCTGAGATGTGCACCGACACGACGGCCGATCCGCGCAACTGCGGCGCCTGCGGGACGGCGTGCACCTTCGGTCAGGTGTGCCTCCGCGGTCGGTGCAGCACCACCTGCGGCGTGGGCTTCACCGACTGCACGGGCGCGTGCCGCGACCTCGCCAACGATCGCACCAACTGCGGCGTCTGCGGGACGCGCTGCGCGGCGGGCCAGGACTGCGAAGAAGGGCGCTGCCAGGTCGCCTGCGCGGCGGGCACGACCAACTGCTCCGGCGCGTGCCGCGACCTCCAGAGCGACAACGCCAACTGCGGCGTCTGTGGAATCGTGTGTCCCGCGGGCCAGGTCTGCTCTCGCGGCGCGTGCACCGTCACCTGCGGCTCGGGCCTCACCAATTGCACGGGCGTCTGCCGCGACACGCAGACCGACCTCGCCAACTGCGGGACGTGCGGCCGCGCGTGTCCCGCGGGGCAGGTGTGCTCGATGGGCGCGTGCGTGGTGTCGTGCGCGACGGGTCTCACCAACTGCGACGGCGTCTGCCGCGACACGCAGACCGACAACACCAACTGCGGCGCGTGCGGCACGACGTGCCCCGCGGGTCAGGTGTGCTCCCGCGGCGCGTGCGTGGTGACCTGCGGCTCGGGCCTCACCAACTGCGACGGCGTGTGCCGTGACACGCAGACCGACAACAGCCACTGCTCCGCCTGCGGCCGCGCGTGCCCCGCGGGGCAGGTGTGCTCGATGGGCGCGTGCCGCGTCTCGTGCGGCTCGGGGCTCACCAACTGCGGCGGCGTCTGCCGCGACACGCAGACCGACAACAACCACTGCGGCGCGTGCGGCATGGTCTGCCCCACGGGGACCGTCTGCGCGCGAGGCGCGTGCATGGTGAGCTGCGTGGCGGGCACCACGAACTGCGACGGCGTCTGCCGCGACACGCGCACCGACAACGCCAACTGCGGCACGTGCGGAACGGCCTGCCCCGCGGGTCAGGTCTGCACCAGCGGAGCCTGCGCCGTGACGTGCGGCTCGCCGCTCACCAACTGCGACGGCGTGTGCCGCGACCTCGCGACGGACCTCGCGAACTGCGGCCGCTGCGGCGCGCGCTGCGCCGCGGGTCAGGTGTGCTCGATGGGCGCGTGCGTGGTGTCGTGCGCGGCCGGTCTCACCAACTGCGACGGCACCTGCCGCGACACGCAGACCGACGTGAACAACTGCGGCGCGTGCGCGCGGACGTGTCCCGCGGGTCAGCTCTGCTCCCGAGGCGCGTGCGTCGTCTCGTGCGGCGGAGGGACCACCGACTGCATGGGCGTCTGCCGCGACCTCGCCACCGACGTGAACAACTGCGGCGCGTGCGCGCGCGTGTGCCCCGCGGGCAACCGCTGCCTCGCGGGCGCGTGCGTCGTGAGCTGCGCGGGGGGACAGGTCGAGTGCTCGGGCGTCTGCCGTGACCTCAGCACCGACAACGGCCACTGCGGACGCTGCGGAAACGCTTGCGCCGCCGGACAGGTCTGCGCCTCGGGCACGTGCAGCGTGTCGTGTCAGGCCGGTCAGACCAACTGCTCGGGGACGTGCCGCGACCTCACCACCGACGTCGCCAACTGCGGTCGCTGCGGGACGGCCTGCGCCGCCGGTCAGCTCTGCATCGCAGGCGCCTGCGCGCTCTCGTGCGCGACCGGCATCACCTACTGCTCGGGCCCGTGCCGCGACGTCACCACCGACCACGCCAACTGCGGCGCCTGCGCGCGCGCCTGCGGATCGGGTCAGATCTGCCGCGCGGGCGTCTGCGTCGTCACCTGCCCCACGGGCCAGACCGAGTGCTCGGGCTCGTGCCGCGACACGATGACCGACAACAACCACTGCGGTCGCTGCGGCAACGTGTGCCCCACGGGCCAGGTCTGCACCGGCGGCGCGTGCGTCGTCTCGTGCGTGTCGGGTCAGACCAACTGCTCGGGCACGTGCCGCGACCTCAACACCGACAACAGCCACTGCGGCCGTTGCGGAAACGTGTGCGCCGCCGGCACAGCGTGCTCTTCGGGCGTGTGCACGGTCACCTGCCCCGCGGGCACCTCGGCGTGCACGGGCGTGTGCCGCGACCTCGTCAACGATCGAAACAACTGCGGCACCTGCGGCCGCGTGTGCCCCGCTGGCCAGGTCTGCGCGGGCGGCGCGTGCGTGGTCTCGTGCGCGACGGGGCAGACCAACTGCTCGGGCACGTGCCGCGACCTCAACACCGACAACAACAACTGCGGCGCCTGCGCGCGCGTGTGCGCCGCGGGGCAGGTGTGCTCGGGCGGCAGCTGCGTGGTGTCATGCGGCGCGGGACTCACCACCTGCTCGGGCACCTGCCGCGACGTCCACCCCGACACGAACAACTGCGGCACGTGCGGGACGGTGTGCTCCTTCGCCAACGGCGTTGCAGGCTGTTCGGCGGGTCGGTGCTCGCTCGTCGCGTGCCTGCCCAACTTCGCCGACTGCAACATGCTCGCGAGCGACGGCTGCGAGGTCGACACGCGGACCACGTGCGGCGGCGGCTGCGGCATGGTCTGCCCCTCGGGCGCGACGTGTCAGGGCGGCGTCTGCACGCGCTTCCCCTCGACGGGCGCGGAGGGCGCGTTCGCGCCGAGCACGAACGTCGCGATCACGCCGGGCGTCCACAACTTCACGACGATCAACATCCCCGCGGGGGTGACGGTGACGGCCACTGCGGGCGGCACCGGCGTGCTCGACCTCCGCGCGACCGGCGCGGTGACCATCGCGGGCACGATCGACGTCTCTGGAGGTAACGGCGGCGTCCACACCAACTGCATCGACAACGCCTCCGGATCGGGCGGCGGAATGACGGGCAACCCCACCGTGGGCACGAGCGGCGACGGCTACTCGGTGAGCGCTCCCGTGGGCGGCACCGCGGGTACGGGCGGCCTGTCTTCGTCGCCGGGCACGACGGGCTCGCTCCCCATCGGCGGCGTGGGCGGGCGCGGCGGCGGCGGCGGCGGCGGCGGCTGGAACGGTCACCTCGGCGCCAGCACCAGCTTCGGCGGCGGCGGCGGCGG
>JBPOHC010001009.1:0-1996 GCA_052035985.1 Myxococcota bacterium | reverse complement strand
CGCCACCACGCGCGGCGCACGGTGTCGTAGCTCCGCACGCCGTCGCGCTCGACCGCGACGACGGCGCCGACGATGCGACCGGGCTTCGGCGTCTTCATGCGGCGGCCCTCGCCTGCTCCATGAACGCTCGGGCGGCGGGCGACTTCGTGCGGACCGTCGCGAGCGCGCGGTCGACGGCCTCGGTCTCGACCCGGTACGCGTGCCCCGACCGCGTCGAGATGGCTCCCGCGCGCCGCAGGATCTTCGCGAGCGTCTCGCGGCGGACCCCTGTCCGCTCGGCGTGGTCGGCGATCGTGCGCCCATGCGTCTGCGCGGCGAGCACCGCGTCGTAGACCTCGGGCGGCAGACGCGCGTGCACGCGTGCGCCCTGCACGAGCCACCCGGCGACCACCATGTACCGCTTGAGGGTGAGGCTGTTGACGCGGAGGCGACGCGCCGCGGCGTTGACCGTCTCCATGCGGCAGTACCGCGCGACGGCCGCGTCGATCTCGTCGGGGATCACGAGCAGGCGGCGGCGCTTGACGCCGCGACGGTCGCTCTTCGGCGTGTCGTAGATGCGCGTGCGCACGTACCCGAAGTCAGCCAGCGCGGGGTCGAAGGAGCCGCCGAGGTCATGCGAGAGCCGGATCTCGTTCGCCGCGAGCGAGAGCGCGTGAATCCACCGCGCGCAGTCGTTCGCCCACTCCACGATGCGACGCAGCGTCGCCTGATCGTACCCCGCGCGGGCCTCAGCCGTGGGCAGCGTCTCCCACCCCTGTGAGGAGAGCGGCAAGCCGAGCACACTCGCGCGCCACTGAATCGAGACCCATGAGCGGCCGACGAGCTTCTGGCGGAGCGCGCGCTGCTGGAGCACGCCCCACTCGCGCCGCAGGATCACGTCCTCCTCCGAGGCCCATCGGCGCCCGCCGCGCTTGAGCTCCTGCGAGAGATGCGTCGCACGGTCCTGAATCGCGCGGTCGGTGCGACCGGGAAGCGCCTTTCGGAGCGCATGCCAGTCGAAGCCTCGGCGACGCGACTGCTTCGGCTCGGTGAGGAGCCGCAGCGTGCGGAGCTCGTCATCGCTCCACGCGACGGTGCCGTTGAGGAGCACGCGCCCGCCGCTCGCAGACGCAGCGGCGCGCGCGCGGCACGTCCGCACGTCGTGGCCGGTCTCACCACATGCCCCACAGGTCCGGGCCCGCCTCGATGCGACGCTCACAGGGACCTCCGCAGGGAGCGCACGGCCATCTCGAGGAGCGCCCGCGTGACCTCGGCCACGGGCGACGACGTGACGACGTGGAGGTCGCACGCGTCGCACTCGGGGTGCAGGGCGCTCGGGAAGCCGCGCCGCGTCTCGATGCGCGCGAGGTGGCGCGCGCCGCAGGTCTTCGGCGAGATGGTGCAGCGGAACGCCACGCACCCGAAGAGGCCGTCGATCACCGGCAGGTGGAGGAGAGGGGCGCCCATCAGCCGCGGCCCTCATCGTCGAACCACATGAGAAAGAGCAGGCAACAGACCGCGTGCGCGAGGTGCGGGAGGCCGCTCTCGGCGTCGAAGCGCTCGCCGCTCCAGTGTGCCGTGATGTGACGCACCGCCGCGTCAAAGTAGCGGTTCTCCGCGTTCGGGACGCGCTTCCAGTTGTCGGCGCTCGGGTACTTCTTCGCGCCGTAGTTGAGCACCTTCACGACGTGTTCGACCTGACGCCACGGCAGGAGCACCCAGCGCGGCTTGTCCTCGTCGTGCTTGACCCCGGGCTCCATCACGCGGCCTTCTTCCGACCACGCGAGCGCGGTGCCTTCGGGGTCGCGTCGAGGGAGAAGAGCACCTGCTGCGCGCGCAGCTCGCGCTCGAGATCGCCGAGCGTGCGCGCGGCCGTGAGGTGGTACTCGGGTTTGAGTTCCATCCCGATGTAGCGGCGGCCGCGGCGCAGCGCGGGCACGCCCGTCGAGCCGACGCCGCCGTTGGTGTCGCAGACGAGCTCGCCGGGGTTACTCCACAGCACCACGCAGCGGTCGAT
>JBPOHC010000136.1:0-1938 GCA_052035985.1 Myxococcota bacterium | reverse complement strand
AGACGGTGCAGCTCGCCGGAGCGCTGGCGGTGAAAGTGACCGGCACCGTCGCCGAGCCGTCGCCATCGGCCGCGCCCGTGACTAAGGTCACCGCGCCGCGGAGCGCCGTGACCGGCGCCCCGAGGATCGCAGCACCCGCAGGCGCTCCGCCGCCGAGCGACGGAAGGAAGGTCTCCGCGCCGGTGGGGTTGCCCCAGGCCACGTTGATGATCGCCCGTTGGTTCGGACGGAGGCCCGTCACCGTGTACGTGATCGTGCGGGGGTTGCCAGCGCCGCCGAGCGCGCCCACGAGCTTCGTGACCGCGTTGACCGTCTGGTCGAGCCGCAGAGGGCTCCCGTCGGGGGCCACGAGCGCGGTGGCGTTGTCGCTCGTCGCGGAGAGCACGTCGCCGGGACGGTTGCCCGTCGACGGCCACTCTGTCACGAGCGAGAGGATACGAACGAGGGTCGCGCGAACGCTCATCTCAGCGCCCGGCCTTTCCGCGCATCGACAGGAGCCCGGCTCCGACGAGCGCCGCACGGTGCAGCCTGACCTCCTGCGCGATCGCGGTCAGCCCGTGGACGATCACGCCTTGGTTGTGCTCCAGCACCGACAGGCGCACCGCCTCAGAGGCGCCCTTCGCCGCCTTCTTGATGGTGTACCCGTGCGCCGTGCCCACGATCGACGAGGCGCCCTTCGCGAGCGACTTCGAAGGCTTCTTGCCCTTCTTCGAGGGCTTCTGCGCGCTCCCCGTCGAGGCGCGCTCCGCCGCCTTACGCTCGCGCAGCATGCGCTTCGTGGCCTCCGTCATCTTCTTTGCCTTCTTCGCCATCGCTCACCGACCCTTTCCTACGACGAGATACAGCGCCAGCGCGCCGAGCGCGAGCACCCCGAGACCCTTATTTTTCGCGCGCGGCGTGACGTCCGACGAGGAGCCCCGCGAAGAGCTCGACCCGCCACCGCCCGAGCGCCTCCGCGACACGTCGTAGCCCGCGGGCAGCGGCCGCACGTCAAGGAGATCCGACGCCACCGACGCCGCGCGGAGATCCGCCACCACGCGCGTCAGAATGGTGTTGAGGTCGTCCCCGGAGTTGCTCCCGGCCGACCAGTCGCCTCTACGCCAGAGGCCCGCCCATCCGAGCATTTCGCCGCGGAGAATCTGCGCCCACTCGTCGCCGCGCGAGTTGCGCTTGACCAGACGCCAGAAATCGCGAGCACCCGCCGCGAGGTCCTCGTACGCGCGGAGCGTCGGATCGCTCGCGCCGTCGGTGAAGCGCATGCAGAGATCCGCACCCGCGCAGCCGACGCCAGCAGCGTTCCAGCGCCACTCGTTCGCGCCGTAGCCCGACTCCAGCGCGAGCACCACGAGCGAGACCGTCGACGCGCGGCCCGCCTCGACGCGCGAGACGGCGTAGCCATCCTCCAAGCCGAACGCGAGGATTTGCCACCGCGAGAGAACCCACGACGCGCGATCCGTCGATGCGACCGACGCCGTGCGCACCTGTCCGGTCAGACGATCCGCGCCGCGGATTGTCGGACGCGTCCCGTCGCGGCCCGTGCGCTCTGCGTCTACCCACGTGGTCACGTCACACCCTCGCCCAGCCAGAGCACGCCCGACCCGATGAACCGCGCGAAGAACGTCAACTGGAACATCACCTGGCGCGCGGTCGCCGATTTCATGCGCGCCCGAATGCCCCACGAGCGCCCGGGGCACCCGACGACGCCGAGCGTACGCAGCTCACCAGACGGAAGCGTCGCGAGCGGCGCGACCTGAAATGCCTTCGTCAGAATGCCCGCGCCGCTCGCGGTCGGCTGACTCCAGAGCTCGACCTCCATGGAGTCCGTCGCGGGATCACCGTCACGGATCGACGACAGGAGACGCGCGCCGAGGAACAGGTCGCCGGCGTCCTGAATCCACCAGATCGGCGTGAACTCGCCCGCGCCACCAGGCCGCACGC
>JBPOHC010000317.1:0-12325 GCA_052035985.1 Myxococcota bacterium | reverse complement strand
GCTCGACGCGCGACTGCCGCTTCGCCGAAGCGGGCGTGCCCTGCACCGACGCCGTGGGCGTCTTCGACATCATGTCGCCCGACTGGTCGTCGAGCGATCTCAACCTCCGCTTCTACATGTACACCCCGGGTTCGCGGCAGGACCCGACCTGGCCCATCGACCGCTACATCGATCCGGCGCGTCCGACGCGCGGCTTCACGTCGCTCAAGCCCGGTCGCCCCGACCTCGTCATCTTCTCGGCCATCGCGGGCATTCCGCTCAACCCTCCGACGCGCGCCTCGTCGACCGGGACGGGCACCGAGATCGACTACGACGCGCTCCTCGGTCGCACGCCCGACGGCTCCGACGGATACACGGGAGAGCAGACCGGCAGCGGCCCCGTCTCGATGCGCCAACGCAACATGGACCCCATGTGCACGCAGCGTGTGGTGCCCGCGTGTCGACGTGAGGGATCGCCCGTGAGCGCCGCGTGCGATTCGGGCTCGCAGTACTTCGCGTGGCCCTCGCGTCGCATCGCGCAGGTCGCTCGCCGCTTCTCGGAGCGTTACAACAACGGCACGCTCAGCTCCATCTGCGCGAACGACTACACGCCCGCGCTCGCGCAGGTCGTCGAGCGCATCCAGTCGAGGCTCACGCTGCCCTGCCTCCCGCGTCCGCTCGAGACCACGCCGCCCGTCTGCGCCGCGGGACAGACGCCCGCTCGCAACGGCTGCGCAGGGCCCACGACGCCCGTCCATGTGACCTGCGTGCTGCGCGAGATCCTCCCGGCCGGAGAGACCGCCGCGAGGGCCTGCACGCGCGCCCGCGGACGCACCGTCGGAGACCGCGACCCCAACCTCATGCGCGACACCTGCCTCGTCGATCAGATCGACGTGCCGCTCGGCACTGCGCCGTCGGGTGACGCGCGCGGGTTCTGGTACGACACGCGCCCCGATCCGCAGGCGCCGAGCTGCGGTCAGCGCGTGCGCTTCACCACGGGCGCGGAGCCGCTCAACAACGCGACGGTCGTCGTCGAGTGCATCCAGAACGCGGGCGGCACGAGCGCGAACCAGACCGTGTCGAGCGGCGCGAACTCCTGCTGACGGAGCGCTTCGAACTCAGCCCTTCCAACCGAGGCGGCGCGCCGTGGCGATGAAGTCGTCAGGGATCGCCGCCTCGAAGCGTACGGGGTCGTCGTCGGGCCTCGCGGGGTGCGTGAACCCGAGCGTGCGCGCGTGGAGCATCACCCGAGGCGCGTCGATGAGCGCGCGATCGACGCCGCGGATGTACACGCGCTCCCCCACGAGCGGATGACCCGCCTCCGAGAGGTGGATGCGGATCTGGTGCTGCCGCCCCGTCTCGAGCCTGCACTCGACGAGCGTCGCGCCGCCCTCGCCAGGGAGCGCCGCGAGGGCCTTCACGTGCGTCACGGCGCGACGGCCCGTGCCCTCGGCAGACTTCGTTCGCGCGGAGCCGCGGAGCCCGTCGCCGCGGTCGTCGACGAAGACGGATTCGAAGGTGCGCTCGCCCGTGAACCGACCGTGCGCGATGGCGACGTAGGCGCGCTCGGCGAGGTGCTTTCTGAAGAGGTGCGCGAGGTGCCGCTGCGCGAGCCACGTGCGACCGAAGACGAGCAGCCCCGAGGTCTCGCGGTCGATGCGGTGAACGACGAAGAGCGGCGCGTTGGCGGGCGCGAGCTTCCACTTGTGGAGCGCCACGCCGAGGCGATCGACGAGGGCCCCGCGCTCGCCTTCGGCGTAGGGGACGGTGTTGATCCCCGGGGGCTTGTCGAACACGAGCACGTGCTGGTCGATGTAGACCACGCGGTCGCGCGAGAGGGCCACCGCGGGCCCGTTCGGTCCGCCAGGGACCCCCGTCGGAATCACCACGGGCGCGCCCGGGTCGATGACGACGATGCTGCCCTCTCGCACGCGAGCGCCAGGGTCGGTCACGGGCTCGCCGTCGACGCGGACCTTGCCGCGCTGACAGAGGCGCTTGGCCTGCGTCCACGGGACGTTGAGCGCCTCGCGCACGAGGGCGCTGAGGGCCGAGTCGTCGCGGCTGCGATCGACGGAGAAGGTGTGCGCTGAAGGTCCGGGCAAAAGGCGCCTCCTGAAGGGAGCGCGATGGTACACTCCGCGCCGCGTGGCGACGGGACTCAAACATTGCCCGACGTGCAACCTCCGATATCCCGTCGAGGCAGTCACCTGCATCGTCGATCGGACGCCGCTCGTCCTCGTGCCCGACCCCCTCCTCGGCGCGCTGATCGCAGGGAAATACAGGGTCGAGAGCATCCTCGGCGTCGGAGGCATGGCGACGGTCTACCTCGCGCGCACGGCCCGCCTCGACCGCGCCGTGGCCGTGAAGGTCTTTCGAAAAGACCTCTCGAACGATCTCAAGCTCAGGGAGCGCTTTCGCCGCGAGTCGACGAGCACGCGGCGCCTCGCGCACCCGAACATCATCGAGATCCTCGATCAGGGCGACATGGACGACGGGACGCCGTTCATGGTGATGGAGTACCTCGAAGGTCAGACCCTTGAGGCGTTCTTGAAGAAGTCCCCGGGGCCCATGGCCGTTCCGCAGGTGCTCGACCTGATGTCGCAGGTGGTGGCGGGGCTCGCGCGCGCGCATGACTTTCAGGTCATTCACCGCGACCTCAAGCCCGACAACCTCTACATCGTCTCGATGCCCGACGGCGCCGAGCGCATGAAGATCCTCGACTTCGGCATCGCGCGCTGCCTCCTCGACTCGCGCCTCACGGGCACCGGCGAGATCTTCGGGACGCCGCAGTACATGGCCCCCGAGCGCATCACGAGCATCGAGGCCGGACCCTCGGCCGACCTCTACGCCCTCGGCTGCATCATGTTCCGCTGCGCCACGGGGAGGCTCCCGTTCCAGGCCGGCGACGTGACCGCGTTCCTCATCGCGCACCTGCGAGAGGCTCCGCCGTCGCCGCGGCTCATCAACCCCGAGATCCCTCCCGAGCTCGACGCGCTGATCCTCCAGTGCCTCGAGAAGAAGCCCGAGCATCGCCCCGCCGACGCGCGCACCGTCGAGCGCGCGCTCACCGCCCTCGTGCAGCGATTCCCTCGCCCGCGAAGGCTCTCGGGGGCCTTCGTGGCGCGCACGCCGCCCGCGCGCGTCGCCCACGACATGAAGGCCACCTCCGCGGGGGGCATGTTCTCGTCGATCTCGATCGAGCGCTGGGGCCGTCGCACGGAGCTCTTCGGCGAGATGATTCGAAGGGCCTTTCCGACCGGGGCCGATCCGCGCCTCTACGCCGCGCTGGGGAGGCTCCGCGCGACGGTCACCGCGATGGCCGAGGTGCACGCGCAGTGGCTCACCGACCAGACCCGCGCCGACGCCATCGCCGATCGCACGCGCGACGCGCAGCTCCGCTTCGGGCGCGCGATGGACTCCCTCGCCACGGACCTCTTCGAATCTCGTGAGGCCGTCACCGCCGCGACGCGCGAGGCCGCCGCGAGCGAGGCGCAAGCGGGACCCGTGCTCGGACCCTTTCTCGAAGCGCACGCCGACGTTCTCGCGCTCGGACCGTCACCGTCGCGTCCGATGCAGGAGGTGCTCGCGCGCTACCGCGCGGCGCTCACGGCCCTCGACGCCGCGGCCCCCTACGCGGACGGACTCCGCGAGGCTCAGGCCGAGCGCGCGCGCCGCGAGGGCGACGTGAAGGACCTGGAGTTCCAGATCGAGTCGCTGCGCGTTCAGCTCGAGCGCGTGTCGCAAGCGGGCGAAGACGAGATGCAGGGCGTACAGCGCCGCCTCGAGATCGCCGCGACGCAGCTCTCGGCGATGGAGGTCGAGCTGGTCAAGGCCGCGAGCGAGCTCTCGGGCGCGCTCCGCGGGCGGCGCGACCTCGACGACCTCTTCGCGGCGCTCGAAGCCGACGCCGCGTAGTCAGAGCCCTCGCACGCAGCGAAAGCCCACATCGGCGCGCTGCTCACGCGCATCGACGCCGCGCCGCGACTCGCACGTGAGCTCCGATGCGATCGAGTTGAACGAGCCGCCGCGAACGACTCGCTGCGCGCCCGACGTGGGACCCGTGGGGTCCATGGCGACGCGACCGTCGTCGCGCGAGGCGCGCGTGGCGTAGACGTCGGCGACCCACTCGGCCACGTTGCCGGCCATGTCCGAGAGACCGAAGGGGCTCCGGCCAGCGGGGAGGGCGTTGACGACGAGGGGCGCGTCTCCGCAACCAGCGTGGCGCGCGAGCGAGCAGTCGGGTGCGCGCTCGCCCCAGGGGAAGCGCCTCCCGTCGATGCCTCTCGCGGCGAGCTCCCACTCGGCCTCGGTGGGCAACCGCTCGCCGCTCCAACCGCAGTATCTCCGCGCCATCTCCCACGAGACGTTGACGGCGGGTGCCGTCGGTCGCTGCCCCGAGGCGCCGTACGGATCGGGCGCCGCGAGGCACACCCCCGCGCTCACACACCGCGCGTACGCCGCGGCGGAGACCTCCGTGCGATCGATCGCGAAGGGGCCGATTGAAGCCCACGCCCCGCCGAAGCGCATCACACCGCCAGGGATGACCGCCATGCCCACAGGGACGCTCACCGAAGGAGGCTCCGAGAGCCTCGCGCTCGCGCCTGCATCGGCGCCGCCGCGGCGCGTGCACTCGTTCCCTTCGCCGCGGGTCTCGCCGGGCGCGCAGGTGGCCGCGAGGCCCGCGCATGCGCCGAGCCTCCACGATTGTCCGGGGAGGCAGCAGTGACCCTCGCGATCGATCACCGTGCGAGGCGCGGCGCACGCGTCTGCGCCGTCGGAACCATCGCGAGCGGCGCCCGCGTCGCGCGTCGCGGGGTGCGCGTCTTCGCCCTCGTCGCCGGGCTCGATGGGGACGCAGCGCATCCCAGCGTCGATACGGGCTTCGACCGCAGCGTCGACCGCGGCGTCTCGCGGCGCCGCCGCATCTCGCGAAACGGGCTGCGCGGCGCTCTCCCGCGCGCGCGGCCACACCGTCGCGGCGAGGGCTACGGCGCAGAGAGAGACCGTCACGCGTCGGGTCAGAGCGGTACGCATCGGGCGGCGACGATACCCCCGTCGCCCGCGCGCTGTGAACGACGCGCTTCGACGCCCTCCGCGCAGCCCCGCGGACTCGCGCTCGTCGAAGTTTCGGATGAAGGGACGTTCACCCTCTGCCGACCTGAAAGGCCGCGACGGGCATCGGTTGACACCGAAGCCGCAAGTGTCCCATGTATCACTCGGACGGACTCGCTGCGCCCGATCGTGGGGGGCGCCGGGAGAGACCATGAAGCCATCGAGCAACAAGTCTTCGGGCATCTTCACGGGCGACGCGTTGGGCAACATCGGTGTCGCGATGGCGCGCGAGACCGTGCTTGAGATCCGTTACGAGCGCTACACATCTCGCGCGACGGCGATGCGCAGCTTCGAGCGCGCCGGCGAGCTCCTCCGGCAGAACCCGCAGTCGAACGCGCTGGTCCTCGGCCTGCTCGACGCGAGCGGGCACGACCCCGGCAACACCGCGCTCGGCGTACGTTGGGCCGCGGAGTTTCGAGACCAGCTCCGCCGCGTGGCCTTCGTCACGCGGAGCCACAGCCTCGCGAACCTCGGCAACATCGTGAAGGTGATGGTCCCGTGGATCGAGGTGAGGGTGTTCACCTCGCGCGACGACGCGATCGCGTGGTGCGAGCTCCCCCTGCCTCAGAAATCCTCCTCGCAGACCGGCCTTCGACCCGTCACCGGCCGCCGCAACAGCGCGGCCTGACCGCGCTTCAGTAGTCGACGAGGGTGTCGACGGTCTCTTCGGCGCGCAGCGGGAGGCGCACCGGATACGACGCGTCGCGGGGGCCGTAGAGGTAGCGGTATCGGGCGAGGTTCTGCACGACGCGGCGGACGTAGTTGCGCGTCTCGTCGAAGGGGATTCGCTCGACGAACACGTCGAGGTCTTCGCCGCCGAAGCCCTGGATCCAGCGGTTCATCGCCCCGGGGCCCGCGTTGAAGCTGCCCACCGCGCGCGGCAGCACGCCGTGATACTGCTGATAGAGCTTGCCGATGTACCAGCCGCCGACGCGGATGTTGTACGCGGGGTCGAAGAGCAGCTCCTCGCGGTACTCGATGTGGAGCGTCTGCGCGACGCGTCGCGTGGTCGGCGGGATCATCTGGAGGAGCCCGATCGCGCGCGCGTTCGACACGTCGCGGCCGTTGAAGCCGCTCTCCTGTCGCATGATCGCGAAGAGGTAATGGCGCGGCATCCCGGCGGCGTCTTCGGCGGCCTCGATGAGCGGCGCGTGCGGCCGCGGGAAGCCCGTGTCCCACACCCAGCGCGTCTCGGCGGTGGGCAGCGGGTCGAGCGCGTCGGCGTGCCGCGACGACATGATGAAGGCCCTGCGTGCCTCGCCGATGGAGAGGTACGCGAGCGCGAGCGACTCGTCCGCGCGGTCTGACGGAACCGTGCGACGCAGCCTGTCTTCCGAGGCGTTTAGGGCCGTGCCCGCCTCGTGATCGAAGCCGAGCGCCGAGAGCCAGCGCACCTTCGCGGGCAGGGTGACCTCGGGCGCGGGCCTCGCCGGTGGCGGTTCTGACAGCGCGGCGACCTCGACGCTCCGCTCTCGCAGACGCGACTCCGAGAGCAGCGCGTACCACGTGAGCGGACGCTCGACGATGAGCCGCTGCCAGGCCGTCGTCGCGCCCGCCTCGTCGCCCGAGCGCGCTCTCGCGAGGGCCGACCAGTATTGCCCGCGGCCGCGTTCGAGGTGGTGCGTCGCGGCCTGTCCCGAGCGCTCGAGGGGCTCGATGGCTTCGCTGTATCGCCCCGCGCGGTAGAGCGTCCAACCCCAGTGCCACCAGGCCTCGATGCGCTGTCGACCGGGCGCGTTGGGGCGGCCCTCGAGGTAGGCGCGAAAGCGCGCGACGGCGTCATCGACGCGCTCGTGGTGGGCCGCGAGCCACGCCGCTCGAAACGCCGCCTCGTCGGCCCATCGACCAGTGCGTGTGCGCGCGACCTCGTCGTAGGCGCGCACGGCCTCGTCGTCGTGATCGGCGCGAGAGAGGGCGCGCGCGGCCATGAAGGCGTCCTCGTCGCGGTCGGGGTTGTCGGGGTTCGCGCCCGCCGCGGTGAGGCTCTGCGACGCCTCGGCGTAGTGGCCGCGCATGCCGTAGTACGCGCGTCCGATGAGGTGCGAGCGCCTCGCTTCGAACGCGCCACGTCCCGCGGCCAGCGCGTTGAGCGCGGTGAGGGCCTCGGCGTAGCGCGCGCGCTCGATGAGGTTGGCCGCGCGCTCGAGCGTCTGCGCGGGCGTGAGCGCGGCGTTGAGGCGTCGGAGCGCGGCGAGGGCGTCGTCGGCGTGGCCGCTGTCGGGCTCGTCGATCGCGACGCGGCGCCAGCACGCCGCGGACGCTGCGTCGTCGTGGAGCGCTTCAAATGCCTGCGCGCACTGCCTCCAGGCGCGCGCGCGGTCGACGCCCGAGGGGGGATCTCCGGCCCATCCTCGCATCGCGCGGCCTGCGCGTTCGGCGTCTCCCGCCGCGAGCGACTCGATGGCTGACATGGCGCGGTCGCGCTCGCCGCCGCCGTTCGCGACGAGCGCGTCGAAGGCCGCGCGGGCTTCGGCGTGGTGGCCTCCGCGCGCCAGCGACTGGGCCTCCATGCGCAGGATCTCGACGCGGAGCGCGGGGATCTCGGCGTCGAGCCCGTGGAGGAGCGCCGCGGCGGCGTCGTGCTCGTTCAGTTCGAACGCGGTCCGCGCCGCGAGGTAGCGACCTTCGCGCGACCGCTGCACGCGCTCGGGGAGTCGTTGGAGCGCGACCTTGACCGCTCGAAAATCACCGCGTCGAACGGCGGCCACGGCCTCGTCGAGCGAGGTCGGTACGGCCGGCGCGTCGAGGGCGTCGCTCGCCGCGTCGACGGCCGCGTCGGGGCGCCGGGCGCTGTGCGCGTCGATGCCTTGGATCTGCCGCAGACGCGGCGTGTCGCGCACGCAGGTGGTGAGCATGAGCGACAGCGAGACGAGGGCGATGCGGGGAGCTCCAGGCACGGTCTCCGCGGGTAGCACGGCTCGTGCGCGGCGCGCGAATTCGCTGCTATCGACGGGTTCGCGCTTCGCGCCGTGGCGGGCGTTACGCGTCGTCGTGGGGGAGGGGACACGCGCCGGGGCGCGAGACGGATCAGTCGCGGCGGCGGCGACGCGCGCGGGCGGCGATGAGCGCGAGGGCGGCGCAGACGGCGCCTGCGGTCGACGCGTTGTCGCCGCGGGCGGAGCAGCCTTCGAAGTTCGAGTGCGGCGACGCGCAGGGGTCCGTCGGCGTGTTGACGATCACGCCGTAGGTGTAGTTGCGCGAGCGCGCGCCGCGGTCACTCGCGGCGAGCACGAGGTCGCGGTCGAGGGCGGTCGACGCGAGGTCGGCGCGGAGGCGCGTCACGTACGCCGTGTCGCCGAAGTTGCGGAAGGCCACGCGCGTGTCGAGCGGGCTCACGCGGGGGTCGGCCTCGCAGGGCTGGGGGAACATCGTCGCCGGGTCGGCGCAGGTCTGCATCTGCTGCTCGATCTGCGAGAGGTAGACGGTCTGCGTGCTCTCGGTGAGCCACACGCGGCCGCCCTGCGCGGCGTTGATGCGGTTGAAGGCGTTGAGGAAGTCGCGCGCCGGGTCCGTGGGGCTGTCGAAGTCGTAGCGGAGGTCCTGCTCGCGCACCTCGGCGTTGGGAAAGTTCATCGCCTCGACGCGCGCGTCGGCGATCACGACGAGCTCGATGCCCACCTTGTCGGCTACGCCCGCCGCGATCATGCGCAGGGGCAGCGTGGGGTTGTAGCCCGGCGTGATGACGCGGAGAGGCTTCATCTGCGAGACCGTCGCGTTGGGGCGCAGGCGCACGGCGACGAAGTCCATGCTGAGCGACACGTAGTGGTCGATGATCGGCACGACCGCGGGCGGCACCACGTAACCGTTGCTCGTGAGCCAGTTGCGGAGGGCCATGGGGTCCGTCGAGCCGAGCGTGACGACGGAGTACGGGCCCACGACGCGCTCGTTGTAGACGGTGACCTGGTTGCCATCGCGCGCGCTCGGCGCGGCGGTGTCTGCGGAGCCGAAGGCGAAGCCGCCCGAGGGGCAGAAGGAGCTCGGGCCGAGGGGGCGCGTGACGAGGGGCGCCGTGAGGTTGTCCATCGCCGAGAGGAAGAGGTTGTCGGCCTCCTCGACGACGACGTCGGGACCGCTGCGGATCGGGAGGATCCACGAGAAGTCGGCGGGGTTGCCCGAGTAGCGGAACTGGTCCCAGAGCACGGTCTGATCGCGGGAGAGCGAGAGCACCATGCGGTGATCGGTGACCACCTGCACGGCCGACGGAGGGTTGAAGCACCCGCCGCAGGCTTCGGCCGAGAGAGGCGCCGCGAGCGCGCCGGTAGAGAGCATCAGTCCAAGGGCTGCACGTCGGAACATCGGTGTCATCGCCTCCGGGGATCTATTCTGCGAGCAACGTGCCGCGTGGGGAAGGCCCAACTCCCCGCGAAAGCGCTGCGAATCAGGGCTTCGGGCCCCTGTGCCGGGGAGCGCCAGTGTGCCTCCGCGGCACTCCGGCGGGGCTGAACTCGGGGCCGAATCGCGTGAAAGACTACAAACCTGCGCCCGGGTGCGGTAAAGGCGCTCCCGGCACCGGGCGACCCGCGACCAACGGTGGCGCAACGCCCGAAAGTGCACGGAGGCCATAGGAGTTCCCGGTGGACAATCTGTCGATCCAATCAATCGGCGTGGGGGTGCTCGCCCTCGCTGTGGCGTTCTTCTTCTACGCGAGAGTGAAGGCTGCGCCCGAGGGCAACGAGGCGATGGCCCGCATCGCGAGGTACATCCGCGAAGGCGCGATGGCCTTCCTCGCGACCGAGTATCGCGTGCTCGCGGCCTACGCCGTGGTCGTGTTCGGGCTTCTCTCCGTCGCCCTCAAGTGGCAGGCGGGCGTGGCCTTCCTCGCGGGCGCGTTCCTCTCGCTGCTCGCGGGCTTCATCGGCAGGAAGGCCGCGACCTTCGCGAACGTTCGCACCGCCGAGGCCGCGCGCTCCAAGGGCAAGGCCGAGGCGCTCGTGATGGCGCTCGACGGCGGCGCCGTGATGGGCCTCTGCGTCGCGGGCCTCGGCCTCGTCGGCCTCGGCGGCGTCTACCACCTCTACAGGGGCAAGGAAGACTTCGGCACCATCATCCACGCCTTCGCCGTGGGCGCGAGCTCCATCGCGCTCTTCGCGCGCATCGGCGGCGGCATCTACACCAAGGCCGCCGACGTCGGCGCCGACATCGTCGGCAAGGTCGAGGCGAACATCCCCGAAGACGACCCCCGCAACCCCGGCGTCATCGCCGACAACGTGGGCGACAACGTCGGCGACATCGCGGGCATGGGCGCCGACATCTTCGAGAGCTACGTGGCCGCCGTCGTGGCGACCATGGCGCTCGGCCTCACGATGCCCGCGACGGAGCTCCAGCCGCTCTCTCCGAGCTCCGACGAAGCCAAGCTCCGCACGCTCGCGATCGCGCTCCCGCTGCTCCTCGCGACGCTCGGTCTGCTCGTCTCGATCGTGGGCATCTTCATCACCCGCGCGCTCAAGCACATGCCCCCCGCGCGCGTGCTCCGCATCGCCCTCGTCGTGCCCCCGATCCTCGTGGCGGGCGCGGCCTTCGTGGTGCTCCCCGCGCTCGGCTACGGCCTCGGCGCCGTGTGGACCCTCATCGCCGGCGCCCTCGGCGGCGGCATCGTGGGCCTCATCACCGACTACTACACGTCGATGGGACCGATTCACAAGATCGCCCAGAGCGCGCAGACGGGCCCCGGCACCAACGTGATCCGCGGCATGGCCGTGGGCCTCGAGAGCGTCGCGATCCCGCTCTTCACCCTCTGCGCCGTGGGCTGGGTCTCGAACGCGCAGCTCGGCCTCTACGGCATCGCGCTCGCGGCCGTGGGCATGCTCGCGGGCACCGCCATCGTGATGACCGTCGACGCCTACGGCCCCGTGGCCGACAACGGCGGCGGCATCGCCGAGATGGCGGGCCTCGGCAAGGAGGTCCGCGCGCTCACCGACGCGCTCGACGCCGTGGGCAACACGACGGCGGCCGTGGGCAAGGGCTTCGCGATCGGCTCCGCGGTGCTCACCGTGGTGGCCCTCTTCGCGGCCTTCAACATGGAGATCAACCACGCGCGCATCCAGGCGGGCGGCGTCGAGATGGTGCTCCGCCTCACCGACGCGAAGGTGCTCATGGGCCTGCTCTTCGGGTCGATTCTGCCCTGCATCGTGGGCGCGACGACCATGACCGCCGTGGGCCGCGCGGCGGGGGCGATCGTCGAAGAGATCCGCCGTCAGTTCCGCGAGATCCCGGGCCTGCTTGAAGGCAAGCCCGGCGTCGACCCCGAGCCCACGAAGATCGTCGACATCGCCACCAAGGCGGCCATCCGGGAGATGATCTTCCCCGGCGCCGTCGCGGTGTTCGCGCCGGTGGTCGTGGGGTACGTGATGGGTGCCGAGGTGCTCGCGGGCACGCTGGCGGGCTCGCTCGCGGTGGGCGCCACGCTCTCGCTCGTGATGGCGAACGCTGGCGGCGCCTGGGACAACGCCAAGAAGCACATCGAGAAGGGCGGCCTCGAGGGCCACAAGAAGGGCTCCGACGCGCACAAGGCCGCCGTCGTCGGCGACACGGTGGGCGACCCCTTCAAGGACACCTCGGGCCCTGGCATCTCGATCCTCATCAAGGTGATGGGCGTCGTCTCGCTCCTCATCGCCCCGCTCATCGCGAGCAGGTAGACTGGGGCACCGTCCTCGTCGTGATCTTCATCACGACTTGCGGGCGGTTCCCCAGACCCCTCCCTCCGCAACTCCGTCCTCGTCGTGATCTTCATCACGACTCCCTGAACTCAAACTCGCGTCGTCTCGCTACGGCACGATGAGCCTGATGGCCTTCGTCGCCACCTCGATCTCGACGCGCTCGTACGCGGGGAACTCCTCGCCGTCGATCTGCGCTGCGAGCGGCGCTCCGCCCGACGGCGCGATGAGCGTCATCACGATGTGGTGACCGCGGAAGGGCTTCGAATGCTCGATGCCCACGCGGTTCAAGATCTCTTCGGTGATGGGGTTCCCGTCGAAGTCGACGATGGCCTTCGAGGTCCAGTCGCGCTTGCCGCGGAACGGAATGATCTCGAAGAGCCCGTCGTCGTGGCGCGACGAGCGGTCGAAGACCCACGCGCCGCCGTAGTACCGCGTGTTCTTCACGATGAGGTCGGTGAGCCCGTCGAGCTCGCGCGCGTCTCCGTCAGCCACAACGCGCGCCCTGAACTTGTCGCGCACCACGTACGACTCGAGGAAGTTCTTCATCAGCGCGCCCGCGTACACGAGCTGGTCGCGGT
>JBPOHC010000167.1:0-1816 GCA_052035985.1 Myxococcota bacterium | reverse complement strand
CGCGGTTGGGCGGCTGCTCGTGGCTGGCGGGGTGATAGGCGCGGGCGTGTCGAGAGGGCGGCGCTGGGGGATCCGGGAGGGCTGGTGGATCCGCGACCGCTGGTGGATCCGCGACCGCTGGTGGATCCGCGAGTGCCGGCGGATCCGCGAGTGCTGGTGGATCCGCGAGTGCCGGTGGATCCGCGGCCGCCGGTGGATCCGCGACCGCCGGTGGATCCGCGACCGCCGGTGGATCCGCGACCGCTGGTGGATCCGCGAACACCTTCATCATTTTTCTGCTCCTCACCCGTGCGAGTGGTGTGACGGGTACGCAGCGCATCAACTTCGGCCTCCCCGTACCCGACGGAGTCGCCACCACCACCCCCATCGCCGTCCGCGTCGACGGCTCCATCGTGCCGACCTTCTCGCGCTCACTCGCGGCCTACCCGAGCGGCAACTCCCGCAGCTTCCAGGTGCAGTTCGACGCCGCCGACACGGTGACGACGGCAGAAGTGCTCGTCGGCACCGCGGCTCCAGCGCTCACGGCAGTCGCGGTCGACACGCTGCTTCGGGACGAGATGCTCGGCACCTCACCCGTTCGCACCCCGCGTGTCTGGGTCACACTGCCCTCGAGCATGCTCGTCCTGAGCACGGTCGCTGGCCACCTCGTGCGCAACTCGACGCTCAACACCGCGCCGCTCAACGCCTGGAGAACGCGCTGCGACCCGGCGATGTACGGCTCCGCGGCGTTCGCCACCCAGCTGGGCACTGCAGGGCCCTGGCTCTACGACCGTGGCACCGCGCCGTACCGTGCCTACGCCGTCAGCAGCGCGCTCGACCCGCAGCAGAGCGCGTATCGCGAGACCGACCTCTACCGGCAGCGCCTGCTCGCGAGCTCCACGACGCCGCCGAGCAGCGACCTCAAGTACAACTACACGCAGAACCTCGCGCTCCACTACCTGCTCACCGGAGACGACCGCTTCCGCGAAGCCGCCGAGACCATCGCCAACCGCTCGACCGTCAGCGGCTACACCGGCGCCATCAGCACCTCCTTCTGGACCGAGCGTCACGCCGGCTTCGCGCTGCTCGCCAACGTCTACGCCGCGCGCGTGAGTGATGATCAAGCCGCCACCTTCCGCACCCGTGCGAACACCATCGTCACCAACCTCGAAGCGATTCAGAACACCACGCTCAACCTCGCCTCCGCGCCGGCGAACAAGATGGTGCCCACGACGCACCGCTGCTTCGCGCACACACCGCAGGCCCACGACATCAGCGAGTACGTGAACCTCGACGGCGCCGCGGCCACGCTCGTCTGCAGCCCGTGGATGAGCGCCATCGTCGCCGAAGGGCTCGAGGCCTGGGCCGACGACGCATCACCCGCCGACCGCACGCGCGGGCTCGACGCCATCGTTCGCCTCGGCCGCCGCCTCACCAACCCCGACAATCGCAACACCATGGGAGGCCGGCCGCACTACCTGCTCGGCGTCGATGGCGCGAACGCTCCCGATGACTTCGACGAGCACTGGGGAGAAGTCGCCTACGTCGGCGCCATGGCCTTCCACTACTCGGGCCGCACGGACATGACGTTGCGCACCAACACCATGCACTTCGTCACCGGCTTCGCGAACGACGGCACCATCGGCCAGCTGCGCAGCTTCAACTGGCAATGCCGCGCGGCGCTCGCCACGCCGTACTACCTGCAATGAGTCCCGGCCCGTGGCGCTTCGCGCTAGGGTCCTCGCCTCCATGGCTCTCGCGAAGGGCACGCCCGTCGGAGAATACGAAATCGTTCGGCAGCTCGGCTCGGGCGCGATGGGAGAGGTGTTCGAAGCGA
>JBPOHC010001137.1:0-2250 GCA_052035985.1 Myxococcota bacterium | reverse complement strand
CGGTCGAGCAGGTCGTTGAGCAAGCCCGCCAGCACACGTGGGTGCTTGCCGAACACCTTGCGAAACACCACGTCGTTCTTCAGGTCCGCGTAGCCCATGCGCGCAGTCTGTCATCGCGTGGCGCGGCCGGTCCAGCGCGGTCGCGGGTTCGCGCTCGCCGTGGTGAAGGTCGGCGATCGCCTGAGGTTCGAGGCGCGACGTCGCGGTGAGGTCGGCGTCACCAACGCCTCCGACCCGACATAATCCTCGCGCGCCGAACCCTCGCCGGGGGCGCGACCTGCCATGAACTCACGGGCTTGTTGCGAGATGAGCGGAACGACCATCGACGCGCGAAGGACCGCGCTGCGCTCAGCCCGTCGGCGCCGTCGGCGTCTTCGGGGTCTTCGCGGACTTTCGCTTCGGGGGCGTCGGCGCGAGCGCGGTGCGGCGCGCGCTGAACGAGAGCTTCGGGATCATCGGGTCGACGGCGTGCGCCGCGTTGAACATCTCGACGAGCGTCTGGAGGAACCACACGCCCGCGCCGCACCACCAGCCGAGCTCGCCCTTGCGCATGCCGAGCTTCGAGGCGACGCCCTCGATCGACTTCGACGTCTCGCGGAGCTGCTTCGCGTAGGCCGTCATCGCCGCGAACGACGCCGCGGGAACCACCGCCTTCGCGCCCTTCGTCGTGGCCTCCTTCGCGAGCTGGCGGCCCTCCGCGACGAGCGCGTCGACCGTGTCGGCCATGCCCGAGAGCGTCGAGGCCGCGCCGCAGACCGCGTTGATGCGCTGCTTCCACCCGTCGTCGCCGCCCGCCATCGCGATGATCTTCCGCTGGTAGAGCTTTCGCCGCGCGCGGGCGCCGGTCATCACGCGGTCGAACTCGCTCGTCCCCGCCTTCTGCGTGGCGGTGCGGCGCGTCTTGCGCCGTGTGATGCCGCGCTCCAGCGTGTCGATCGTCGCCACGCAGGTCGCCGCCGACGACATGAACTCGTCGTTCACGGGCGGCGTGAGGAGCGTGCGCTGGTCTTCGCTCGCGACGCTGAGAAAGTCCGTCGCCTCGCCGAGGATGCGCGTGCCGTCGGTCACGATGCGCGACGCGGCGATGCCC
This sequence comes from Myxococcota bacterium, assembly GCA_052035985.1. Taxonomy (GTDB): domain Bacteria; phylum Myxococcota_A; class Polyangia; order Polyangiales; genus CAISKJ01. The sequence goes on along the minus strand of JBPOHC010001137.1, from coordinate 1,160 downwards.
TCGCCCAGGGCGACGACCCCGGCGTCGTCGAAGCCGAGCAGAAAGCACACGATCGCCACGCGCTCGGCGGTTCCGTGCTTCGCGACGAGGGAGCCGGGCGTGTGCAGGGCCGTCGGCGCGAGCGAGGTCGAGGTCGTTTGCGAGACCGCAGTTTCACCAGAACGAGACGCGTTGTTCATCGGTCGTGACTCCGTCGTGTGGGGGAAGTGCGAGCGCCGGGGAGGGCGAGGCGTTGGCGCTCACTTCTTCTGTACGGCGGAGCCCCTCGCGGACTTGAGCGAGAGCTCTCAGCGCTCTTCGGGAGGAGCAGATCCGACGAACAGGCCAAACGGGAGCATGCCCACGGTCGCCACGCGGCCAGAAAGGTCGCTCGTCATGCTGACCGGCTCGCGGTCACCCGCGAGGATGCCGTAGTCGAAGAACGCGGGCCCGAGGGTCTGCGGAGCCAGGAGGCGCGAGGCGCCGTTCTCCGAGATCCCGTCGAAGCGACAGCCGATCAGATGGAGGGCGACCGGCCGGATGCCCCGCATCGCCTTCCAGTGGATCGCAGGCGGTCTCGAACCCGCGGGGATCGACGTGGCCGGGTCGAACTGAAAGCCGTGGTGCAGCCCGATGACGGTCGAGGGTCGCATGAGCCGATCACGCCCCAGCGCGAAGGGAGCGACGAGAAACTGCGGGCTCGTGGACCGGCAGTCTTGCGACGAGAACACGCTCGCGGAGGCGAGAGGGTCGGGCGCGCCGTTCGACGAGTCCGGCGGGGGCCGCGTCGCGGTCGGCGTGGGGTCCATGTCGAGCGGGTTCTGCCGAAGATAGACGTCGACCCCGCCCTCGGGCGCAACCTCGTGCATGTCGGCGAAGTCTGCGTCGTGCAGCGGGCGCGCGGCCCTCCGAAGCCTCGGCGGGATCGCCTGATTCTGGAATCGGCAATTCGATGTCGACACGTTGAAGCCGAGCGCGTCGATCATCGCCATCGCGTGGCCCGCGAAGGTGCATCCCTTGAAGGTAGCTCCGATGAGACCGTTCCGGCAGACGAGTCGTGCAGCCGAGCCCAACGTGGGTGACGGCTCGAAAACGCACCCCTCGAAGTCCACCAATGACGAAGCCGCACCCGAGAAGAGCGGAGACGAGGTGACAGCCGCGTCAATCCGCACCAGCGAGTG
>JBPOHC010000235.1:0-31171 GCA_052035985.1 Myxococcota bacterium | reverse complement strand
GCATCCCGATGCTCCCGTACGACCGCGCGGCGGCCGAGTGGCACGCGCACGAGCGAGCGCGCCTCGAGGCGGAGGGACGCGCAGCGCCCTTCGTCGACGGTCAGATCGCGTCCATCGCGGCGACCCGGGGGCTGGTGCTCGTCACCCGCAACGTGAAGGACTACGCCTCGTTCGAAGGGCTCACCGTCGAAGACTGGTGCCGCTGACTCGCCTGCGTCGACGCAATCCGACCACCATCGCCACGAGCGCGCCCCACAGCCCGTTGCGCGTGGGCGATCCCGCGTGACAGCCGCAGCCGTCGTCCTGCGTCGCGGGAGTTGAAACGCTCGCGTCGCGACCCGCGTCGACAGGGATGGGATCGCCCGTCGCCGCGACCCACACGTGCCCCGTCACCACGCGCGGACGACCGCCGACCGTGAGCTCGCAGCGCCATCGATCGTCGGCGCTTCCCGGCGGAGCGTCGACGTCGAGCGTCGTCGTGAAGGGGTCTGCGCTCACCGTCACGGGCGCGCGCGCCTCGCCGTTTCGCACGAACGTGAGCTCCGATCCCATGCCCTGCGTGACCGTCGCGCGAAGCGTCACCCTGCGTGTGCGCACGGTGTCTCCGAGCATCGCGTCGCCCGCGCGGAGGTCGACCATCGGGTCACCGGGGCCCTGGAGCTTCACCACCGTGCGCCCCGCGCGGACGCCCGCGATGATGGCCGGCGCGCTGAGCTCCGTCGCGTAGACCATCGTGGTGGGTCCGCCCGTGGGGCTCGAGAACATGCCGTGATCCATGCCCGCGCTGTGATCGTCGCTGCCGCCGATGGGGGCCACGTGCTCGCCGCGTTCGAGGTACGACTCCCAGAAGCGCATCACCTGCGGATAGAAGAGCAGCCCCGTGACCGAGTACTGGCCGTTCTGGATCTCGATGGCGGCGACGCGTCCCGGGCCTTCGCGGAGGCTCCACGCGCAGCCGATGCAGTTGTCGCCGAGCTCGAGCATCGGGTGGTTGATCGCGAAGAGCGCGTTCTGCGACGACACCGCGTCGGTGATCTCTCCGATGGAAACGCCCGCGTCGGGAGATCCCGCGCGAAAGTCGACCCAGCGCGTCGCGCCGATCGCGTTGGCGTGCCCCGCGTAGGTGGTCACCTCGATGCCCGGCACGTAGAGAATGTCGGGGTGTCTCGCCTGCGCGGCGCCGACGAGGTCGAGCTGCGAGACCGTGTTGTGCTCCGAGAGCTCGATGAAATCGAGGCCGCGGCTGCGCGCGAAGGTGGCCGCCTCGTCGAGCGTCGGCGAGGCGTCGCCGCTCTCGCGCGTGTGGACGTGGAAGTCTCCCGCGTACCAGCGCGGCCCCGTCGAGAGCGCGGGCACATCGGCGTAGGGGCGTCGCTCGGGCTGCGCGGCCAGCGTCGGCGTCGCGCGCAGAAAGATCTCGACGTGGTAGCGCGCGGGACGCTCCGCCACCTTCGCCTGACCGATGAGCAGCGACCACGTCCCCGCGGCGATGGGACCGGGGAGGTAGCTCCGTGAAGCCGCTTCGACGGCGACCACCGCAGGCTCACGGTTGCCACCGCCCCAGCCACGAAAACGTGACGGATCTGCGAGGCCCCAGTCGAGGATGTTCATCTCCGACTGGTCGTCGTGGCGCACCTCGATCTCGCGGATCCCTTCGGGCACGGTGAAGGGCACGGCGAAGTAGCGCGGCGTCCCCTCGGGGATCGTCGCGTCGAGCACGATGGGGGTCTGCGCCGCCGCGAGCGACGGACGTACGAGCGCCGCCGCGAGGCCCATCGCGAGCGCCGCGGCGCGGTGTTGTGTGACAGACATGGTGCTCCCTCTCAGCATCAGCGAACGACGACGTCCCACCGCACGCGACGCGCCCTCGACGCGCGGTGCGTGAGCGAGACAGAACCCGCGGTGACATTCCCCGTCGTCGCGCTCTCGGTGGTCACTCTCAAGCGCGTTCCGCCCGAGGGGAGCGCGTCGATGCGCGCGCAGCGCGAGCACGTCGAGAGCGTGGCTTCGTCCGCCATTTCATAGCCACTGGGAATGGTCACCGCGCCATCCCCCGCGACGGCTTCGTACGCGGTCGCGTCGGCGAGCGTGGCCGTGGCGCGCGGATCGCCGCGTCGCACGTAGCCACGCACGTCCATCACGTCGGCGACCTCGTCGGCGCTCACCACGTCGTCGCGCGTGTCGGCGATGAGCGTCTCGACGCGCGGGTCGAGCATCGCGACGAGCGTACCCGCGTGTTGATAGAGCGGGATCACGTCGAGCGGCGCTTCGCGCGTCACGGTGCGTCCGCCGTCGACGCCGTCGAGGGTCCACCAGTCGATCCACGCGCCGGGCGGGAGCCAGAGCGATCGCGTGCGCGCGCCGCGCTCGACCACGGGGGCCGCGTAGAGCGCAGGGCCGAACCAGTATTCGAGCTGCGTCCTCCAGGCGTCGGCCTCGCGCGGGTGCGTGAAGATCGGGTGCCGCATGATGGGGATGCCCGTGGCCTCGGACTCCTTCGCGGCGGCGTAGATGTACGGGATGAGCCGCGTGTGGAGGCGCGCGTAGCGGCCGTAGACCTCGGTGGTCTCGGCGTCGCTCCAGAGCGTCCATTTCGGCGGTGAGCCGGGAGGTGCGCTCGAGCACGCGTTCTCGTCGTGCATGTCGGGCGAGAGCGCGCCGAACTCGGCCCAGCGGAGGTACACCTCCTTGTTGGCGGGAGGGTCGTTGAGGCACGTGTAGCCCGAGATGTCGCTGCCCCAGTAGGGGATGCCCGAGAGCCCCGCGTTCACGCCCGCGCGCACGTTGGCAGGGAGGCCCCGCGCAGGTTCGAAGCTCGCGCTCGGATCACCCGACCACACCATCGGCACGAGGGCCTGCGTCCCCGTGTAGCCGGCGCGCGCGAAGAACATGTAGTCGTCGCCGCGCACCCTGCGGAGAAACTCCGTCGACACGCGCTGCATGAGGAGCGGAAATGCGTTGTGCGCGAGCCACCCGCTGCGTCCGTCGGAGAGCCTCGCGTTGGGGGGGATGTACTCCCCGAAGTCGAGCATCCAGCCGTCGTAGCCGAGGTCGAGCGCGTTCTGTTGGAGCGAGGTCCACCACGCTGCGGCCTCGGGCTTCGAGAGGTCGAGGGTGACCGTGGGCTGCGCGCCGCCCGACACGATCGACGTGACGAACTCGGCGCCGTCGTCGGTGCGGACGAAGAGGTCGTGCGACCTCCCATACGCGAGGAGATCCGCCGCCGCGGGCCTCGACGCCGACACGTTGGCGTTGAAGTACGCGATGGATTTGTACCCGTACGCGTGGAGCTGCGCGTTCCACATGCGCACCTCGGGCTCGCGCCCCGACGCGCCCGCGTGGGGGAGAAAGTGCGTCGTGTCGTCGGCCATCGTCGTGGGGACGTGGTGCGTTCGAAGCGCGAGCCACTCGGGCTCGGTACCCACCATCGTGCCGTGATCGACCCTGCGACGCGGACCGAAGACCCACGGCGCGGGCGCGTGAGCGCGTCCCGTGAGCCGTGTGAAGTGCGCGAGCGTGTCGGCGGGCTCGCGATGCACGAGCACGCGGAGGCGCATCGTCGGCTCATCGGCGTAGATCCTCCACGCGGTCGTGAGCTCGGCGCCCATGTCGAAGCCCGTGCGCGCGGTCGTGTCGATCCAGAGGCCGTAGCCCTTCGTCGAGAGCACGAACGGAATCGGGATGTGCGTCATCCCCGTCCCATTGGGAAAGGGGTTCGCGCGTCCCGGCGTGGCGCGCTCGCCGCCGCCGATGCCGCCCTCTTCGGTCCAGCATTCGAAGCGCTGACCGCGGTGGTCGACGGTGACATAGCGCTCACCGAGGCCGAAGAAGTGCTCGTCGGCGGGGAGCGTGAACGACAGCCCCGTGCGATCGGGACCGTCGGTGATTCCCGCGTCGGCGGCGCCGTTGGTGGGACGCACGCGCGTGTCGATGCGCACCTCGTCGTCGAGCACCGAGAGGTCGAGGTGCAGCGTGACGCGAGGTTGCGACGGATCGACGAGGTCGATCGACGCGCTGTCTCCCTCGATCACGGCGCTCTCGACGGCGCTCCCGTGGAACCACGCGGCCTCACGGATGGTGACGTGGTCCCAGCCCTCGATGATGGGGGCGCGCACCTCGACGTCGCGACGCGCTGCGCCGAGCGCTCCGTACGCGGCGTGGTCTTCGCCGGGTGCGGTGGGGGTTGTGTCGAGGGTGTCGAGCACGACGCCGTCGCGGCCGCTGATCTGCATCCCGAAGCGGTCGAGGCGCAGCGTGACGCGCGTGGCGCCGGAGCCGAGGGTGACGCGCGAGGGGCCCGTGTAGCGCCGCGCGGGCGCGGGCTCGGTGGTGGTCTCACAAGACGCGACGATGACGAGGGGAGCGATCCAGAGTGCGCGCATTGAGAGCGCGAGCGTACCTGCGAGGGTGCGCGCGGGGGAGTGCAGAGCGCTACAGGTCGACGAACACGTCTTCGATGCGCTGCGCGGTGACGGCGCGATCGAGCCAGGCGTCGAGCTGATCGGCGTCGCGGCACGCTTCGACCTTCGCGCGCGCTGCATCGTCGAGCGCGAACCCGCGGCGACGGAGCACGCGGAGGAGGGCCTCGGCGATTCCTTCGGCCTTTCCTTCTTCTCGCTCGCTCTTCTGGAGCGCTTCGAGGCTCTCGTGCCCTTTGCGCTGCAGGAGGTTCCTCAACGCCACCTCCATCGCGGCGTCGCGGTCGTAGAGCGCCTCGATGGGCACGTCGTTCTGGAGCACCCCGGGCGCGCTGAGCGACTGACCCGACGTCACGACCCGCATGGGCTTCGAACGCTCGTAGACCTCGACCCGACGCGGCCCCGTGAGACGCACCACCCAGAGGTACTGCGTCCCCGCGCGACGAAGATCCTCGATCTTCTCCGTGAGCTCGCGCTCGTCTTGACCGACGCTCGCGTACTCGATCGCGAGCGGAGGAACCCCCTTCACCCAGCCCGGGCGCTCCTCGTAGTCGCCCACAGAGACGTCGGGGGCGCGCATCGTGAGAGGGCTGAGCTGAAACCCGGTATCGACCCCCGCACGCTTCACCATCGGATCGGTGTCGAGCACAAAGCCGCCCCGGAGATTCGGTCCGCCGCCGTCTCCGCCCGTCGGCGCGCAGAAGATCGCGTGCCCGTTCGAAATCTCGTAGGGATCACCGGATTTCAACTGCTCCGGTCGGAACGGTCCGTGACCCATCTTCGCGCGGGCGTCGCTCGTCATGCGCCCATCTTCACCCTGAAGCGAGGCGCCCGCAACGCGCGCTGCCCCGTGAAGGTCTCTCTCGCCTTCGGCCAACTGAGTATCCGGTGAACCTCGCTCGATCGCTCCTCGCCTTCGCCGTGGCCCTGGGGTGTCGACGCGCGACCCCGGAGCCTCCCGCGCGCTTCACCGATGTGGGCGCCTCGGGCTCAGCCGCGCCCGATGTCGCGCGGCCCTGCGCGCCGTGTCACCGCGCGCAATACGAAGCATGGAAGGCATCGCAGCACGCGAGGGCGCAGCGCCCCATCGACACGCGCGACGCCGAGGCACTGAGAGCGCTCTCGCCCGAGCTTCGCGGTGAACCCCTCCGCGCGGTGATCGCCGTCGAGCCCCTGCGACAGTACCTCGTCGCGCGCGCCGACGGACGCGTGCAGGTGCTCGATCCCGCGTGGGATCCATCGCAAAAACAGTGGTTCTCGATCTTCGGCGCTGCACCCCCGACGCCCCGCGAGTGGAGCCACTGGACGCAGCGCGGGATGAACTGGAACGCCTGGTGCGCCGCCTGCCACACGACCGATTTCGTGAAGGGCTACGACGCGACCTCCGACGCGTACCGCAGCTCGTGGAGCGCCGCGGGCGTCGCCTGCGCGCAGTGCCACGGCGCGATGCCCGAGCGCCATCGACGATCGCTGAGTTCCCCGTGGCGAGCGCGCGTCACCGACACCTGCGCGAGCTGCCACGCGCGACGCGAGGAGCTCAGCGGAGCGTTCCGTGCGAGCGAGCGCTTCGACGACCACTACCGCATCACGCTCGCCGACACCCCCGGCGCGTATCACCCCGACGGACAGTGCGCCGACGAAGACTTCGAATACGCCTCGCTCTCGATGAGCCGCATGGGGCAGCGCGGCGTCACCTGCTCTGACTGTCACGATCCGCACTCGGGCGGACTGCGCGCACCCATCGCCCGCGACGAACTCTGCCTCACGTGCCACGGCAACGGCGCGCGTGGCGCTCCCGTCATCGATGCGACGCACGCGCACCACCCCGCGGCGAGCGACGGCGCCCGCTGCGTCAACTGCCACATGCCCGCGGCGACCTACATGCAGCGCGATCGGAGGAGGGACCACGGCTTCACGATCCCCGACCCGACGCTCACGCGAGAGCTCGGCGTGCCCAACGCGTGCTCCGGGTGTCACACCGATCGCCCTGTGACGTGGGCCGAAGAGCGCGTCACGGCGTGGTTCGGCGAAGGGCATCGCGGCGCCGTGCGTCGTCGCGCGAGGATCGTGGCGAGGGCGATGCGCGGCGATGCTTCGGTGCTCCGCGAGCTCGCATCCCTGGCGATGCGAGAGGACAACGACGCGTGGAGGGCCTCGCTCGTCGCGATGCTCGCGCAGTGGGCGGATCATCCCGAGGCCGATGAGGTGTTCACGTCGGCGTTGCGAGATCGCTCGCCGTGGGTGCGCGCCGCTGCGGCACGAAGCGTCTCGCACGGAACGCACGTCGAGGAGCTCACGCGGTTGCGGCACGACGCGTCGAGGGTCGTGGTCGTCGATGCCGCGTGGGCGACGCGCGAGACGCTCCGCGGTGATCGCGAGGCGCGGCGGGCGCTCGTTCAGTGGATCGAGGTGACCTGCGATCAGCCCGCGGGCGCGCTGCGGCAGGGCGAGCTCGCGCGCGTCGAGGGGAGAGACCGAGAGGCAGCGATGTGGTTGGAGCGCGCGAGGCGCTGGGACCCTACGATCAGCGACGCGTGGGGATCTGGGCGTTGACCGCGGCGAGGTACTCGTCGAGGCGGCGGGCCATGTCGGTCACGCGCGCCGGGTCGCGCGGGGCGAGGTCCGTCGCTTCGGCGAAGTCGGTGACGACGTTGTAGAGCCGCTGCGAGCCCGTCTCGTAGTAGCGCGTGAGCTTGTAGTCGCCGAAGAGGACCGTCGACGCGGGGCCGAGCGGGTCCATGTCGTAGTGGGGAAAGTGAACGACGAGCTCGTCGCGCGTGCGACGCACCTCGTTGACGGTTCCGAGCAGCAGCGGCGCGAGGTTGCCGCCTTCGAGGCGGGCAGGGAGCGCGGTGACGTTCGCGAGCGACATGATCGTCGGGAGCAGGTCGACCCCCGTGGTGCGCACGCGCGACGAGACCCCCATGCGCACGTTGGGTCCGCGCACGAAGAGGGGAACGCGGATGCCGCCCTCCCAGACCGTCCCTTTGCTGCCCTGGAGCGGGGGGTTCGACGAGGGGCCCTGCGCGCCGTGATCCGACGTGAAGAACACGTACGTGTCGCCCGTGAGCCCGAGCTCGTCGAGGCGCGTGAGGACGCGGCCGATGTTGATGTCCATCTCCATCTGCACGGCGGCGAGCGCGATGTCGCGCGGGTTCGCGCCGGGGAGCCTCGCGGCGGCCATCGCGTAGGTCTCGGGCCGCGAGTCGACCTCGTCCTTGCCGCCGTAGCTCGACACCTGGAGGTAGAACGGTCGCCGCGCCGCGGCCTGATCGTTGAGGAACGCGATGGCCCTGTCGGCGATCGCGTACGCCTGCGCGGGGTTGGGGTGGTCGACGTTGTCGGGGCCGCGATTCGCCGTCGGCCCGTCGCTCATGTCGAAGCCGTACATCGACGGGTGGATGTTGCCCGCGTGCCACTTGCCGAAGTGCGCCGTGCCGTACCCCGCCGCGCGGAGGAGCGACGCCACCGTCGGGGTCTCGACGGGGAGCGTCGTGATGGTCGTGGGCGTGACCACGTTGCCCGTCGCCGCGCCGTCGTTGCGCGCCTCGGGGATGAAGGTCATGTGCAGCGCGGCGGGCGAGATCCCGCTGATGAGGCTCGCGCGCGTCGGCATGCACCGCGGCGACGAGGCGTAGAAGTTCGAGAAGCGCATCCCCTGTGCGGTGATCCGGTCGAGGCTCGGCGTCTGGATCGTGCCGCTGCGCGACGCGGGGATGGCCTCGTCCTGAAGCACCGAGGTGCTCGTCCACCCGTTGGCTTCGGCGAGGAACACGATGAAGTTGGGGTGACGTCCGGTCGAGGGCGCGTCGACGGACGGCGCATCAGTGACCATGACGTCGGAGACGGTGACATCGGACGTGGGAAGGACGTCGCTCGCGGGTCGCACGTCGACCTGCGCGCTCGCGTCGGGCGTGGGCTCTGCGATGGAGTTTCCGCAGCCCGCGAGGGTGATGAAGAGGAGCGAGAGGCGAGACACGGGGCTCTTCGAAGGGTCGGTCATTGCGTGCTCCGTGATGGCTGTGATTCAGCGAGGGACGAGGGTGTACGAGTAGCCGCCGACGCCGCCGTCGGGGATGCGCATGCCCGCGGGAGGCGTCGCGCGCACGTAGTCGACGACGACGCTCGACGGAGACACGACCACGCGCAGATGGCCGCTGCTGCTCATCACGACGCCGCTGTCGTAGCCGCCCTCGGCGGCGATCGTGGCGCCGTTGGTGAAGTTCGAAGCGCTCGGCTGAGGGACCTCCTGATAGACGATCCCGTCGAGCTCCTGGCGCACGTAGACGTGGTCGTGGCCGTGAAAAACAGCGGTGACGTGCGCGTCGCGGAGGAGCTGATGAATGGGCGCGGGCCACCCCGGGCGGTGCGCGGCGAAGCCCTGCGTGCGGTCTTCGTTGAGGCCGCCCCACTCGTAGAAGGGCGCAGCCTCGACGCCGCCGCGGGCCTCGGCGTTCGCGCCGCCGAGCAGGTGGTGCAGAAAGACGAACTTGTGCGTCGCGGTGCTCCCCGCGAGCACGCGACGGAGCCACTGGTATTGCGCTTCGCCGAGGGTCCAGCGCCAGCGATCGGCGGTGGGACGCGTGCGTGTGTACCAGTACGGATCGAGGGTGATGAAGAGCGCGTCGCCCCACTCGAAGGCGTAGAACGCCTGGCGCGTGCCGACGATGGGCTCCGCGTCCGTGGTCGATGAGTAGAACGTGTCGGCCTCGGGGTTGGCGAAGTACCGCTTGCGCGAGAGCGTCGCCCACACCGCGATGTTGTTCGCCGTCCCGTCGAGGAACCACCCCGACTCTCCCTCGTGGTTTCCGTTCACGAGGAAGACGGGCACCGAGTGGCCGATGCGCGCGAAGTTGGCGCGGTCGAAGGCGTAGCGGGCGTCGACGGTGGGCGCGTCCATGGCCGTGAGGGTCTCGGCCATGAAGGGCGTCGTGTGCTTCTCGCACATGAACGTGTCGCCGAGGTCGACGTGAAAGTCGGGCCTGTCGCGCAGCACGTTGGTGAGCGTGCTCGCGTAGACCGAGTAGTCCGAGCGGTCGTCGAGGTGCGAGTCGGCCTGCACCGTGAACGTGAAGGTCGATGCCCGCGCGCGCTGCGTGAAGAACGAGTGCTCCTCGCGCGACGCGAAGGTCGTCTCGCCGGGCGACCTGTAGCGCAGGCGGTAGTAGTACCGGGTGTTCGCCGTGAGCGACGAGAGCACCGTCAGCGCGGGCGTGTGCGCCGCCACGGGCTGCGTGTCGGTGCGCGCGCTGTAGGCCCCCGGCGACGCGCCGTACTCGTAGTAGATCTCCACGGCGCGCGTGGGGACGACGTGCACCGCGATCGAGCGATCGGTGGGTCGCGCGAGAAGCTCGGGGCCCGAGAAGGCCTCGTCGGTGAACACGTCGACCGACATCGTGATCGTCACGTCGCCCGACGCGTCGCTCGCCCCACCATCGCGCCGCATTCCCCCGTCGCGCGCGGCGTCCATCGAGGGAGCGTCCGGCGGAGGCGCGTCCATCACCGCGTCCATCTCCGAGGCGTCGAGGGTGGCGTCTGTCGCGGCGTCGGGCGGAGCCGTGTCGCTCGCCACATCGATCAGCGTGACGGGCGCGTCGACACCCGCGTCGGCGGTCGGTGACGTCGTACACGCGACGCCCACGAGCTGCGCCGTGATCGCGATGACCGCTGCGATGAAGCCCCTGCGCTCTGCCATCGACCGTCCTCTCGTTTCCCGCGCGACGCGCGACGTCCTCGGAGGAGCGCTGCACGGGCGCCCCCTTCATGAGGCCATTGGCCCCCCGCGCCCGACGCCTTCACGGCGCGACGAAGAAATTACTTCGCGCCTCCGCGTGAAGGTCTCGACCGCGATCGGCCAAAGGCTAGATGAGAGCACTCTCGACCGTGAGCCCGCGCCGCACGCCCACCACGACACCGAGACCGACGCCGCTGCCCGCGGCGCTCGGGCTCTGCGCGCTCGCGATCACCACGGCGCCCGCGGCGCAGACCCGCTGCCCCGCGTCGACGCTCTCTGTCGCACCGTCGCTCGAGGTCCCTCGTTGGGCCGACGCGATCCGCGAGATGCGCGAGTCGCTCACGGGCTCCGACCGACCGTGGCACTGCGTCGGTGCGACCGTGCGCTTCACGCTCGACGAGCAGGGCGTCGCGGCGCTCGACGTCGCGCTCCCCTCGGGCACCACGCTGCGCCGTCACGTCGCCGCGCCCGCGGAGCTCACCGCGACGCTCCAGGCCGCGCTCATCCTCGACGCGCTCCCCGCGCTCGAAGCCGACCCCACGCCGACGCCCACACCCGCGGTCACGCAGCCTCTTCGTGCGCCCGCGCCGTTGTCTCCTCCGCCTCCTCCGCCCGCGCCTGTCGTGAGGGAGCGCCCCGCGCCCACCTCCTTCATCGAAGGGATCTTCGACCTCGGGATGCGCCTCGGCGCGACGCCTTCGTACACGTCGTTCGCGATGCGCGCGACGGTGGCGTTTCGCATCCGCGCGTGGTCGCTCTTCGCGTGGGGGCGCGTCGAGCCGTGGACGTACCGCCTCGTCGACCGCGGGCCCGGACGATACCTCCTCGACGTCGGCGCGCTCGGCATCGGCGCGAGCTGGGGAACCCGCGCGCTCTTCGGTCGCGTCGAGACCGGCGTCACCGTGGCGACCAACAGCTACACGTGGCGCGATCAGGCGCTGCTCCCCGGACAGAAGGAGACCTTCGTGCAGGTGCGTCTCGGGGCCATCGCGCGGTGGCGCTCGGCGGACTGGCACGGCCTCGCGCTCGCGGTCACCGTCGACGCCGACGTCGCGCCCGTCACGGTCTTCGCCGCGGGGTCGAGCGCCTCGGTCCCGACGCCTCCGTCGTGGAGCGCGGGGCTCATGGTCGGCGCCCTCTACGGAGGCGCGCTGTGAAGCTCATGCGACGCTCGACGACGCGCGCCGACGCCACCGACGCCGAGCTCTTCGCCGCGATGGCGCGCGGCGAGCTCGACGCCCTCGGCGCCCTCTTCGACCGCTATTATGAGGCCGTTCGAAGCGTGGCGCTCCACGCGGGCGTGCGACCCGCCGACGCCGACGACGTCGCGCAAGACACCTTCCTCCGGCTGTCGTCGATGGCCGCGCGCTACGACGGACGCCCCTCGGCGAAGCCCTGGGTGCTCGCGACCGCGTGGCGCGTGGCGGCCGATCGTCGGCGCTCCATCGGCCGCTGGCTCCGCGCGATCACGCGCTTCACGCACGTCGCGCCGAGCGCGCACGCGCTCACGCCCGAAGACGACCGCATCGCCGCGCAGCGGTGGGAGCGCTTCGCCGCGCAGGTCGCCGCGCTCCCCGAGAAGATGCGCGCCGCGTATGTGCTGGTCGAGGTGCACGAGCTGTCGTGCGAGGAGGCCGCGCGCAAGCTCGCGATCCCCGTCGCGACCGTATGGACGCGGCTCCACCACGCGCGCAAACGGATGCTCGAAGACCCGTCTGGAGGTGTGCCGTGAGCGAAGGCGAAGTGTGCCCGCGCTGGCCCGAGGTCGAGGCCGCCGAAGACGGACGCTTCAGCGCCCGTGAGGTCGACCGCGTTGAGCGACACCTCGCGCAGTGCGCCGACTGCCGCGCGCGCCGCGAGCGTTGGATCAGCCTGCGCGAAGAGGCCCGAGGGTACGCGAAGGCGCCCGTGAGCGACCTCCAGCGACACCGCGCGCGCGCCGCGCTCCTCCTCGCGGCGGCACACGGAGAGGAGCAGCCTCGACGGAGCGTGACGCCCTTCGCGTTCGCGGGCGCGCTCTCGTTCGCGGGGGCAGTCGCCATCGCGGCGGTGATCCTCGCGCGACGCGGAGAACACCGAACGACCGGCACACCGACGGACCCCACCGCGCGCATCGAGATCGTGGGAGAGGCCCATTGGACGCGCTCCATCGAGCCCGACCGGGAGACCGTGCGGCTCACCGAGGGGGCGCTCCAGGTGAGCGTTCCGCATCAGCGCGTGGGGCATCGCTTCGTGGTGGCGCTGCCCGACGGAGAGCTCGAGGTTCGCGGCACGCGCTTCGTCGTCGAGGCCCACGGCGGACACACCGTGCGCGTCACCGTGTACGAGGGCCTCGTCGCGCTCCGTGTCTCGCACGAGCCCGAGCGCCTCATCGCCGCAGGCCAGCGCTGGAAGGTCCCCGACGATCGCCCCGTCGTCGCAGCGCAGACGCCTCCCGCCGCGGAAGTCCCCGCCGCTGTGGTTGCGTCGGCGACACCTCCTCCCGCGCAGCACGGCGCGCACACGCACGGCAGTGCTCACAGCGAATCCGCCGACGCGGAGGCGCCCTTTCAGCGCTTCGCGTCGGGTGTTGCAGCGATGGGCCGGGGCGACTTCCGCACGGCCGCGGCGGACTTCGAAGACTTCGAACGGCAGCAGCCTCACGACGAGCGCGCCGACGATGCTGGATGGCTTCGCGTGGTGGCCCTCCGTCGCGCGGGAGACGAACCCGCCGCGCTCACCTCGGCCGAGCGTTACCTCCGCGGCTACCCCTCGGGCGCGCACCGCGGCGAGGTCGCGACGCTGCTCGCACGCGCTGCCAAACTCCGCGGAGACTGCGCCCGCGTCATCGCGCTCTCGACGAGCGAGGGCGAACGCGCGGGCGCGACCGAGCTGCGACGCCTCCGTGACCTCTGCGAGCGAGACGGCGCCGCGCCCTGACGCGCTCCGCTCGCCACGATGAATGACCCGCGACACGCGGGAGAAAGCGCACGACCGATGCCCACGCGCACACACGCAGGAACGCGCCTCTCTTCGCTCGTGGCGGCGCTCGCGATCGCGGGCTGCTCCGACGCCGCGACGACCACCGACGCGAGCACGGTCACCGACGTCGCCGCCGACGTGACCCCCGACGCATCAACCGACACTTCGCCCGACACTTCGCCCGACGTGACGCCCGATGCTTCACCCGACGTGACGCCCGATGTCAGCACCGACGCTCCGTCCGACGCGTCGACGATGCTCATGCCGACCGAGCGCTGCGCCGCGGTGATCGAGTCGGTGCGCGCCGCGGGCTTCGCCGATCGCGTGACGGTGCGCTGCGACGAGCGCTTCGCGTACATCGTCTCCGACACGTACCCCGACCACGTGAAGATGAACGGGATCACCGGCACCAACGATCAGGTGCCCGTCCCCGCGCCGGGATACTCGTCGCCCGTGACGCTCGCGCCGACGCGCGCCGCGGCGCCCATCTCCATCGACGCGGCCCTCGGCGTGGCCGTCAACGGCGTGCCCATCTACGACTACAGCTCGCAGGGGACGCTCGACCTGTCGGCCTACGATCCCCGCTTCGACACGGTGCTCACCGGCGAGCTCGACCAGTGCGGCGGTCACTCGGGGCGCGGCGACGACTACCACTACCACGCGTCTCCCTCGTGCATGATCGCGGCGATGCGCAACCGCGGGGCGAGCGCGATCCTCGGGTGGGCCTTCGACGGCTACCCCATCTACGGCAACGACAACCCCGACGGCACCCCCATCACCGCGGGAACGCTCGACGTCTGCAACGGACAGCGCGACCCCGTGTTCGGCTTCCGCTACCACACGTCGACGACGCACCCGTACATCGTGCAGTGCCTCACGGGCGCCTTCGACACCGCGATGGCGCCGCGCGTGATGCCCCTCGGCCGACTCGGCGGCGGAGGCGGACGGCCCCCTGGCGAGAAGGCTCCCGGCGGCGTGATGAACCTCCGCTACGTCGAGGCCGCCGACGGGACGCACACGATGACCTACGAGCACATGGGCCACACGTACTCGATCTCGTATCGCCCCGCGACGACGGCCAACTGCTGGGACTTCACCGACACCTCGTACACCACGCGCGGCGTCACGCAGCGCGGAACCTACTGCCGGGGGATGCGATGACCGCGCGCTCCCTGCTCCGCGCGTCGCTCTTCGCGGCGTGCCTCGCGGTGAGCGCTCCGTCGATGGGGCACCCGCTCGAAGAGGGAACCGCTCGCGTGACCCTGCGCGACGACCACCTCGAAGTGGCCGCCGACTGGGACCTCTTTCTCCTCGTCGACGGGACCCCCACCGCCGTGGCGACGAGCACCGACGAGGCGCTCGCGACGACCTACGCGCGGCTCCGTCGCGAGATCGAGGAGGGCACCTCGCTCCGCGTCGACGGCGCTTCACTTCCGCTCTCACTCACGGGCTTCATCTCCGCCCCGGAGCTTCGCGCGATGGCCGCGACGCTCTCGGCCGCGGGTCAGCTCCACGGCGAGCGCGTTCGGATGCGCCTCGAAGCGCGGCGCGCGGTTCCCGGTGCGCGAGTGGTGACGCTCTCGGCGCCCGCGGCGCTCGGTCCGGTGGTCGTGTCCTTCGTGCAACCCACGACGCGCTACGCCTGGCCCGGCCGCCCTGCGAGCTTCGACGTGTTGAGCCCGCAGCGTCCTCCGTCGCATGAGCCCGCGGTGACCGCGCGTGCTCCCGCCGCTCCGCCCGCGACCTCTCGTAGCCACTGGCTCACGGCGCTCACGGCGCTCTTCGGCGCGACCGCGATCGTCACGACGCTGCGCGCCCGCCGCAACGAAGGGAAGGCCGCGTGAAGCGCCTCGTCCTCCCGCTCTGCGCGCTGCTGGCTGCGTGTTCCTCGAGCGACGCGACCGACGCCGCGACACCGCAAGACGCGAGCAACTCCGATGTGTCCGCGAACGACGTGACCGCGAGCGACGTGACCGCGAGCGACGTGACTGCGAGCGACGTGACCGCGAGCGACGCGACCGCGAGCGACGCTTCTGCGAGTGACGCTGCTCCCACAGACGCTTCGACCGGCACGTTCACGCTCACGAGCAGCGCCTTCGTCGATCACGGAACGCTCCCCGCGGAGTACACCTGTGACGGCGTGGGGCACAGCCCTCCGCTCGCGTGGTCGGGCGTCCCCGCGGGCACCACCGAGTTCGCCGTGATGATGACCACCCTCGCGCGCGACGGCCTCAAGTGGAACTGGGTGCTTCACAGCATCCCCGGCGCGACGCGCGCGCTCGCGGTCGCGTCGACGGGCGTCGGCGTCGCGGGCATCACGAGCGACGGACCTGCGCTGACCTACTCGCCGCCGTGCTCTCAGGGCCCCGGCGCGATGATGTACACGTACACGGTGTATGCGCTCTCGGCGCACCCGACGCTCCCCACGCGAGCGAGAGACGTGACCGGCGCGGTGCTGACCGACGCGATCCGCGCGATCACGCTCGCGAGCGCCTCGGCCACGGTGACCTACACGCGCTGAGACGAGACGGCGCCCGTCTCCGCGATTCGCTTCGGACGTGAGTGTGAGCGCTCGATGACCGCTCGCCCGAAGCGCTCAGGCCGCGACGCTTCTCTCGTCGCGCTCTTCGTGGTCGTCGTGGTGGATCGCCTCGCGCACGCTGTCGCCGTCGGGCGTCACCGCGCCGTCGATCACGCGGTAGAGCCCGCCATGAACCTCGCCGCCCTCCGTCGTGCGCAGCCACACGAAGGGAAAGCCCCGCTGCACGGGCCGCGTGCACGCGATGTCGTGGAACATCGGGGCCCACGTCCCGCTGTTGCCGACGAAGACGCCGTCGACCCACGAGCCCCGGGCGATGTGCGTGTGGCCGAAGACCACCGCGCGGGCTCCGTGGATGCTCGCGATCTCGCGCTGCCGCTCCAGAAGACCCACATACACGCGCTCGAGGTCGCCGTCGGGCATCACGCGCGACGCGACGAGCGCCGCACACGCGACGAGCGCGCCGAGCACGACGCCCGTGGGGCGGTGCGCGAGGGTGGCCAGGGCCACCGCGGCGAGCGACGCGACGAGCACGAGCTTGTCGAACCAGAGGATCCGCGCCGCGCGGAGGAACTCCTGCCGCGCGAAGAGGGCACCGTGCGCGCTGAGGGCTTCGAGCGAGGCGCCGGTCTCACGCGCCGTGCGGAGGAGGTTGCCGAGCGCGCGCTCGACCTCCTCGCGGGGCTGCGCGCGCAGGAGCCCGGCCACGACGCGGAGCGTCCCCACGAGCCACGCGAGCACGAGGGAGCGACGCGAGAAGAGGTAGTACCGCGCCCAGTGCGAGAGGTACCCCGGGAGCGTGAGGATGAAGGTCCCGTCGGCGTTGGGGTTGAAGTATCCGAAGCGCCCCGCGAGGTGCCGCATCGAGAGCGAGCTCAGCGTCGGCTGCAGCGTGGCGGTTCCCGGCGCGAAGGGCGCCTGCGGGTAGCGCGTGGCGCAATAGGGGTCGTACTGGTGTCCGTGCTCGACGTGAACGCCGTCTCGCGTGCGATGAAACCACGCCCGAAAGATCACCGCGCCTCGGGCGCTGACCACCGCGCGGCGCCCCACCTCTCGCAGCCCCGCGCGCCTCGCGGCGGCCTCGTCGAGCCGCGCCACGATGCGCGCGCGCACCGAGGGGAACACGAGCTGCACGTCGTGGTTGCCCGACACGAACACCACGCGGTGGTTGCGCGCGAGGAGGCCCGCGAGCGCGTCGACGAACGCGGGGTGGTCGTCGAGGATGCGATCGACGCGACGCGCCGCATCGGCCTCGACGTGGGGGGTGTCATCGCGCCCGTCGGGTCGGGGCACGTCGAAGTCGAAGATGTCGCCGTTGAGCACGAGTTCGAAGTCACCGTCGCTCACATCGGCGGTGAGTCGCGCGACCAGCGCGGCGAAGGCCTCGTCGGGAAAGAACCGCCGCTGCCGATATCGCATCCAGAGGTCGTCGCCGGTGACCGCCTCCCAGAGGTGGATGTCCGACAGGATCACGGTGTGTCGCATGACCTCAAGCAGAGCGCGCGTGCGCCGCAAACGCGTGGGGATCGGGCGGAGCTTCTGTGACACCGCAGCCCGTCACCGACGGCCGCTGAAACACGCGCGTAACGCCCTCGCGACGTCGAGCGGGAGCGGGTGCTCATCGTCGAGCGCCCGCGACCTGCCCCTCGATCTCGCGGTATAGCTCCGCGCCCGTGACGCTCATCATCCCTCCCTGGCCCGACGTGCCCGACTCCCAACGCGGGCGAGGAACGCTCCCCACCCGCTACGAAGACGTCTCGCAGTGCGGGCGCTGCCACCCCTCTCCCATGTCGCACGCCCTCGCCGCGGCCCTGTGGAACAAGGCCCTCCGCGAGCATCCCCTCATCGACGTGATGAAGCCCACGGGCGTGCTCCCCATCCTCAGTCGCCTCGTCGTGCGATCGCACGGCGGACCCATCGCCGCCGCCGGTCCGCTCCTCTGCGACGGACGCTTCGCCCTCACGCGGGCGCCTGTCTCCAACGGCGAAGACCGCTTTCGCCTCGACATGTGGGCCCGCGTCGAAGCCCCTCGCGGACGCACCTGGGGCCCTCCCCCCGACGGCGCTGGAGAGCTCATCCCCGTGGGCGAGGTCTACGGCGAGCACACCCTCTCGCGCCTCTTCGCCGCGCCCGAAGACCGCCGCGTGCGCGAGCTCCCCGACGCGCTCAAACCGCTCATCGACGTGCTCGAAGCCACGCACTCCGCGCCCGAAGCCTCCGCGGCGCTCCCCGAGGGCGCTCACTGGATCGACGACCGCTGGCACCCTTCGCCCACCCCCGCGCGCTTCGGGCTCTGTCACACCGACAGCAACCAGCACGTGAACTCCCTCGTGTACCCCGCGCTCCTCGAAGACGCCGCGCTCGCGAGGCTCGACGCCCACGGGCTCCCCTTCGACCGCTTCACCGCGGCGTTCGACCTCGGGTTCCGCAAGCCCCTCTTCGCGGGCGAGCGCTGCGCGGTCACCGCCAGGCTCTTTCAACACGGCGACCTCCTCGGCGCGTCGTGCGTCCTCGTCGACGAGGGAGCGCCCACGGATTTCACCGCCGTCCCTCCGCGCGCCCGCTGCTACGGCCGCGTCGAGCTCGCGAGCTGACGCGCGAACGCTCCTCGCACTTCGGTTGACAATCCATAAGACGCACGTCTATAAAGCCCCCCGTCTCGCACGGCGTGTGTGCCTCACACCACCGTGAAAGACGAAGTCTGGTGCGGTAGCCAAGTGGCCAGGCAACGGTTTGCAAAACCGTGATACGTGGGTTCAAATCCCATCCGCACCTCCGGTGAACCTCCGATGCAACGGGCGCAATCAGCGCCACGCATGGCGGTGATCGAGACCACCCCAACGCGCTTCGTCGTGGCGAGGGCGCTCCTCATCGGCGCCGTCGCGGGGACGCTCTCGGGTCAGGCCGACCTCGCGAGCACGGTGTTCTGGCTCGCGCCCGGCGTCGATCGCGCGCGCCTCGCCGCGGTGCTCCTCCTCGGGGGCTTCTCCGTCGGCGCGCTGCTCTCGGCGACGGTCTCCTCCCTCGACGCGCTCCTCGCGCGGTGGGAGCGCCGCGCGCCCGTCCGCATGGCCGCGCTCATCGCCCTGCCCCTCGCCGTCGTGGCCCACGCGCTCTTCACGGGCGGACGTATGAAGCGCCTCCCGATGCAGTGGCTCCTCCAGCCGCTCACGGCGGTGGTGCTGGTGACCGTGTGCGCCTTCGCGCTCGCGGGGCTCCGTCGCTTCGCCATGACGCTCCCGTCGCGACCGATGCGGCAGCGCGCTCTCGTCGGCGCGGTCTCGCTCTTCGCGGGCTGGGCGCTGCACGGCCTCGATCACCGTGTTTTTCCGAGGCTCTACGAGTACCTGCACATGGGCCTCGGCGTCGCGACGCTGCTCGCCAACGCCTTCGCCGTCGCCGCCCTCACGCCCGCCGCGTGGTGGATCGTCCGCTCGCTCCCGGGCGCCGCGGCCATCGTCGGAATCGTGGCAGCACTCGCCGCCCCGTGGGCCTGGGGCGCGCTCGATCACTGGCCCAACGTGCGCGCCGAGGTCTTCGGCGTCCACGCTCCCTTCGTGCGTCACGCGGCCTTCGCCGTCGCCTCGGTGGCGCGCAGGCCCGAGGCCACCGGCGCCGTCGACTCGCTCGCCCTGCGCCGCGCCCGCTACGCGCGAGAGCGCGCCGGACACGCCGACCTCAACGTCAACGCGCCGAGCTTCCCCGGGGCGCACGTGTTCCTCTTCACCGTCGATGCGATGCGGGCCGACCGGCTCGGACGCATGCGCGCGGGACGCTCGCTCACGCCCACCCTCGACGGCCTCGCCGCGCAGGGCGTGGTCTTCGTGAACGCCTACGCGCAGGCTCCGCACTCGAGCTACTCGCTCTCGTCGCTGCACACGGGCGAGTACCTCCACGAGACGCTCGCGCTCGGTCAGCCGCAGCCCCTCGCCACGCTCGCCGACGTGATGCGCGCCAACGGACGCGAGACCGCCGCGCTCTTCACCACGGGCATCTTCTTCACCGAGGGCGAGCGCCTCACGGGCTACCGCGAGCACGATTTCGGCTTCGCGCGCGCCACGCACGTCGACCGCAACGCCGACGAGCAGGCGGCCGCGGCCATCGGCGAGATCGACGACGTCGTTCGAAGAGGCGAGCCCCCGAGCCTCATGTGGGTGCACTTCTTCGACGCCCACGCGCCCTATCAGGGCAGCGGTCCATCGCCCGTCGCGCAGTACGACGACGCGGTCTCGCACATCGACGCCGCGATGGGACGCGTGCTCACCCACGCGCGACGCGTCTTCGCGCGCGAGCTCGTCGTGGCCGTCACCGCAGACCACGGCGAGGAGTTCGGCGACCACGGCGGCGTCTATCACGGCTCGACGCTCTACGAAGAGCAGGTGCGAGTGCCGCTGGTGATCTCCGCGCCGGGCCTCACCGCGCAGCGCGTGACCGCGCCCGTGGAGCTCGTCGACGTGGCGCCCACGCTCGTGGCCCTCGGCGGCGCGAGGCCCGCGCCCACGATGCGAGGACGCGACCTCCGTGGGTGGATGCTCCGCCCGCCGACGCCGGGCGTCGACTCTCCCCCCGTGTTCTCGACGGTGAACAGCCGCAAGATGGTGCGCCGCGGCCAGTGGAAGCTCGTCGCCGACCTCACCTTCGGCGTCTACGAGCTCTTCGACCTCACGGCCGACCCCGGCGAGCGGCGCAACCTCGCGGGCACCGAGCTCGCGATGCGCGAGTCGCTCCACGCCGACATGACCGCGTGGCTCGAGTCCCTCGCAGACCGCGGGACCGCGCGCGGCGCCGTCGCCCGCGCCCGCGTCGGAGACCGAGCGGCCATCCCCGGGCTCACCGAGATCGTGCGCGACCCCAGGGCCTCGGAGCAGGAGCGCACCGAGGCCGTCGAGCTCCTCGCGAGCTTCGCGCGCCGCTCGCTCATCGACACGCTGCGACCGATCTTGCGAGACCGCTCCCCCGCCGTGCGCACCGCCGCCGCCGTGGCCCTCGGCGCCGCGGGAGACGCCTCCGCCGCGCCGCTTCTCCGAGACCTCGTGACGAGCGACGACCCGCAGCTCCGACGACGCGCGGCGCTGGCCCTCGCGCGCCTCGGCGACCACGCGGCCGTCGACGCGCTCATCGAAACGCTGTGGTCGCCCGAGGAGTCGCAGGTGATCGACGCGATCCGCGCGCTCGGCACGCTCGCAGATCCGCGCGCGATCGAGCCCCTGATGACCATCTTCCCCGACGATCACGTGCGGTATCAGGTGGTGCTCGCGCTCGGTCAGATGCGCGACCCGAGCCTCTTCGAACTGCTCGCGCGCACGGCCATCACCGACCCCACCGACGACGCGCGCGCCAACGCCATCGCGGCCCTCGGGATGCTCGGCGATCGACGCGCGGTCCCGCTGATCCTGAGCACGATCCGTCACACGCGGGCGGAGCGCTACGCGGCCGAGGCCCTCGGCGCGCTCGGCGTGGTGGGGCCTCGCATCGAGGGCTTCGACGCGCGCACCGTCGAGGTCACCCCCGACGCGTTCGAGTCGTGCGGCCCCCACGAAGACACCCTCGGCTGGCGCTACCTCGGCGCCCATAGCTGCATCGGAAAGGCCCACGGGGCGAGACTCCCCGTGACCTTCTACTCGCAGCGCGGAGGCTTGAGACTCATGGTGATCCGCGCGCGCCGCGACGACGGTCCGCCCGTGCGCGTCCCGCTTCGGCTCGGGGCGCGCGTCGTGGCGACGATCCCGCTCTCACCGCGCTGGGAGGAGTCGCGCGTGCCCATCCGCATCCCCGCGGGCGACGTGGTGATCCACTTCGACCTCGACGCGGCGGGGTCACCCGCGCCGGTGCTCCACCTCGATCACATCGTCTCGCTGCCCGCGCGCTGAGCTGCGACGCTACAAGCTCGCGTTCGAACGATCATCGCTCGCGTTCGAACGATCATCGCTGACGGAGACCTCGGGCGACGGCTTCACGCTGATGCGCCCGCCCCACGCGCAACGGCACGTCGCGCACTCGTGGAGCGCCTCGACGCCGTCGACATCGACCGCGGGCTCGGGCTGCGTCCAGGGCCCCGGCGTGTGGGGGACGCAGTACTGCGGCGTGAGGTTGCCCTGCGCCGCTGCCGTGGCCGCCGCCACGCGGGGGTTCGAAAGCGAGCTGCACAAGCCGAAGGGCGCGATGTTCATGAGCGACGCGTGGTCGCGCACCGTGGCAACGAGGGCGTTCGGACGACGCCCCGGGACGATCGACAGAAGCGCTGTCGAAGAGCCGTGCGTGCATCCGAGCGTGGCGCCGTGAAGTACCAGTCTTCTCATCGTGCTCCTCCGCGTGAGGGAACGCGCTCTCGTCCGCGGGCGACGCCGCGTCGAGACCGGGAGATGACCGAACGACCACAGGGCGTGATCCCACGCTCGCGTGCGCGACATCTCTCTAGATAGATGTGTTCAGAACGGGTTTTTCTGAAGCGACATGCGGATTTCACGCATGAAAATTGACGCTTATCGTGCGCGGGACGGGGTGCGGAGTGACACCGCCGCGCTTACGTCAACTCGTGCGCATCGATGTGCGCGCGAAGGGTGTCGTCTGCGAACGCGACGACCTCATCGCAGGTTCAGTGCTCGGCCTCTCGCTCCGCCGCGGCGCCGCGCTCGTTCTCGCCGGGGAGCTGCACGCCCACGTTGCCGATCTGGATGTTCATCCCGCCCGCGCCGCTGCCACCGTCGCGCTGGTTGATGTGCACCTCGGGGGACATCGCGGTGGCGCCGACGTTGAGGCTCGTCCCCGCGGTGGTGCGCTCGGGCACCGGCGGCGGCCGACGCTTGCAGGCGTTGAGCGAGAGCGCGAAGACCACACACGCGACGACGAGGGAGCGCATCGCGCGACGCTACCGCAGTCTCACTCAGTGACGGTAGACCCAGGTGAGCATCGTGCCGCCGCCCGCGAAGAGCACCGAGCCCGTCGCCAGCCTGCGCCCCGTGATGCCGTCGTAGGGGAGCATCGCGATCGGTCCCACTGACGTCGGCGACCGCGGCGTCGTCGCATCGATGACCTCTACAGAAGCCGCCACGCCGCTCGCGCCCGCGCCCGAGGCCACCACCACGCGACCGTCATTGGCGAGCACCGCGACGGGGTTCCTCCGCCGCTCACGGAGGAGCGTCGGCGTCGAGAGCACCAGCGGGCAGCTCCCGTCGATGCAACGCGCATCGAGCACCACGTCGCTCGCGGCGAGGTCGGTCCCCGCTGTTGAAGTACCGCCGAGCGCGAGCACCACGCCGTTGCCGAGATCGACCAGGGCCGCGTCGCGACGATCGTCCACGGCGCTCATCCCCGTTCGAACGGGCCTCGCGTCGGCCGTGAGCGTGCGGGTGTAGCGCTCCAGAAAGGGCGCTCCAGAGTCCTGACCGCCCGCGATGATCGCCTCGGCCACGCCCGTGCGCACCACCTCGGGACGCACCCTCGGCGCCGCCATCGGGAGCGCCGCCGACCACGTCCCATCGGCGTTCACGATGTCGACGCGCGCCACGGGTCCCATCGGCCCGCGCCCTCCCACGAGGAGCCCTCCGCCGCCGGGCTCCTGCACCACCGTCGAGCCCCGCACGTCGCAGCGCTCTGACGGCGGCGTCGCCATCGACATGGCCATCGGGCTCACGAGCGCCTGGTTCGAGAGCGGGTTCCAGAGCAGCGCGTTGCAGCCGCTCACGATGAGCACCCTGCCGTTGGAGAGCTGCACGAACGACGCGTCGCGGCCGAGGGTGTTGTCATACACCGACCCGTCAGCCGCGCCCGAGAGCGTGAGCTCGTTGAAGCTCTCGATGGGCTGCGCCTCCACCGTCCCGCCCACGATGAGCGCGAACGCGGGCGCCGCTTCGAAGATCGCGGGCGACGTGCGCGACGCGCGGAGCCTCCACGCGTACTCGACGAGCGAGTCCCTGCGCTGCACGAAGACGTTGAGCACGGCCACGCCGAGGCTGCTCCAGTCGATCGGAGGCGTCGCGCCGCCGCCGACCACCTCGCCCATGCGCAGCGCCTCGACGATCCCGCGCCCCGAAACAGCCCCCGCGAAGGGAGTCTCGAGCGTGAAGTACCCGTTCGGCGCCACGTTGGTGGTCACCGTCTCGCTGCTGCGCCCTTCGAAGCGAAAGCGCGCCTGCGTCGCCGCATCGGGAGGCAGAAACGGATCGCCTCCGTCCGCCGCCACCACGCGGATCGCGATGGTCGACTCCTGGCATCCGAAGGCCAGCAACACGACGGCGAGGCCGCAGGCGCGAGAGAGGTTCACGGGGCCGTCGTGGGTATCAGCGCTCCCCTCCACTCGCAAGGGGCTCTATGCTCGGCGCCGATGCCCCCCGACGCTCCGCCCGCGCTGCGCGCCGTCGCTGTCTCCGTCGCGCCGCTGGCGATCCTCGCGGTCCTCGCGCCGATCGGTCCGCGCCCCGCGTCGCTCGACCACGCCCTCGACGCGATCCGTTTTCCGCTGAACGGAGAGGGGCTCTACGCGTTCGTCGCCTTCGTGTGCGCGGCGCTCACGGTCACCCTCGCGAGCGCGCTCGCGCCGAGGGCCCTTCTCTCAAAGCCTCGCAACGCGGTGATCTCCGTCGCGCTCGGCGTCGCGCTGTCGCTCCTCTCCTTCGCGATCTTGAAGGTCACCCCGGGGCTCTCGGGCGTGCTCGGGGCCGTCGGAATCGCCCTCGCGGCGTGCGCGATCGGCACGCAGGTCGGCGCGCGCGTCGAGTCGCCGGGACACATCCTCCCCGTGGCGCTCCTCTCCGCCGCCGTCGACCTCTGGAGCGTCACGGCCGCCGCGGGCCCCACGCACATGATCGTGCAGACGCCCGCGCTCCTGCGCCTCCTCACCATCACCGCGACGGTGCCGATGGAGCGCCTCCCCGAGCCGCAGATCGGCTTCGGCGACGTGGTCTTCGCGGCCCTCTACCACGCCATCGGCGCGCGCTTCAGCCTCCCGATCCGCCGCACCGCCGCCGCGATCTTCGTCGGCGTCCTCCTCGCTGGAATCACCTCCGCAGCGCTCGCCGCGCCCGTCCCCGCGCTGCCCGCGCTCGGCCTCGCGATGCTCGTCGCGCACCGTGACGCGCGGCGCGTCCCGAAGGCCGACCAGCGCACGGCGATCTTCACGGGCGCCCTGCTCCTCGCGTCGATCGCGCGCGTCGCGGTGGTGTTCGCCCGTTGACGCGCCGTCCCTGCGCACGGTAGAGCGCTGCGCACTCCGATGGCGCTCGACCTCACGTGCGTCGGACTCCCCACCGAGCCGACCGCCTACGACTACACCTCGAAGGACGTCTGCCTCTACGCCCTCGGCGTCGGCGCAAAGCGCGACGAGCTCGACTACCTCTACGAGGGTCGCGGCCCGAAGGTGCTCCCGTCCTTCGCGGTGATCCCCTCGTTCGCCGCGGTGATCCGCGCGACCGACCGCGCGGGCGTCGCGATCGACAAGGTCGTCCACGGCCACCAGAAGGTCACGCTCCACGGGCAGATTCCTCCCGCGGCGACGCTCTCGACGACGGCCACCATCGCGGCCATCTACGACATGAAGCGCATGGCCCAGGTGGTCGTGCGCACCGAGACCCGCGACGCCTCGGGCGCGCACCTCTTCGACACCGAGTGGGGCATCATCGTGCTCGGCGAAGGCGGCTTCGGCGGCGAACCTCCGCCCGGTCGCGAGGGCTCCGCGCCGTCGCGCCCCGCGGACTTTCGCGTCGAAGAGAAGACCACCACCGAGCAGGCCCTCCTCTACCGCCTCTCGGGCGACACGAACCCGCTCCACGCCGATCCCCACTTCTCGCTCGTGCGCGAGCGCTTCAACGGGACGCCCATCCTCCACGGCCTGTGCTCGTACGGGTTCATGACCCGCGCCCTCGTGCGGAGCGCGTGCGGCGGCGAAGCATCTCGGCTCGAGAGCGTCTCCGCGCGCTTCACCAAGCCCGTGTGGCCCGGCGACACGCTCGTCACCGAAGGCTGGATCGAAGGTTCCCTCGTGTACGTGCGCAGCTCGACCCTCGAGCGCGGCGAGGCGGTGCTCTCGCACTGCCGCGCGACGATCAAACCCGTCTGACTCAACCGCCCGTTCTCTGGAGGCGTTTTATGGCGAAGCTCTCTCGTGAAGTGGTGATCCTCTCGGCGAAGCGTACGGCGTTCGGAGCGCTGTCTGGCTCGCTCAAGGCCGTGTCGGCCAACGACCTCGCGGCGCACGCGTCGAAGGCCGCGCTCGCGCAGAGCGGCGTGAAGGCCGAAGACATCGGCCACGTGATCGTGGGCAACGTGGCGCAGACCTCGGCTGACGCGATCTACTGCGCGCGGCACGTGGGCCTCAAGGCCGGCCTGCCCATCACGACGCCCGCGCTCACGCTCAACCGCCTCTGCGGTTCGGGCTTCCAGGCCGTGATCTCCGCGGCCGAGCAGATCCTCCTCGGCGAGTCCGAGGTAGTGCTCGCGGCGGGCACCGAGAACATGACCCAGGCGCCCCACGTGCTGCGCGGCGCGCGCGACGGATTCGCCTTCGGCAAGGCCCCCTCGCTCGAAGACTCGCTCTGGTCGTCGCTCACCGACAGCTACTGCAACACCCCCATGGCCGTGACCGCCGAGAACCTCGCGGTGAAGTACGGCATCTCGCGCGCCGACTGCGACGCGTACGCGCTCGGCTCGCAGCAGCGCTGGGCCGCGGCCAACGAGGCGAAGCGCTTCGCCGACGAGATCGTCGCCTACGACCTCGTTTCGAAGAAGGGCACCGTGTCCTTCGCGGTCGACGAGGGCCCGCGCCCCCAGACCACCATCGAAGGACTCGCCAAGCTCGCCCCCGTCTTCAAGAAGGACGGCGTGGTCACCGCGGGCAACGCGTCGGGCATCTCCGACGGCGCCGCGGCGCTCGTGATCGCGTCGGGTGACTGGGCCCGCGCCCGCGGACTCACGCCCATCGCGCGCCTCGTGCAGTGGGGCGTCGCCGCGGTGGAGCCCTCGCTCATGGGCATCGGTCCCGCCCCGGCCATTCGCACCTGCCTCGAGCGCGCGGGGATGACCCTCGACCAGATCGACCTCTTCGAAGTGAACGAGGCCTTCGCGCCCCAGTACCTCGCCGTCGAGAAGGAGCTCGGACTCGACCGCGCGAAGACCAACGTCGACGGCGGCGCCATCGCGCTCGGGCATCCCCTCGGAGCCTCCGGCGCGCGCATCACGGCGCACCTCGCGTACGCGCTCCGTCAGCGCTCGCTGCGCTACGCCATCGGCAGCGCGTGCATCGGCGGAGGCCAGGGCCTCGCGGTGCTCATCGAAACGCTCTGATCGCAGCGCCTCCTTCGCGCTCCACTCGGCCGCAGATCAGACCTATGATCGCCGCCCCTATGGAGCACACGTCCGACGATCTCATCTACGACTGGAACGAAGTCGGCCGCCGCCACAAGCCCTTCGGCGCGGTCGAGTTCTTCGACGAGACCCTGCGCGACGGTCTCCAGAACCCGTCCGTCCGCGACCCCTCCATCGGCGAGAAGCTCGAGCTCATCCACCTGATGGACTCCATCGGGATTCACGCCGCGGACATCGGCCTGCCCGGCTCGACGAAGCGCGCCTACGACGACGTCCTGCGCATGTGCCAGGAGATCGTCTCGGCGAAGCTCAAGGTGCGCCCCGCCGCGGCGGGAAGAACCGTCGTGGCCGACATCGCGCCGATGGTCGAGATCTCACAGAAGGCGGGCATTCCGCTCGAGGTCTACACCTTCATCGGCAGCTCGCCGATCCGGCTCTACGCCGAGAACTGGGACGTCGAGCGGCTCCTCAAGACCAGCGCCGAGGCCATCGATTTCGCGGTGAAGAACGGCCTCCCCGTGGCCTACGTCACCGAAGACACGATCCGCTCGCGGCCCGAGGCCCTCGCGGCGCTCTTCAAGAACGCCGTCGACCACGGCGCATCACGCCTCTGCCTCTGCGACACCGTCGGCCACGCGACGCCCGACGGCGTGCGCAACCTCATCCGCTTCGCGAGGAACATCCTCGCGGGCATGGGCGCGCACCACGTGAAGCTCGACTTCCACAACCACAACGACCGCGGGCTCGGGCTCGTCAACGCGCTCATCGCCGTCGAAGAGGGCATCGACCGCGTGCACGGCACCGCGGGCGGAATCGGCGAGCGCGTCGGCAACACCGCGATGGAGCTCATCCTCCTCAACCTCAAGCTCGCGGGCGCCCTCGACCACCAGGACCTCACCAACCTCATCCGCTACTGCGAGGTGGCTTCGAAGGCCACGGCGATGCCCGTCCCGGTGAACTACCCCCTCGTGGGCGCCGACGCGTTCCGCACGTCGACGGGCGTGCACGCGGCTGCCATCATCAAGGCCCACGCGAAGGGCGACGCGTGGCTCGCCGACCGGATCTACTCGGGCGTCCCCGCGGGCATGTTCGGCCGCTCGCAGGAGATCGAGATCGGCCCCATGAGCGGCGCGAGCAACGTGCAGCACTGGCTCCGCGCGCACCGCATCGAGCCCGAGGCCGCCCTCGTTCAAGAGGTGCTGCGTCAGGCCAAGAACACCAACCAGCTCCTCTCCGAAGCCGAGATCATGGCGACGGTGAAGACCTACCGCGAAGGCGCCGTCGGCGCCGTGTGATCGGGCGCGGGCTCGATCGTGATCGAGGTCATCGCGTAGTACGCCATCACCAACCCGAGAAGCACCAGCACCGCGAGGATCTCGATCGGAAAGATCCCCGCCACGCGCGACCAGCGGTCCTTGTAGAACTTGCCCGCCGAGCGCTTGTGCAGACGGCTCTGCACGCCCGCGAGGAGGTCCACCTTCGGCGCGTCGGAGCGCTCGGTGTGAGCGGGCGCCGACTCGGCCTCTTGCGGCACGGCGATGTTCGAGAGCCCCTTCATGAGCTCCGTGAACGCCTCGTACTCCTTGGTGAGCGCGGGCGACGCCTCGAGCGCAGCGCGCACGCGCTCGTGCTCCTCGGGCGACAGCTCGCGGTCGTGGTAGGCCGAGAACAGGTCGCGCGCCTCGTCGTCGGTCATTCCGGGAGCTTCCATCCCAACCCTTTCTCGATGGCCTCACGCAGCGCGGCGCGCGCGCGGTGGAGCCTGCTCTTCACGGTCCCGTCGGGCAGGCCCGTGATCCCTACGATCTCTTCGTACGAGAGCCCCTCGAGGTCGCGCAGCACGATGAGCTCCCTGTGGTCCGCGTCGAGCGAGGCCAGCGCCACGCGGATCTTCACCTCGAGCTCGCCGCCCTCGGTGCGCTCGTCGGGTCGATCGACGCGCGAGGTGACGGGACCCCCCTTGGCGACCTCGGCCTCGGGCGCGTTGTCGATGTCGCCGTGGCCCTTGCGCGAGCGGCGATCGAGGTACTTCACGCGGTTCTTCGTGTGGTTCACCGCGACGCGGTAGAGCCACGTCCCGAGCCTCGCGTCGCCGCGAAACTGGTCGATCGATTTGAACACCGTGATGAACACCTCTTGCGCGAGGTCCTCGGCCTCGGCGCGGTTGTTCAGCATGCGGTTGACGAGCGAGAAGACCTTGTCCTGGTAGAGCCGCACGAAGGTGTTGAACGCGGCCTCGTCGCGCTTCTTGAGCCGCTCGACGAGCTTGCGCTCGGCCTCGAGGTCGAGGTTCATGGCAACCAGTCCCTCGTCGCGGACCTCACCGCCGTTTGCACCACGCTCTGGCACATACGCCGAGACCGTTCGCGGTGTCGAGTGGTTCCCTCGGCTACATGCTCCGGTAGAAGTACCGGATGTTGAGCATCAGGGTGGTCTGGCTCGACCCCGCGACGTCCTGACGAACGGCCGCCTCGACGCCGAAGGCCGTGTCGAGGTACCCGAGTCCGCCCGTGACCGTGTGCACCGGGCCGTTGAGCCGCGTGTCGTCGAAGAGGTAGCCCGCGCGCACGGGGATGTGCCCGAGCATTACCTCCACGCCGCCGTTGAGGCGCATGCGCGGCTCCGAGAACGAGCGCAGGTCCCACACGTTGTCGACGATGACGCTGAGGATGTCGACGGGCGTGATCGCCACGCCGCCGCCCACGGAGATGGGCGTGAGCGACGTGTCGGGGTTCGTGAGCGAGTAGCCCGTCACCGCCAGCGTGAGGAAGCTCGCCGGACGCACCACCGCGCCCACGTCGACGGTGAGCCCGCTGTACGCCGTGCCGAGCCGCGTGTTGGTCGACTGCGTGCCGTCGTAGTTCATGTAGCGGGTGGTCACGCCGAGCGCGACGCCCTCGGTGAGCAGCACCGAGAGCCCGAGGCGCACGTCGTGGTTGCGCCGCGACTCGCTCCCGTCGAGCAGCGAGTAGTTGTACGAGAGCGACGCGCTCACCATGCGGGTGGTGTCGGCCACCGTGCCGCCGAAGGCCCAGCGGTTCACCGTCGGGTCGAACAAGATCGACGAGTCGACGTGATAGACGCGCCCGAGGCTCATCGCCGCGGGGTTCGAGAACACGCCCGACGTGCTCTGCGCCGCGGCCTGCGCGTTGCCGCCGAGGGCCATCATGCGCGTGGTGGTGGGCGTCTCGGGCGCGCCCGCGACCTGCGCGTACGCGGCCGAAGACAGGGTCATCGTCGCGGCCAGCGTCACGAGGGACGTAGAGATCGTGCGTCGGGCGTTCATCGCGGGTGGACATATAACGGCAGAGCGACCGCCGTCTATTTCCTGACGGCGAATCCACAGGGCTGTGGAAAACCCCGTTCGGTCACCTCCACCGACCCGCCAGTCGCCCCCGCGCACCGCC
The DNA here is from genome assembly GCA_052035985.1 of Myxococcota bacterium. Taxonomy (GTDB): domain Bacteria; phylum Myxococcota_A; class Polyangia; order Polyangiales; genus CAISKJ01. The sequence continues at coordinate 814 of JBPOHC010000235.1, read as the reverse complement.
CCCATCACTCTCCGTCCGCCCGATCAAACATGGGGTGCGAGGGGCTGTGGACAATTTTCTCCTCGCGAGCTCCAGGGGCGCCGATCGAACTTCGTCGATTTCTCGCGAAACGCAGCAGTTCCGGCGAAAGTCACCACCGCTACCGGTGCGCCCATGCCTGTGGATAACCCTGTGGAAGGGCGCCGATGTGACGAAAGACCTCCCCCAGTGAACCCCGACGCGAACGAGCTCTGGCAGAAGGTGATCGCCTCCCTCTCGGGCAAGGTCGGCGCGCAGATGATCGACAAGCTCCTGCGACCGATCGAGGCCCTCGACGCCGCGGGGGGCGTGCTCCTCCTCCGCGCCGCGAACGACTTCTCGCGCGAGTGGGTCTCGAAGGCCTACACCGCGGCCATCGAGGAGCAGCTCCGCATCGTGACGGGCGAGCCCTGGTCTCTCCACTGGGCCGCGAGCGTCGTGTCGATGGCCGTGCTGCCGAAGCTCTCTCCCCCGCCCAAGTCTCCGCCGAAGCCCGTCGGACGCATCGTCGCCCCGACGCTCCCGAACCCTCCGCAGCAGACCCAGAGCGCGCAGATCCCGCAGCAGCCGTCGCAGCGCCCCGTGGCCCCGCGCAACGCGCCCTCGCAGCCCTCCGCGGCGCGCACGGCCACTGCGCCCGTGGGAGCTTCCGTCGGCGCGGCGGTGGGGTCGTTCTCCGCGGGCCTGTCGCCCAAGTACACCTTCGACCAGTTCGTGATCGGGCCTTCGAATCAGGTCGCGCACGCGATGGCCCTGGCCCTCTCGAACCTCTCGGGCCGACGGGTCAACGTGCTCT
>JBPOHC010001153.1:0-1879 GCA_052035985.1 Myxococcota bacterium | reverse complement strand
CCACGACCGCCGCCGCGTCGGTGTCGCATTGGGTGCCCGTGTACCTGATCGACACGTCGGCGTTCCCCGGCACCGTCCCGGTCCCCGGCTACGTCTACGAGTTCTCTCCCGCGCCTTCCACGACCGGCGCAACGTCGCAGGGCACGCCGCCGTTCGACGTGGGCGGCGCGTGGTGGGCGCGCGTGCGCGTCGCCGACATCGACGGCGCTGCGCCGGGCGCCATCTCGGCGCTCGTGTTCGGCGGCGAGGCGTCACCGTGAGCGCCCTCGATCCAAGCGCACCGGGCCTCCCTCTCGCGGGCGGCGGTGGCGGCGGCGCGACGACGCTGACCGGCGACGTGTCAGGCACCGGCACCGGCACCATCGCGACGACGGTGACGGACCTCACCATCGCCTCCGAGGCGCGCGGCGACCTCCTGCGTCGCGGCGCTTCGGCGTGGCAGCGCGTGGCGGCGAAGACGTCGGGCAGCGTCGTCGCGGGCGACGGCACCGACGTCGTGAGCGTCCCGATCGCGACGCCTCTCGCGGTCTCCCCGACGGCGAACCTCGTCGCCCTCGGACTCCTCGCGCAGCCCGACCTCAGCGCCATCACGATCACCGACAGCGGCGGCGCGACGCACGTCGCAACGGCAACGTCCGTCGTCATCACCGTGCCCAACGGCACCGCATCGGGCGCGCAGTCTGCGGCGTCGGGGCTGACGTGGCCGTCGGGCATCGGTAACGCGTTCGAACTCATCTGTCGCTTCGCGTGGGCTGGCACGCTGGGGCCGGGCGGTGCGTTCGTGATCGAGGTCGGCGTCGACATGGCGGGCGCTCCGGTCGCGGGGAAGTACCTCGTCATTCAGGCTGACGGTTCGGGCGGCGCAAACGTGCGCTACGGCGCGGGCACGTCGATGGGCTCGCGCGGCAGTGGCGGCGTCGCGTCGTCGCTGTGGCTCAAGCTGCGCGTGAGCGGCCCGACCGTCACCGGATGGGTTGCGCCCGACGCGAACTTCAACATCGCGGCCTTCGTCAACAACTCGACGACCGTCGCGGGCTACTTCGTCGACGGGACGAACACGCCCTATATCGGATCGTGGCACTTCCTCGGCTTTACGGCGGGCGCTTCGGCGACGTCGGATTGCACCATCACGATCGACAACCTCACCATCCGGCCGGTGTCGTGAGCACCGAGCAGAACATCGTCACCGCGCTCCTCGGGAGCACCGTCCTCGCGGGCGCAATCCGCGAAGGCTGGATCTACCTCAAGGCGCGCGCGACCGCTTCGGCCGAAGCCGCGAAGGCCGACGCCGACCGCAAGGCCGACGCCGCGAAGACCGCCGCCGAAGACGACCGCACCGCGCAGACTCAACTCGTTGCGTTCATGCGCGAGCAGAACGCCGCGAGCGAGCGACGCGGCGAGGCTGCGGCAGAGCGCGCAGTCACCCTCGCGCGAGCGCTACAGGACAGCGCGTCGTCGACGTCGGGGCTCGCCCACGAGGTCGCGCGCATTCCTGATGCGCTGGAGGTGCTTGCGCGTAAGGTCGAATCGTTGGAGCGTGCGGTCATGGACCGCGACCGCCCCTCAACGCCCGTCGATCCGCCGCGTCTCCCGCCCGGGGGCATCTCGTGAGCGCCGCGGTGGACGTCGTGTCCATCGGCGCGTCGGCGCTCTCCGCGGCGTGCGCGCTGACGATCGAGGCGACGTCGCATCTCCGCGACGCCGTGGGGCGCCTCCTCGCTCGCGACGTGCGCGACTCTCGCCCGCCCGCGCGTGTGGTGCTCGTCCTCGACGACAGCGCCGCCGCGCGAGCGTCGATCGTCGACGCGCTCGCAACGCGTCTCAGCGTCCCGATCCTCGAAGCCGACAGCGCCGCGTGCGCCCGCGTGCGCGCGTACGA
>JBPOHC010001018.1:0-34997 GCA_052035985.1 Myxococcota bacterium | reverse complement strand
TCGGCGGCGGCTTCGTCGAGGGCAGCGTCGTGCTCATCGGCGGTGAGCCTGGCGTGGGCAAGAGCACCCTCATGCTCCAGCTCGTCGCGGAGCTCACCAAGGGCAAGCGCCGTCGCGGCGGGGTCCTCTACGCGAGCGGCGAAGAGTCTGCCGCGCAGGTCGCGGGACGCGCGAAGCGCCTCGGCGTCGGAGAGACCGACGCGCTCAAGCTCGTCGCGAGCGGAGAGCTCGAAGACATCGAGGCGGCCATCGCGCAGCACGACCCCTCGGTCATCGCCATCGACTCCGTGCAGACCATGCGAGTGAGCGACCTCGAGAGCGCCGCGGGGAGCGTCTCGCAGCTCCGTGAGGTCACCTCGCGCCTCGTCACCATCGCCAAGCAGCAGGGCCGCACGATGGTGCTCATCGGCCACGTCACCAAAGACGGCTCGCTCGCAGGCCCCAAGGTGCTCGAACACCTCGTCGACGTGGTGCTCAGCTTCGACGGCCAGCGCTCGGGCGGGCCCCGCATCCTGCGCACGGTGAAGAACCGCTTCGGCGCCTCGGGCGAGCTCGCCGTGATGGAGATGTCACGCGACGGGCTGCGCGAGGTGACCGACCCGTCGGCCCTCTTCCTCGCGGAGAGGCCGAAGGACGTCCCGGGCTCCGTGGTGGTCTCGTCGGCCGATGGCGCACGACCGCTCCTCCTCGAGGTGCAGGCCCTCGTCACGCCGAGCGCGATGCCCTCTCCGCGCCGCGTCGCCACTGGGATCGACCCCACGCGCCTCGCCATCCTCGCGGCCGTGCTCGGGCAGCGCGCCAACCTCGCGGTGCGCGACCGCGACGTGTTCGTCTCCGTCGCGGGCGGAGCCTCGATCGAAGAGCCCGCGGCGGACCTCGCCGTGGCCTGCGCCATCGCGTCGAGCGTCGTGGAGCTGAGCCTCCCGGCGGACATGGTGGTCTTCGGAGAGATCGGCCTGGCGGGCGAGATCCGCGCGGTGCCGAGGGCGACGCCGAGGCTCGATGAGGCCGTGAAGCTCGGGTTCAAGCGCGCCCTCGTGCCCAAGGCCAACGTCGAGCGCGGAGAGATTCCCCCTGGAATCAAGGCCCACGGCGTCTCTCACGCCCGCGAGGTCGCCGCCTGGATCGAGCGCAAATCCCGCGAGGGTTGACGCCCTTCGCGTTGGAGCTCCGGCACTGAGCGCGCGCGCAGCCGTTGATGCGCCACGGAGATTGTTGGTATCCGTACGATCATGACCGACAAGCTCGCCCAGACGCTGCGCGACAACCCGATCTTCCTCACGCAGCGCGCCGCGCTGGCGCTGAACGCTCGGTGCCGCAAGGCGCTGCGCGCGAAGGGCATCGACGACGTCAACCCGGCGCAGCTCGCGATCCTCGCGGCGCTCGAAGCAGCCGACGGCGCGACGGCGACGGAGCTCTCTCGGCTGGTGATGTACGAGAAGTCGACCCTCACGCCCCTGCTCGACAAGCTCGAGGCCGCCGGACACCTTCTGCGCGCGAGGGATCCGAAGGACGGCCGCGTGCAGCGGCTCTACCTCACGAAGAAGGGACGCAAGCGCCGCCGCGACGCCGAGGCAGTGCTCAACGAGCTCACGGGCGCCGTGGTCGACGTGCTCCCCAAGAAGGTGCTGAAGCACCACGTGGAGTTCTGCGAGGCCGTGCTCGCGTCGGAGGGAGACTCCCCCGCGGCGACGTCTCCCGCGACGCTCCCCGCGCGATCGGGCCTTGCCCGCGCGGAGCGAAAGTAAGATCGTTCGTAGCCGAACCATCCAACGCTGGAGAGACCGTGAAGAGATACCGCTGCGCCGTCTGTGAGCACATCTACGACCCGGCCGAGGGTGACCCCGACTCGGGCATCGCGCCCGGGACGTCCTTCGAGAGTCTCCCAGATAGCTGGGTGTGCCCCGACTGCGGCGCGACGAAGGCCGACTTCGAACCCCTCGACTGATCGCGCAGCGGCGCCCCCCATCGCGCCGCTCAGCCTCGCACCGTCACCTCCCACGCCCGCTCACTCAACTGCTTCGTCGCGATCTCGACCGGGAGAAAGCGCCCGATCACCTGCGCGTTGGTGACCGTGTGCGCCGACGGTTCGACCGTGACGAAGCGCCCTCCACCCACCAGCGCCATCGGGACGAGGAGCTGGTCGGCGAGGTGCTCGCCCACGGGCACGTCCGCGTCGAGCCACGCGAGCGCCTCTCGCGCGACGCGCTCGGCCACGCGCTCCGCCTGCACGCCGCGCTCACCCACGGCCATGAAGAGCTCGCGCGTGTGCTCGAAGCCGAGCTCGATCATCACCACGTTGCCCGGCCCCTGGTCCTTCGGGAGCACCTCGGGCGAGAGGCGCTCGGGCTCCCACCCGAGGAGCTCGTTCACGACCTTGACCTCGCGCTCCGCGATGGCCCGCGGGAGCCCCGCCACGCGCGCCACGACGCGCTTCTCGAGGAGCGCCCCACGCGCGCCTACCTCCACGCGCTCGCGCTTCGCGAAGGGCGTGATCGAGACGCGAAAGCGACCGCCGCCCGCGGGGTAGAACCCCGAGCGATCGAGGGTCGCCGTCACCCGCGCGCCCATGCGATCGACCCACGGGAGGAACACCCGCTCGATGAACTCGAAGGGAGGCGCCATGGGGTTGTGCGTCCCTCCTTCGAGCGTCACCGTCGAGGGCCCTTCGGCCGTGAGCAGCGCGGGGAGCACGGTCTGTAGCACCAGCGTCGCGCTGCCCGCGGTGCCGATGCGAAACACGTAGTCACCCGCGCGCACCGCGCCCGGTTCGAAGCGCACGCGCGACGATCCCACCGCGTCGCCCTCGACGCGCGCGCCAGATACCTCCGCCGCCGCGCGCACGGCGGTGAGGTGCTGCCGTTGAAGCCCCGGCTTCGCGCGTCGCGCTCGCACGTGGTCGAGCGTGAAGGGGCGACCCGTGATGATCGAGAGCGCGAGCGAGGAGCGCAGCACCTGCCCCCCGCCCTCTCCCTCGGACCCGTCGATGAAGACCTCGTCGCGCATCACATCACCCCTTCACACAGACCACCTGACGGAGCGTGTACACCACGTCGACGAGCGCGCGCTGCGCGTTCATCACGGCGTCGATGGGCTTGTAGGCGCCGGGCGTCTCGTCGATCACCTCGGCGTCCTTGCGGCACTCGATGCCCTCCGTCGCGCGGGCGTGATCCTCGAGCGAGAACACCGCGCGCGCCTTGGTACGCGTCATCGCGCGACCCGCGCCGTGCGAGCACGAGCAGAAGCTCTCGGGCTCGCCGCGACCGCGGACGATGTACGACCGCGCGCCCATGCTGCCGGGGATGATCCCGAGCTCGCCCTCGCGCGCCCGCACCGCGCCCTTGCGCGTCACCCACACGTTCTTGCCGTAGTGGTGCTCTCGCTCGACGTAGTTGTGGTGACAGTTCACCGCCTCGAGGCGCGCCTCGAACGCGGGGACCGCCCCCGACGCCCGCACCGCGTCGACCACCGCGTGCATCATCAGCTCGCGGTTGATGCGCGCGTAGTCCTGCGCCCAGCCCACGGCGCGCACGTAGTCATCGAAGCCCTGCGTACCCTCGGGCAGATACCCGAGGTTCTCGTCGGGCAGGTGCACGAACCAGCGCTTCATCTCCTCGCGCGCACGCTCGATGAAGTACGAGCCGATGCGGTTCCCGACGCCGCGCGAGCCCGAGTGCAGCATGAACCACACGCGGTCGCTCTCATCGAGGCACACCTCGATGAAGTGGTTCCCCGTGCCGAGCGTGCCGAGGTGCTGACGCTCGACGCCGCGGCCGATCTTGGGGTGCTTCTCGACGATCGCGTCGTAGCGCGGCGCCAGCGTCGCCCACTGCTCGCTCACGGCCGCGGGCAGGTCGTGCCACGCCCCGCGGTCGTTGCTCCCGCCGTTGTCCGTGCGGCCGTGCGGAACCGCGGCCTCGATCGCCTCACGCATCGCGCGCAGCGACTCGGGCAGGTCGCTCGCCGTGAGGCTCGTGCGAACCGCCATCATCCCGCAGCCGATGTCGACGCCCACCGCCGCGGGGATCACCGCGCCGAACGTGGGCACCACGCTCCCGACCGTCGCGCCGATGCCCACGTGCACGTCGGGCATCGCCGCGACCCACTTGTAAACGAAGGGCAGCGACGCGAGCCGGAGGAGCTGCGCGCGGGCCCCGTCCTCGACCTGAACGCCGCGCGTCCACGCCTTCACCACAGCCCCGCCCTCGTTGAAGACCTCGTACGTGCGCTCAGACATGGCTCATTCCCCTCGAAGCGATCACGGCCTCTCTGCGCGACACTCGCCGCGGCAGATCCGTCGTGTGACGGGCGACATCATCGCAGCACCCGTGCCACCCTACAGGGCGCAGCCCGACCGTAGAATCTATCTCCTGCGATACAAACACGATCAACTGGGATAGAAACGGACCGTGACGGAGAAGAAGCGGCCGCTGGTGGTGATCGGTCTGCTCGGTCCGACGCTCGACGTCGGGGCCAACGACGAGCGATGGACGCGGTGGCGTCCGACGGTGGCCGTGTGTCAGCACGACGACCTGCTCGTGGCGCGCTTCGAGCTGATCTACCAGCCGAGCTTCGTGGCCCTCGCGCGCGTGCTCGAGCGCGACATCGCGAAGGTCTCGCCCGAGACCGGGGTGAAGCTCCACGCGATGCCCCTCGCAGACCCGTGGGACCTCGAGGAGGTCTACGGCGCGCTCCACGATTTCGCGCGCGCGTATCCCTTCGACACCGAGCGCGAGGACTACCTCGTTCACATCACCACGGGCACCCACGTCGCGCAGATCTGCCTGTTCCTTCTCACGGAGTCGCGGCACATGCCCGCGAGGCTGCTCCAGACCTCGCCGCCGCGACGCGGAGAGGGTCCGCGACCGCAGACCCGCGCCGAGCGAACGGCGGGGACGTGGCGCGCCTTCGACCTCGACCTCTCGCGCTACGACCGCCTCGCATCACGCTTCGACGCCGAGGCGCGGGAGCGCACGGGGCTCCTCAAGGCGGGCATCGAGACGCGCAACGCGGCCTTCAACGCGCTCATCGCGCGGGTCGAGCGCGTGGCCCTCGCGTCGCGCGCGCCGATGCTCCTCACGGGGCCCACGGGCGCGGGCAAGACGCAGCTCGCGGGGCGCATCTACGCGCTCAAGCGCGCGGGGCGTCAGATCGAGGGAGCCTTCGTCGAGGTGAACTGCGCCACGCTCCGCGGCGACGGCGCGATGTCGACGCTCTTCGGCCACGCGAAGGGCGCGTTCACGGGCGCCGTCTCGGAGCGCGACGGGCTTCTGAGAAAGGCCGATCGGGGGATGCTCTTCCTCGACGAGATCGGCGAGCTCGGGCTCGACGAGCAGGCGATGCTGCTCCGCGCCGTCGAGGAGAAGACCTTTCGCCCGATGGGCAGCGACCGCGAGGTGAAGAGCGACTTTCTTCTGCTCGCGGGCACCAACCGCGACCTCGCCGCGCGGGCTCGCGAAGGGCGCTTTCGCGACGACCTCCTCGCGCGCATCGAGCTCTGGACCTTTCGGCTCCCGGGGCTGCGTGAGCGCCCCGAGGACATCGAGCCCAACCTCGATTTCGAACTCGAGCAGGCCACGCGCTCGCTCGGCGTGCGGGTCACCATGAGCCGCGAGGCGCGCCAGCGCTTCATCGCCTTCGCGGTCTCGCCCGAGGCCCTCTGGAGCGGGAACTTCAGAGACTTCAACGCCGCCGTCACGCGCATGGCGACGCTCGCCCAGGGCGGCCGCGTCGACATCGCCGCGGTCGAGGACGAGCTCGAACGACTCCGCGCGCGATGGCGCCTCGACGTCGAGATTCACAGTGAGAAACACGATCGTTCGGTACCGAACGACCTCGACGACGACGCCCTCCTCGACGCGGTGGTCGGCGCCACGAGCGTCGAGGGCATCGACCGCTTCGACCGGGCGCAGCTCGCCGACGTGATCCGCGCGTGCAGAGCGGCACCGACCCTCTCGGCGGCAGGGAGAGACCTCTTCGCGGTGTCGCGCAGCGGCAAGACCAGCGTGAACGACGCCGATCGCCTGCGGAAATATCTCGCGCGACACGGGCTTTCGTGGGAGTCAGTGCGCGGTCGCGGGTGACGGAATCGCGAGGGGCTTGCGCTCCGGGAGGGTTTCATGCAGTCTCCCGCGCCCCTGCCGGGCATCGATGGCCGGTACATCCAGGAGTGATGCTGTCTTGTCGAACACTACGAACACCACGCCCGTGACCGCGCCTGTCACGGTGACCCCGGGCGACGCCGTCGTCTGCAAGCCCCTCGAAGTCCCCGTCGGTGACAAGGGCATCGAGCGCGCGATCAAGAACCTCAAGCGCAAGATGGCCGCCGAGGGCGTTCTGCGCGAGCTCAAGCGCCGCCGTCACTACATGAAGCCCTCGGTCAAGCGCCGCAAGAAGGCCAGCGAGGCGGCTCGTCGTCGTCGCAAGCGCTCGCGCGTCGAAGCCGGCACGCCCTGAGCGTTCCTCGCCTCGTCCGCGGAGCCTCCGACGATTCTGTTCGGCGACGCGCAACCTGACTCGCATCTCCTCCGATGACCTCCCTCACCGACTCAACGAGGGAGGTCACCGAACGATGTATCTGCTCACCGTCCTGGATGGAACGGGTCGCACGCTCGTGCGCCCGATCGACGGCCCCACCAGCATCGATCCTTCCGCGCTCCGTGGCGCGACGAACACACGCGGCTCGTGGCTCGTTCAGCCCGATCTCGTCCGCGGTTGCGCGCTCGTTCACACGACCGACTTCGAACTCCTCGCGGAGCTTCGCCCCGGACAGCGCGCCACCATCGGTGATGTGACGGCGCTCCTCACGCGCGCGGAGACGTCTCGCACCGACCGTGTGGTGCTCGCGCCGAGGTCTACCGCGATCGAGTTGAGAATCCCCGGGAGGCGTCCCGTCACGCTCGCGGAGCGTCCGCTCCTCGTGGGCTCGTGGCACGGCTGCGACGTGGTGATCGAAGACCCCTCGGTGAGCCACCGCCACTGTCAGATCACACCCTTCGGCGACGCGTGGGCGATGTGGGATCTCGGCAGCACCAACGGCCTGCGCGTCGGCGGCGCGAGGGTCCCCTACGCGATGCTCGACGCAGGCGCCGCGGTCACGCTTGGTCGCACCGTGATCGAGTGCGCGCCCTGCGAGTCGCTCCCCGAAGAGCGCTCGGCCATCGTCGGGAGCTCGACCGCGGTGATGAAGCTCCGCGCGCGCATCGCGGCCGTGGCCGACGCGCCCTACGCCGTGCTCATCGAGGGCGAGAGCGGCGTCGGCAAGGAGCTCGTCGCGCGCGAGATCCACACGCGGAGCTCGAAGCGCTCGGGGTCGCTCGTGTCGGTGAACTGCGGCGCCATCGCGCCCGAGCTCATCGAGAGCGAGCTCTTCGGCCACGAGCGCGGCGCGTTCTCGGGCGCCGCGGGGCGACGTCGCGGGCTCTTCGAAGAGGCCCACGAGGGGACGCTCTTCCTCGACGAGATCGGCGAGCTCCCGATGGCGTTGCAGCCCAAGCTCCTGCGCGTGCTCGAGACGGGCGAGATCCGGCGCGTGGGCGGCGAAGGCAAGATCGACGTGCGCGTGCGGGTGGTGAGCGCCACGCTGCGCGACCTCGAACAGCGCGTGCGCGACGGGCACTTTCGCGACGACCTCTTCTTTCGCCTCCAGGACATGCGCGTGAAGGTGCCGCCGCTGCGGGAGCGCGTGAGCGACATCCCGATGCTCGCCGACGCGCTGCTCCGGCGCATCGCCGACGAGACCGGGCGGCGTCGCGCGCTCGAAGACCGCGCCGTCGGACGGCTCATGCTCTGGCACTGGCCGGGCAACGTGCGAGAGCTCTTCGCGACGCTCAAGCGGGCCGTGTTCGCCACGCGAAACACGGTGATCGGCGCGGCGGACATCGAGCTCCCCGACGCGCTCCCCTACCTCGACGAAGAGCCCGCGGGCGTGAGAGACAGCAGCGCGCCTCGACCCGCGGAGATCCCCCACGGCGACCTCGCCGCCCTGCACTCGTACTGCAACGGGAACCTCACGCGCGTGGCCTCCCTCGCGGGCATCGCGCGATCGACCGTGCGCGCCCGCCTCGCGAAGGCCCGCGCCGCCGGTTGGAGCGAGGCCCGCTGAGGCTTTACACGCCCGCCGCTCGCGTGGTGAAGATCCCGGCGTGACCCTCGCCAACGCAGTCGTGCTGCACGCTCACGGCGCCTTCGACGCCCCCGGCGTGCTCGAACCCGCCACCCTCGACGTCGCCGATCCCGCGCCCGGACAGGTGCGTGTGCGCGTGCGCGCCGTCGCGCTCAATCACCTCGACGTGTGGGTCCGACGCGGGCTCCCCAACCTCAAGCTCGCGTATCCCCATCGCCTCGGGAGTGACATCGCGGGTGAGATCGACGCCGTCGGCGCGGGCGTCACCAACGCCGTCGTCGGTCAGCGCGTGCTCGTCGCGCCGGGCGTCTCGTGCGGCGTCTGCGAGCGCTGCCTCGACGGCGACGACAACCTCTGCCCGCAGTACCGCATCCTCGGCGAGAACACGCAGGGCGGGTACATCGAGCTCCTCAACGTCCCCGCGGCCAACGTGCTGCCGTACCCCGGTTCGCTGCCCTTCACCGAGGCCGCGGCGATTCCGCTGACCTTTCTCACGGCGTGGCAGATGGTGGTCGATCGCGCGAGGGTGAAGCCCGGCGAGATCGTGCTCGTGCAGGGCGCCGGCTCGGGCGTGGGCGTGGCGGCGATTCAGATCGCGCGGCTCTTCGGGGCGCGCGTGTGGGCCACCGCGGGCACCGACGCCAAGTGCGAGCGCGCGCTGTCGCTCGGCGCCGAGGCTGCGATCAACTACACCACGAGCGATTTCGTGACCGAGGTCCGCAAGCGCACCGACAAGCGCGGCGTCGACGTGGTGATCGAGCACGTGGGCGGTGAGACCTTCACCAGGAGCGTGCTCGCCGCGGGCCGCGGAGGACGCGTCGTCACCTGCGGCGCCACGAGCGGCTTCAAGCCCGAGCTCGACCTGCGTCAGATCTTCTTCCGCAACGTGCAGGTGCTCGGGAGCACGATGGGGCGGCGCGCGACGCTCTTCGACATCGTGCGCCACGTCGAGCGCGGCGCCCTCAAGCCCATCGTCGACCGCGTGCTCCCGCTCTCGTCGGCGCGTGAGGCGCATCGGGCGCTCGAAGGTCGCGAGGCTTTCGGCAAGATCGTGCTCGAGGTCTGAGATGCGACCGCTCGTCACCTTCGAAGGCGACACGATGGTGCTGCCGGGCCTCGTCACGGCGCACTCGCACGCGTTTCAGCGCGCGCTCCGAGGCTCGACGCAGCGCGCCCCGCGCGACACGGGGAGCTTCTGGTCGTGGCGCGAGGCCATGTACCGCGTGGCCGACGGACTCACGCCGGAGTCCATCGGCGCCGTCTCGCGCAGAGCCTTCGAAGAGCTCCGTCGCGCGGGCGTCGTGGCCGTGGGCGAGTTTCACTACGTGCACCACCAGCCGGGTGGAACGCCCTACGAAGACCGCACCACGCTCGCCGATGCGGTGATTCAAGCGGCCCTCGACGCGGGTCTGCGCATCACGCTGCTTCGAACGGCCTACGCCCGCGCGGGCGCAGGGCGCGAGCCCGAAGGGGCGCAGCGACGCTTCTGCGACGCTTCGGTGAGCCGCGTGCTCGACGACCTCGACGCGCTTCGCTCGAGGTGGTCGCGCGACGCCCGCGTGCGGATCGGCGTCGCGCCGCACTCGGTCCGCGCGGTGCCCGCGTCGTGGATCAGGGCCCTCCACGACTACGCGACGAAGCACGCGATGCCCTTTCACATGCACGTCGCCGAGGTCGAGGGCGAGATCACCGAGTGCCTCGCGGAGCACAAGCGTCGCCCCGTGGAATTGCTCTCAGAGCTCGGCGTGCTCGACGCGCGCTTCGTCGCCGTGCACGCGACCAACCTCCTCGCGCACGAGGCACGATTGCTCGGTGAAGCCCGCTCGTTCGCGTGCGTGTGCCCCACGACGGAGCGCGACCTCGGAGACGGCCTCGCAGACCTCTCGGCCCTGCGCGCAGCGGGCGTGAGGCTCTGCACGGGCATCGACTCGCACGTCATCACGGACCCCATCGAAGAGGCCCGCGCGCTCGAATCACACGAGCGATTGCGGCTCCGTCGCAGGGTCACCTTCGCGCCCGAGGGAGATCGCACGCCCGCCGAGCAGCTCCTCATCGACGCGAGCGTTCACGGCGCGCTCGCGTGCGGGTGGGACGTCGACCTCGACGCGCACGCCACCTCGTGGACGCCCGACACGCTCGTCGACACGCGCGCGATGGCGCTCGCGGACGTTCCCCGTGAGGGCCTTCTCGATGCGCTTCTTTTCTCGGGGAGCGCGGCCTGTGTGACGGGCGCGCGCGGGATCTGAGACGGACGCTCGTCAGCGCAGCTCGACGCTCTGCACGATGCGAATGGTCTCCTGCGCGGGGAGGTCGCTCGCGATGGCGTAGGCCACGCCCTGCTGCTCGGTCATCGTGACGGTGTACCCGTGCGACGAAGCGGTCACGTAGTGGTGCCCGCGGAGCTCCTGCTCGTTCATGTCGGCGCGCACGAGGTTGCCGTCGAAGACGAAGAGGGTCATCCGTCGGCCGCCGACCTCGTAGTAGAGGGCCGCGGCCATCTGGTTCTGCACGTTCGAGATGCGCGCGCCGAGGAGCCTCGCGGGCACGCCGCGGAACAGCACCGGTCGCACGGGCACGTCGATCTTGCCGCGGAACCACTGCGCCACCTGCGTGGGATCGCTCGCGGCGACCTCCGCGGGCAGCTCTCGCGCGTGACGCTGCGCCACGTCTTCGACCACGGGGAGCACGCCCGCCTCGAGCGCTGATGTGTTCGTGCGATGACCCGTCGCGAGCACCGCGCCCGCGAGGGCCGCGCCCGTGATGGCGAAGCCGAGGGCGTGCTTCTTTCTCCGCTGCGCGCTGTGTTCGACCTCCTGCGCGTGATCGCAGGCCTCGAGGGCCGCTGAGATCTTGAACCGAAGCGCCGTCGGCGCGCACTCCTCGCGGAGCCCCGCGAGCGCGCGCTTCAGCGCCTTGAGGTCATCAGCCTCGGCGCGGCATGAGCCGCAGCGCGCGAGGTGAGCCTCGACGTGCACGGCAGCGCTCGCATCGAGCTCGTGGTCTACCCACGCGTCGAGCCACCGCCTCGCCTCGTCGCACCCGAACGTCATCCCAGACACTCCTTGCGGCGCCGCCATGCGTCGAGAGAGACGACGCTCTCCTCGGCATCGGACGCCTTCTCGTGATGGATCCCGAGCTTCTGGGCGACGGCCTTGCGAGCCCGGTGAAGACGCGACATCACGGTCCCGATCGGGCACCCCATCGCGTCTGCGACCTCGCGGTACGTCATCCCTTCGACATCTACGAGAACCATCACCGTGCGAAAATCTTCCGGGATGTCTTCGAGCGCGCGCGCCACGGCGGCCTCGATGAGCGGCTTCTCGACCATGCGCTCGGGCTCGCGGCTCGGGTTCACCGACGCGGCGCTCATCCACCCGTCGGAGACCGGATCCGTCGCGCCCATCGCGGCCACGCTGCCTTCGAGCGAGGTCCGACGGTGCTTCGAGAAGAAGAGGTTCGTGAGGATCTTCAGGAGCCAGGCCCGAACGTTCGTCCCCGTCTCGTAGGAGTCGAAGAAGCGGTAGGCCTTGATGACGCTGTCTTGCACGAGGTCGTCAGCGTCGCTCGGGTTGCGCGTGAGCCTCAGCGCGGTGCGGTACATCGCATCGAGGTGGGGGAGCACTTCGGCCTCGAAGCGACGTCTACGTTGGGGATCGGCTGCGTTCATTGGACCTCAGGTGACGCCGTAGAGAAGCATCATGAGGAACCTGCGCAAGGGCCTGACCTATTCCGCGCGACCTGAAGGGGCCGGTCGCTCGGGCTTCGGAGCGCGCCCGGGGCTCTCTTCTTCGAGCACTTCGATCCGCGCCTCGAGCGCTTCGACGCGTTGTTGCAACCTCCGCATCTCGGTCTGGAGCGCCTGAATCTGGCTCGTGGGGTTGATCCCCTCCCAGAAGGTCTTCATGCGCTTGTCGGCCTCGTGCTGCCACTGGTCGAACGCCACGCGAGACCCTTCGAAGAACTGCTGAACCCGACCGGGCTCCTTCGCCGCGGCGTGCTCCTCCGCCGCGACAGGCTCGGGTGCGGGCGGCGGCTCGGGCGGCACCTCCTCGGGGGGCGCCTCGTCAGTCTTCTCCGCGTCGCGGGTCATGAACCGCGCGACCGGAGGCAGCGTCGACATCACCCGCTCGCGCGCCGTGTTGAGCAGGTCCTTGAGCGTCGTGAGCGGCAGTGTGCTGCTCTGTTTGCGCTCCTCCTCGTAGAGGATCTGCGCGAGCGTGACGCTCGTGAGGTCCTCCTTGGTGTTGTTGTCGATGATGCGCACGTCCTCGCCCTTGCGAACGAGCTCGGCGATCTGCGGCAGCGTCACGTAGCGGCTCTCGACCGTGTCGTAGAGCTTCCGGTTGCTGTACCGCTTGACGATCCTGGCTTCGGGCTGTGCGGGCGTCTGGCCGTTGCTGCTCATCGTGTGCGACGCGACCTTCGAGAGTCGTTGGAGTGATCGTGTGCCTTCAAAGCGCTTTGCCGCTACGGGTATCTCCCCCTCCGCGCCGTCGGTCAAGGGTGTTGCCTCGCGCTGCGCCGCCCCCGTTCGTGCCACACTCCACGCCTCGCGATGACGTCCTCGCTCGCCGAACGGCTCTGCCGCCACGCCGCCACCCTGACGGACCCCGCGACGCGCGCGACCCTCTTCCGCTCGCTCATCGCCCCGGTCTCCGACGACGAGCTCCGCGAGGCCCTCGACGCCCTCACCGCCCGCTCCTCTGCGGGTGAGATCAGCGCCCGCGTCGCGCTCCTCTCGCTCCAGATCGCGCTCACGGCCTCGCCCGATCGGCAGCGCGCCGTGCTCGACGGGATGAGTTCTGTCGACGACTCCGCCGAAGAGCCTCGCGTACCCGACTACGGCCGCGGGAGACCCCTGACCCTCGGCGAGCGCAAGAGCCTCGCGCGCAAGCCCGACCGACGGATGTTCGACCGCGTGCTCCGCGATCCGCACCCCGACGTGATCGCGCTCCTGCTCCAGAACCCCAGGCTCACCGAGCCCGATGTGGTGCGGCTCTGCACGCGTCGACCGGGTGTCGCCGAGGTGCTCTCGAAGGTCTTCGCGAACACGCGCTGGTCGCTGCGCCCCGCCGTGCGACGCGCCCTCGCGATGAACCCCACGGCGCCGCCCTCCGTGGTCGCCGCGGTGCTGCCACTCCTCGGACCCGACGAGCTCAAGGCGCTCCTCGACGACGAGCGGACCCCGATGCAGGTGGTCCGACGCTGTGAGGAGCTCCTCGCGCTCGCCCGGCCCGAGGGCTGAGACCGCGTCAGCCCTGCGCTTCGAGGGCCTCGCTGAGACGCTGCAGGAGCTTGTCTTCGAAGAGGGTCTTCTCCGCGATGGCCGCGGCCTGCTTGCCGGCCTCGCGCGCTTCGAGCGTGAGGTCGCCGAGCCACTTCTTGGGCTTCGCGCCCGCCACGCCGACGGCTTCGAGGCCGTGCGTGACGGTCTCGGTCCACTGGGCGCGGTCTTTCAGAGACCCGAGCTCCGCGATCGTCCAGCTCAGGGCGTAGAAGAGCGGCGCGGGCAGGAGCACGGGCTTGATGCTCCCGTCGCCCTTCGGAAGATCGTTGAAGGGGTTGTTGACCACCGCGGGCGTGAGGTAGCGGTTCCAGTTGCGCGGGGGCTTGGCGGCGTGGTCGAGCTGCACGGCGCCGTCGAGCGCGGCGGCGTAGATGCTCAGCCAGCGGAGCCGTCGGCGAAGCTCGTGGAGACCGTGCTCGACGTCGTTGAGGTCGAGCTCGTGGGCGATCTTCTCCGTCGCGCGCACCTTCTCGTGGAGGAACTCCGCGACGAGCTTTCGCTCCTTGCGCGGCGACGGCCACGAGACGTCGGCGAGCGTGCGCCCGAGGCGGTGGACGCGGAGCTTCACGTCTCCCTCCTCGGGGAGATAGCGGTGATCGACCCAGGCGCGCGCTTCGAGCCAGCCCATGAGCCGACCGCACGCGACCTGGTGGTGATCCCGCGCGTACGCGAGGAACTCCGCGGGGAGCTCCCACGCGGTGCCCTTCTCGAGCACCACCCACCAGAAGTCCACCTCGCCGAGCACGTCCTCGATGATCTTCACGTCGTGGAGGAGCTCTTCGAACACCTCCTCGTCGCCGCCGATGCCGAGCATCACGCGCGAGAGACCTTCGAGCATGAAGAGGGGCGTGCGCAGGTTGGCCTTGTAGAGACAGTGACCGCGCAGCGCGTCCGCGCCCTTCGCGTCGACCGCGGGCCTCGCTTCGAGGGCCTTGCGCGCGCGTTCGAGCTGCACGCCGAAGAGCCGCTGGAGCCGCGGGAGCTTCGCGTCCGAAGGGTCGAAGGGCAGCGCGTCGAGGATGACCCGCGACGGCTTCTCGGGCGCGGCCGGAGCGCGGCGCTTCTGGGTGCTCATGGAGGTTCCTTTCACGACGGACGTGATTCGCTGTGCCGCCCGTCGACGGCGCATCGTAGAGCAGATTCCGTCCGCGACGCCCCGAGATTCGCACCGTGACGGGTGCGCACCCGGCGCGTCGTCAGCCCGTCATCCGACCTGAACGAAAGACGTGGTCCATGAGCTGATCGAGCTCCGCGAGGGCGCGTCGCGCGGGGTCCGTCGCGAGCGACTGGAGCGCGGCCTTGATCTCACCGAGCGCCCGCATGTGCGCGAAGAGCTGGAGGTCACTGATCGGCGCGCCCGAGGTGAGCACGCCTTTGATCCGCTGGACCTCCGCGAGGAGCGCGTCGAGGCCGACCTCCATGCCGCCCGCGCGGCGCGCCTCGGGGTGCTGACGGAACCAGCCGTCGAGAACAGGGGCCACGATCCCGTCGAGGATCTCGGCCTGTTCCAGCGTGTTCCACGTGTGCTTGAGGATGAAGAGGTCGGAGATGTCTGCGGCGGGCCTTCCGTCGAAGTACGCGCTCGCGGCCATGAGCTTCAGGAGCTTCACCACGCGACGGTCGGAGAGCGACACGCCCTCGGCCCTGATCTGAAAGACCAGTGACTTGTACGTCGCCATGAGCTCGTCGCTGATGGTCATGCGGCTCGCGATGTCGGCGCGCGCCCCGAGGATGTCCTTCGTCGAGAGGAAGGGCTGCTGCGGCGGGCGATCGGCGAAGCGCTCGAGCTCGAGCTGAACGCCCCGGTTGATGAGCTCCTGAAAGTGGTACGCGTCGAGGTGCTCGCTGCGCACCCGCAGGAGGAAGCGGTCGAAGATCGCCTGGAGGCTCTCGTCGGCGGGGACTTCATTCGAAGCGCCGAAGACCGAGAGCAGGGGCACGTCGATCACAGTGCCGCCGTTGTTGAACTTCCGCTCGTTCAAGATCGTGAGCAGCGAGTTCAGGATCGCGCTGTTCGACTTGAAGATCTCGTCGAGGAAGACCACCTCGGCCTCGGGCATCATCCCCTCGGTGCGTCGGCGGTACGTGCCCTGACGGAACGCGGGGATGTCCACGGGACCGAAGAGCTCGTTGGGCTCGGTGAAGCGCGTGAGCAGGTACTCGAAGTACTTGCTGTCGATGGAGCGCGAGAAGGTGCGCACGAGGGCGCTCTTCGCCGTGCCGGGCGGACCGATGAGCGCGATGTGCTCTCCAGCGAGCACCGAGAGCACCATCAGCCGCACGGTCTCCTGCTTGCCGAGGAACTGTGCTTCGAGCGACCGGGCCATCGCCCGGAGCCTCTGGACGAGGGCAGTAGTCACGAGCGGACCTCCAAGGCCCCGGCGCACTTCAGGAGCGGCGCCGAGGGCGGATCTTTCGGTAGCGGACGGTTGGGATCGAGCGGCAACGCGCGCTGCACCACCGCGGGCGAGAGCCCCGTGATCTCAGCGACGCGCGCATATCCGAGACGCGCGTACGCGTCGAAGGCCAGAGGCTGCGACGCGAGCGACGACGACTGCTGCGACGGACCCGACGAGCCCTGGGCGCCCTGCGCGCGAGGCTCCTGCGTCGAAGGCCGCGACGACATCGCCTCGGTCAGCGCGAGCTCCAGGTGAAACCGCAAGAGCAGCTTCGCCGCGCGCTCGGGGAGCTCTCCCTTCGCCGCGGTCATCGTGGCCTGCTCCACCGCGCGCAGCGCCGCCGTGCCGCGCGAGAGCAGCATCCGTTGCGCCGCGCCGCGGAGCGCGCGATCGGCGAGCGCGTTGACGCCCGGCTGACCCCACGCGAAGGCCATCGAGGGCGGACGATCTGCGAGCGAGAGGTCCGTGAGCGGCGAGAGCGCCAGTGCCGCGCGCGCGACGCCGATGAGGTCCGTCGCCTCGTCGTGGTCGTCGCTCTCCAGCGCGCCGAGGAGGTCCATGATGGGCACCGAGGTCTTGTCCTCGCGCACGCGACGGAGCTTCGGCCACGCCACCAGCGCAGAGGGCGGAGACACGCCGACGAAGTCCGCGTAGCCCGCCCAGAACGTGACGTGCGTATCGACCCTGCGCAGCCTCGCGAGCCCGCTCAGAACGCCGTGTCGGAGGGTGACCTCAGCGCGTGTGTGAGCGACGCCCGCCCAGTCGAGCATCGTGACGCTCCACTGCCGCGCCTTCTTGCGCATCGCCGTGCGCCCCTTCGCTTCGGGGTGCGTCATCGAGAGGAGGTTGTGCCACACGGCCGCGAGGGCCAGCGCATCGAGGGGGAGGCCCGTGATGGTGCCCACGGGGCCCTGCTTGGCGAGCTGCGCGCGCAGCGTGTCGACGATCTTCGTCACGAGCGTCGCGTCGAGGTCCGGCGGACGCATCCAGACGTTGAGCACGCCGGGGCCGATGAGGTCGCGCACCTCGACGCGGCCTCCCATCACGAGCGGGCCGACGAAGCGCGACACGAACTCGTGATAGGAGCCGAAGTCAGCCACCCGGCGCCGCCCCTCCCTGCTCGGGGTCGTTCGTCGCGTCGAGCTGCGCGGGAGACGTGCGAGCCGGAGGGAGCTCACCGCGCGCGCCCGGCGCCATCAGCGCCGAGAGCACGCCAGGCGGCGTGGGCCACAGGTCGGGCAGCGGGAGGTCGGCGTCGAGCGGCGGCGCGATGAGCGCGTCTTCGAAGACCGGCACCTCACCGAGCAGCACCCGCGTCGCAGGCACAAAAGCACTCTGCGGAATCGACGTGATGGGGATGCGATCGCCCGTCACGAAGAGCCGCGCGTCTCCAGGCGCCCGCGAGAGCTGACGCAACACGTCGGGCGGAATGGGCGGAGACAAGCCCCACCCGAGCGGCACGAGCACGTTGTCGCCGAGGTCTTCGTAGAGCACCCCGAGCGGTACCACCGAAGCCGCGTCGTGACCGTAGAGGTAGATCGTCGTCTCGGTGAAGGCCACGTGCACCCGGTTGAGCATCGCGGGCGGGAGCACCGAGAGCATGCGCCCGAGCGTGTCTTGCTCGGCCAGCGGGATCACCGCGGCGGCCACGCGCCTCGGCGCAGACCCCGTGGGGACGAGCTTCAGCGGCAGCGAGAAGCTCCCAATCACACCCATGGTCTTGACGTTCTCGACCGTCGCGGGCGACGTCGCCACGAGGCTCGTCACGGTCTGCACGTCGACGAAGGGAGGCCGCGTCGGGAGCGTGATGGCGCCGTCTCCGCCCGCGCGAAAGAGCACCATCTC
Source organism: Myxococcota bacterium (assembly GCA_052035985.1). GTDB lineage: Bacteria > Myxococcota_A > Polyangia > Polyangiales > CAISKJ01. Next base: position 17,341 of record JBPOHC010001018.1, on the reverse strand, counting down.
CTCGCTGCCGAAGAGGGGCGCGCACGACGACAGCGGGATCGGGTGGCGGTAGCCGAACTCCACCACGGCGCGGTCACCGTCAGGCACGAACAGTCGAATCCCGGGGAGCGAGCGGAGGAGGTTCGTGAAGCGCTGCGCGGGCTGCGTGAGTTGCAGCAGCCACGCGCGCTCGACCACGTCGGAGGTCCCTCCCCGTTGCCACTCGACGACGGCGACGCGAGCGGGGCAGGCCCAGCGCGCGAGGTAGCCCACGACGGCGTCACCGAGGCCCGTGCGCACGAGCGCGTAGAGCGTGCGAGGGCTCTCCATCCGGGCGCGCGGAACGGCCACCGGCGCGAGCCTCAGGAGGAGGTCACGGAGGCCGATCTCCTTGTCGATGCGGTAGGGCTGCGCGAAGCGGTCGTGGTAGAGCCCGAGGTCGCCGGGGTCGTCGAGGAGCTGCGCGATGTCGTAGCCGAAGGGCGCCTGCGCGTCGCGGTACTTCACGAAGTGCCGCCCCGAGCCCGTGAACACCATCGCGCCCACGAGCCGCGCGATGGCGGCGAGGCGATCCATGCGGTGCGACGAGCTCGCCTGCACCTCGACGACCATTTCGCGGGTACGAAGCGGCGAGATCACCTGCACGATACGCAGCGAGTCGAGGAGCTCGTCGAGCGCGCCCTCCTCTCCCGCTGCGCGCAGGAACGCCACGAGGCGTTCGAGGCTGGGCACGAGCACGATCCCGAGGGGACCGAGTGCGACGCCGCGGGTGTCGGGCCCGAGGCCCGGCGTGCGAAAGCGACTCTGGTGCTGCGCGACGCGCTCGATCACGGGAAGGGCCGCGACCGTACCCCCTCGCGGGGTCGCTTTTCAACGACAGACCACGCGACCCGGCGCGTCGCTCCGTGGCCGTTGACGGCGCGCGACGGCCAGCGCAAGGTGCCGCCCCACCGATGCACCGCCTCTCGAAGAGCCTCCGCGCCGCAGCGTTCGCGGCGTTCGCCGTGTGCGCCGTGGCCCCCGCCCTCGCGCAGAGCCGCCGCCCGACGCCCCGCGAGGCCATCGAGCGGAACATCACCCCCGTGACCGCCGCCGCGCGTGAGCTCACCCTCACCGACGCCGAGCGCGCCGCGGTGGCCGACATCACCGACCGCGCCGAGGCCTGGGCCGCCGAGATGGTCGAGGCGGAGCATCACCGCGACCCCGGCGCCGTTCGCGCCCGCGCCCGACGCATCGAGCTCCTCGCCAGGGTGCTCCGCGCGCGTGTCGAGGCGCTCCGCGCGAACGCCACGGCCGCCGAGCGGGAGCGCGCCGTGGTGGCCTCCACCGAGCGACGCACGCAGGCCCGCGCCGCACTGGAGCGCGCCGCCGAAGAGCGCCTCGTGCTCGAACGTGGAGACGAGGCCGTGTCGACCTACGCGCTCCCTCCGCCCGACGCAGACGCCTCCGTCGCGCGTGTTACGGATGCTGTCGTGGAGGCTGCGCGATGAAGCGCCTCATCCTCGCTTCGGTGCTTGTGTTCGGATGCGCGGGTCAGCAGCCCGTGCGCCCCTCGATCGCGACGCTCGACCGGATGATGTCGTCGCCCGCGGCGCGCGAGGTGGCCCGTGACGCGCCCGACGCGTTCGCGGAGGCATCGACCGCGGTGCAGCGCGCGAGAGAGGCCGCGACCGACGCGGAGCGCGACGACCTCTCGGCCGAGGCGAGGCTGGTGTTCGAACGGGCCGAGGCCGTGGCCGATGCAGCCAGGGCGAGGCGACGCGTCGAGGAGTCGGAGCGTCAGCGCGTCGAGATCGACGCCGACGTGGCCCGCGCCGAACAGGAGAGCCACGACATCGAGGCCGAGGTCACGCGCATGATCGAGGCGCGGAGGGCGACCGCGAGGGCCCGTCAGGCCGCGACCGCGCCCAACGGCGTCGCCGCGCCCGAACGGAGAAACGCCGCGGCGGAGCTTCGTCAGCAGGCGGAGCTCTTCGTGGCGGCGGCGGTGATGCTCGGGGCGGAGGCTCCTCGCGTGGCGGAGGTGCGTCAGCGCATCGAGGCGGCGGAGCACGCTTCGAACGCGCCCGACGCGAGTCAGACGCTCTCGGCCGCGGGCGCTGCGTATGCGAGCGCCGAGCGCTTGCTTCAGGGAACGCGAGACGCGCATCCCGCGGCGGGAGGCACCGACGGAGCGGCGCTCCAGGCTTCGCTCTCGGAGGCCGGAGGGCTCGACCCGAGGCGTGACGCGCGCGGTGTGATCGCGGTGCTGCGTGGGCTCTTCGCGGGACCGCGGCTCTCGCCCACGTCACGCACGCGCGTCGAGACGCTGGCGCGTGTGCTCGCCGCGCAGCGCGACGCGAGGGTGCGCGTCGAGGTCTACGTGGGAGGTCCGCAGCGGGGCCCCGCAGAGACGCTCGCGACGGCGCAGGCGACTGCCCTGGCCGACGCCCTGCGCCACGCCGGAATCGCGCCCGAGAGGCTGCAATCACAGGGGCTCCACGCGATCGAGACGGGCGGCACGCGCGACGACAGAGTCGAAGTGGTGCTCGTGCTGCCGTCGACTCCCTGAGCGCAGACTCGCGACCCCATCGAGATACCCCCCGGGAGTCTGAACGAGACTCGCGGCGCGGGCTCCGATGCGCGTCGGATCTGTGACGGAGATTCGCGCGGAGGGTCGCGAAGGCTCCCGCGGGTGTGCTTCACAGACGCGGGGCGCGTTCGGATGCGTCGGGCGGGTGTGCGTCACAGACGGGCCACGCGTTCGGGAGGTCGCGCGCTGTGTTCGGAACAGACCGCGACGGGGTCTGAGAGGCTCTCGGAGTTTCCCCTCATACTCTTCGAGGGGGCGCCGTTGAAAGGAGCAGGAGGGCAGCACAGCGCTGCCCGGAGAGGAGGACGGCGGCGATGAAGCGAAAGAGAGCCACGGCGGCGAAGCCGGAAGAGAAGAAGAAGACCAGCGGGTCGATGCGCCCGATGGCGGTGAACACCGAGGAGCCCGTGATCGAGGAGGGCGCCGACGGTGAAGACCTCGCGGGCGGTGAGGCCGCGCTCGCGGAGTTCACCGCGGAGGCCGAGGCCGTCGACGAGCGCGACGTGAAGCCCTTCAGCGGGAGCGCCACGCTGGTGGTTCACAACGTCCGCGAGGGCATCGCCGCCGTGATGAAGGAGCGCGCCGCGATCGAGGGCGACGCGAACGCGCCGAAGGTGGATTTCTCACGCATCGAGCGCTGCACCGAGTCGGCGAAGGCGCTGGCCTTCGCAGCGCGACGCGTGGAGCAGGTGGTCATCAAGCGTCCTGACCTGCGCGTGAAGTTCGCTGCGTCGTCGAAGATCCGACGCGTGCTGCTCAAGGCCGCCGATGCGCTGGTCGACGCGGGCGTGTTCGACGCCGCCGAGGTGGCCAGCATCAAGGCCGGACGCGGCTGGTTCGATGTCGCGCAGGACTGCGCCGACCTCGCGTCGCTCTTTCGTCGCAACGCCGCGCAGGTCCGCGGCAAGACCGCCGTGACCGCCGCGCAGCTCAAGGAAGCCGCCGCGCTCGGTGAAGAACTCCTCGACGCGCTCACGCCCACGGGCGGACGTCCTCGCGGAGAGAAGGCCGAGGCACTCGCGAAGCTCACGGCGCTCCGTGATCGCATGGCCGTCGTCGTGGCGCGACGCTATCAAGAGGTCGAGCGCGTGGCGGGCTGGCGCTGGGGAAGGTCTCTCGGTGAGCACGTCCCCTCGATGCTCTCTCGCGTGCGGTCGAAGCGCGCGGTGGATGACAGCGGCGACGCGCCGAAGCCCGCGCCCACACCCTGACGATCCGCTACTCGGGGTCTCTCACGCCGTCGACGCGCCACGCGTCTCCTTCGAAGACCACCACCAGCCACCTCGCGTCGGGGAGCCGAAAGCGAACCATCGCGGGGGCGCTGGTGTATTCGAGCGCCGTGGGGTCTTCGGTGGCCTCGATGAGGGCGGCCACCTCGGCGGTGACGTTTCCCCTCGCCCGCGCCGAGAGCGATCGCACCCACGCGCCCGGTCCGTGCCGAAGGAGCGCAACATGAAGCGCACGCACCGCCGCGCGCGCACCGACGATCCCCTGTGCGCCGATGGCAGCCGTCGGGGTGATTCCCGGATCTTCGAGGCGCCACCCCGCGTCATCGTCGAGCACGGGGACCGACACGCGATCACGCAGCGCCACGTCGACCCTGATCGCGCCGCGCTGTTCGAGGGTCTGCGTCACCGAGCGTCCGAGCGCCGCGAGCTCGACGCGATCGCCCGAGAGCCGCGCGGAGAAAGCCTCTGCGCTTTCCGCTGTTCTCACACGCGCGGGGAGCATCTGGTGGAGCGCCGCGGTGTCACCCCGCTCCGCGGCGGCGGCGAACGCGAGGGCCGCGGCCCGAGGCGCGGAGACGCTCCCGCCCGTGGCGCAGGAGGTCAACGCGAGGAGAAACACACCGGGTACAACCTTCACGACGTCGGGGATCGTATCCCGGCGCGCGCGCCGATGTCGCGGTTCACGAGCGCGCTGTGAAGCCACGTTCACGAGAGATTCCCGCGATGCCCCCACGAAGCGCGTGGGGGCGCTGGCGGGTGGCTGGACACTCGTGGCACGGTTCTGTCATAGAGGATCGCGAAATGACCAAGGCGGAGGCGATGACCATGCGCACTCGTTCGATCTCCTACACCACGAAGGCCCTCGCGTTTCTGTCCCTGGCGTTTGCGGCGGGCGCGTTGGGATGCTCGAGCGACGACTACTACTGTGACGCCAACGGCTGTTACTACTGCGACGGCGTCGGATGTCGCGCCGTGCCTCCGCCCGCGCGGAACACCTGCGGCGCGGGCAGCCAGTGCGCCGCATCACAGACGTGCACGAGCGCCGGCTGCGTGACGGGCTGCGCCACCGACGCCGACTGCCTCCAGGGCTGGGTGTGTCGCGGCGCCACCGCCACCGTCCGCGGGATGTGCCTCGCCCCCACGGAGGTTCAGCCCACGCCGGTCTCGACCGCGTGCCGCTCGAACACCGACTGCGCCAGCGGGACCGAGTGCATCAACGGCGCCTGTGTGCGCCCCGTCTGCTCGGGCGTGTCGGCGACGTGTCCCTGCACCGCAAACTCTCAGTGCACGGGCGGACAGCTCTGCGTCGGCGGCCTCTGCACGGCGCCCTCGGACACCTGCCGCTTCAGCTCGCAGTGCGGCGCCGGTCGCGTCTGCGTGAACCAGCAGTGCCGCGCGGCCTGCTCGGCGACGTCGCCCTGCCCCACCGGACAGCGCTGCGGAGCCGACGGCGTCTGCGTCGATGCGCCTGCGGGCGAGTGCGTGCTCGACGCCGACTGCGGCGCCTCTCGCACCTGCGTGAACTCGACCTGCCTCTCGCGCTGCTCGACCAACGCCGAATGCGGCGCGGGTCGCTTCTGCAGCTCGGGCCTCTGCGCGGTCGACACGCGTCGCCAGCCCTTCTGCACCACCGACGCGCAGTGCGCCTCGGGGAGCCGCTGCCTCGACGGCGTCTGCCGCCGCCCCTGCGCCTCGGCGGATGAGTGCCTGCGCACCGACGTGCAGTACCGCAACTGCGCGCCGATCCGGTACCTCGGCACGAGCCAGAGCTTCTGCCAGACCAACAACGAGGTGCTCTCGAACTGCGGCAGCGCCTCGGAGTGCGCCGCGGGTCAGGCATGCGTCGACGGCGTCTGCCGCAGCGGCTGATCGACGCAGCGCGCGCCTCGCATCTCCTGCCAGTTACACCCCTCCTCGCCTCTAAATCCCCGTAGATACACCGCACTTCGGAGCTGACGTTCAGGGCTCGCGCCGCCCGGCGAAACCCTGTATCGTCCGCGCCCCCGTCGTTACCACACACGGATTGGAGATGTTTTCGATGGCTGAGACCGTTGATTCCGCGGCCGTCCGCAGGTCCCTCGACAGCGCGCGCGGCCAGCGTACGCAGATCACCCGCGGCGCCCCGCTCCCGATCGATACCGCTCACGTGGTCGGCGCCTGCCCGAAGTGCGGGCTCCTCGGCGCGACGATCCTCGGGTTCCCTGATCCTCCGTACGCGGGCCCTCAGGGCCAGCCTCGCTACCGCAACGCGAGCGAGCTCCAGCGCTTCGTCGAAGAGATCTTCAAGAACCCTCCGCCCCTCCCCGCCGCGGAAGATCCGAGCGAGAACCGCCGCGACCCGCAGGACCCTCGCCGCACCGTCCCCACGTGGAAGGGCCTCTGCCGCTGCGGCGCGAAGGTGCTCCCTCCGCAGCCCGATCAGCGCACGGGCAAGGTGACCCCCGACCCCGAGGCGACGCCCCGCCGCGTGTGTGCGGTCCGCTTCATCAAGGCGATGCCGGGTTCGGGTGCGGAGCTCGTGGTCGAGGCGCTCTCGCCCGACGCGGGCGCGGTGCCCTTCACCGACGGCGCGACGATCTCGTTCCGCGTGCTCAAGGCTCCCCTCGACGGGGTCGAGTCGGAGTCCGTGGCGCTCGAAGAGTCCTCGGTGCAGCAGCAGTTCGGCAGGCACCTCACGCTCGCGGAGACGTGGCGTGACATCCTCTCGCGCGCCGCGGCGGGCGAAGAGGTCGTCGTCGAGGCCGAGAAGGGCTACTGGCTCTGGGCGGGCCCGAAGGACAACGTCGGGCTCAACGAGAAGATCGCCGAAGTGGGCGCCGTCGAGGCTCTCGAGCTGCCCCCCGAGGCGGCCGTGGGCAAGAAGGGCATTCCGCTGACGCTTCTGCCGCAGATCGCGCCGATGCCGCAGGGGCCGTCGTTCCCCGCGTGGGCGTACGAGCACGCGGAGAAGATCGCGAAGGGAGAGCTCCGCGCCGGCGTGGTGCTCGACCGCGCGGTGGTGCGCAAGCTCGTCGAGGCTCAGCTCGAGCGCAACGCGCTCCAGTGGCAGGAGCAGCAGGGCGGCGGCGTGGTCATCGCGACGGCGGGCGAGTTCCGCTGGCCCGTCGAGATGGCGATCGTGGCGCTCGGCGCGGCGCACCTCGGGTGGTTCCTCACGGAGACCACGGCGGCCGCGGTGGGCGAGGCGATGGCGCGCGTGTCGGAGATCAAGCGCTACGTCGACGCGGCGCGCTCCGAGCGGCCTGACATCACCTTCCAGATGAACGGGCTCCAGCTCAACCCCAAGCGCGCCGACGGCTCGATGGGTCGCCCGATCAACCTCATGGAGATGCCCTTCCGCGCGCCGCCCGGGACGCCCGACTTCAAGCGCGAGCTGAAGTTCGTGTGCGACGACATCCCGAAGGGCGCCAACCCGACGCGCCTCTGTCCCTGCGGCGACCGCGCGTGGGTGGCCGCGAGGATCTTCCCCGACCGCGTGCTCGAAGAGTTCAAGCGCGCCACGAACGACAAGCAGCCCCTCGTCATCGAGCAGTGGAAGAGCGCCGCGCTCCTCGCCACGATCTCGTGCGACCGCCACGTGCGCATCCCCATGTCGGAGGAGCTCGAAGGCGCGGGTCTCAAGGGCCCCGCGTTCGAGAAGCGCATGGCCGAAGACCTGCCCAACAGCATCTTCGCCGTCGACGTGTCGCTCCACCAGGACAAGGCCGGCAAGCGCGCGCTCCTCGCGTACGGCCCCCTCGTCGCGAGCGTGGTCATCAACGACCACCTCGTGGCTGCCCTCCATCAAGCGTGCAGGATGCAGGACAACTCGCTCCCCCTGCGCGGTGAGGAAGCGGCTGCGATCGTGTCGTCGCCGAACATCCTCGTGCTCCACGAGTTCGGCTTCGACGACGAGCAGCTCGACCAGGTGCTCGACATGGGCGCCGCGATGGACGGCATCCCCGCCAACGTCGATCCGCCCTTCGATCTCTCGTGGGACGTGTCGCTCAAGGCCGCCCCCATCGGCCGCTTCGTGAACCTCACGCAGCAGCCCGGTCAGCCCGGACAGCAGCCTCCGCCTCCCGGCGGCACGTCGCCCGCGGCGCCCAACGGCCGCGCCCGCACGACCTGATCCGATCTCTTCGCCCACCTGAAGACCATCCGCCCCGCAACGAGCATCGTACTCGCGACGCGCGTTCTGAAACCGCGCGTGAGAACGGTTGAATCTCTGTTCCCTCGGGGCGGTCGATGGCCCATCATGCGCCCCGGTTACGGCCGCGACGGGGTGTCTTGATCCGATGATCTCTCCGCGCGCGACCGATGATTCTTCACCAGGAGGAACTCGAGCAATGTCGAACGATGAACTTTCAAGGCGCGAGACGCTGAGCGGAGGCGCCGCCCTCCTCGCCGGTGTTGGCGCGGCGCTGGCCGTCTCCGCGGTCACGCGCGACGCCGAGGCGCAGAGCGCCGCCGACGTCATGGTGCTCAACGCGCTGCTGCGCGCCGAGTACGAGGCGCAGCAGGCCTACGACAGCGCCATCGGCTACTTCGGCAGCCCTGCGATGGACGACCCCGCCCGCAGCCTCGGCGCCGCCGCGGGCCTCGTCGCGACGCACTACCGCTCGCAGCACCTCGACCACGGGATGCGCCTCGCGCGGCTCATCACGAGCCTCCAGGGCACGCCCATCTCGCAGTCGTCGGTGATCTTCACGCCGCCCACGGCGATGGGCTTCACCCGCACGGTGCAGAACTACCTCCGCCTCGCCTGCAACGCCGAGAAGGCCGCGGCCATCGCGTACACCAACGCGCTCAAGTCGCTCACGAACGTGACCGCCGCGGAGCTCGCCGCGGCCATCGGCGGCGTCGAGACGCAGCACTTCATCGTGATCTACCTGCTGCTCAAGGGCGTCGCCTCGCCCGGTCCCGCCGCGGCCATGATGGTCAGCGAGATCTGCCCCCGCTCGGTGGTCGCGATCACCGGCGAGACCACGGACCTCTCGACGGTCCCCGACTTCACCTTCGCGCCCCTGGCGATGAGCTGACCGGAGAGCATCACGACCATGAACGACATCAACAAGCTCACGCGCCGCGGACTCCTCGGCACCCTCGCCGCCACCAGCACCGTCACCCTCGCCGCCTGCGGCGACGACGCGGTGCCCGCGGGACCCAACCCCGACATCATCCCGCTCAACAACCTCCTCACCAAGGAGTACGAGGCCATCAAGGCCTACGCGGCGGCGCTCCCCACGCTCAACATGCCCCCGACGGGCGACCCGCAGGCCGCCAACGGCCCGGCGCTCTCGGTCATCGCGACGTCCTGGCAGGGCCACCACCGCGCCCACGCCACGCAGCTCGCCGCGGCGATCACCGCCATCGGCGGCACGCCCGTGACCGAAGCCTCGGTGATGTTCACGCCGCCGTCGACGTTCAGCGGCACGGTCTCCAACGTGCTCAAGCTCGCGTGCAACACCGAGCGCGCCGCGGCCATCGCGTACAACCGCGCGGTCAAGGCCCTCTCGTCGACGGGCAACCGCTTCCTCGCGGGCACCATCGAGGGCGACGAGACGCAGCACTTCGTGGTGCTCTACGCGCTCCTCACGGGCGTCGTGAGCGCGGTCCCCACGGGCCTCATCACCAACATCATGGAGGTGGTGCCGAAGGCCTTCGTCGCGCGCGTGAACGCCAGCGACATGAACAGCCTCCAGTCCGTCGCCGACTTCACCTACATGGCCTGATCGCCAGCGCTTGACACGCGCCTCTCGCGGGGTGTGCAACGGTCTCATGAAGACCGCGCCGCGCACCGTGGGAGAGATCATGTCAGACACCCTCGTCGTCCTCGGCGAGGACGAGACCCTCACCGACCTCGCCGAAAACATGGAGCGCTTCAGCCTCCGTCACCTACCCGTCGTGGCAGGCGACAGGCTCGTGGGGCTCATCACGCACCGCGACGTTCTCCGCGCCGCTGTGATGAGCGGTCAGCGCCGCGCCGACGACGCGCCGCTCCGCGTGCGAGAGATCATGTCGCGCGACGTGATCACCGTGTCTCCGTCGCTGCACCTCACGCTCGCCGCCGACATGCTCATCGAGCGCAAGGTCGGGTGCCTCCTCGTCGTCGACGACGGCGGCGCGCTCGTGGGCATCGTGACCGAGAACGACTTCCTCAAGCTCGCGCGGGCGCTCCTCGCGGGCTGAGTTGTTTCAGCGCGCGACCGCGGGGGAGGGCTGCGCGGGCTCCCTCGCCGCCGTCGCAGACGTCGGTGTGGTCTCCGTCGAGGCCGTCGGCGCGTGCAGGTGCCGCTCGAGCATCTCCCACGACATCTCGTACTCCCAGTAGCGCATCACGTCGGTGGCGAGCACGGCGCGGAGGTCTTCTTCGGCCCCCGTCGCGTCGCCGCCCGAGAGCTTGAGCATCCCGTCGTAGAAGAGCGCCTCGGCGCGCTGCCCCGTGGTGCGCGCGTAGCCCGTGAGCCGCGTGCGGTCGATGGCGCCCGTGTACCGCTGCGCGAGGCGCGCCGTCCACGACGCCTGCCCGTCGGCGCCCGACGCGATCGCTTCGAGCGCGCGCTGCGCGCCGCCGTCGTCGGAGAGGCGCCCCATGCGCGCGGCGACGGAGCCCCACAGCGCGAAGTACACCTGCCACGTGCGGTCGAGGGTGAGCGACGCCCGAGCAGTGCGATAGAAATCCCTCGCGTCGGACCAGCGGCTCCGAGAGAGCGAGAAGGTGATCGCGCGCGCGGCCACGTCGCGGCCGTCGGAGTCGGCGTCGAGGGCCGCCACGAGCGCGCGGTGGACGCCCTCGGAGTCGCCGAGCGCGTCGGCCACGACGGCGCGCTGGAGCATCGCCGCGGCGAGGTCGTGCCCCGTGAGGCTGCGCGCGAGGGCGTCGAGCGCGGCGGCGGACTCTTCGAAGAGCCTGCGGGCCTCGGCCGCGTCGCCCGCGACCTGCGCGGCCTGCGCGAGCCGCACGGTGTACTGCGGACGAAACAGCGAGTCGCTCTCGTCGGGGCGCAGCGGCAGGGCGAGGCCCGCGCGGAGACGTCGCGCGGCCTCGGCGCCGTCGCGGTGGCGCCACGAGATCTCGGCCAGGAGGTAGAACGCGTCGCGTGAGGGCGCGTCGCCCTGCGTGGCGCGCGTGAGGTGCTGCTCGGCCTCGCGGAGGTTGCCCGCGGAGAGCTCGAGGTCGGCTGCGAGGGTCTCGAGGTCGGCGTCGGCGACGGGCGCGAGCTGTCCCTGGTACTGCGTCCGCCAGCGTTCGAGGAGGGCGCGCGTGCGGTCGTAGGCGCGGCGTCCGGGGCCGAGGTCGTCGCCGCCGATGGCGAGCCCGAGGGCGCTGCGGCTCGCCTCGATGGCGGCCCTGAGCGCGCGCTGGTCTGCGTTGCCGAGGGAGGCTGCGCGTTCGAGGTGGGCGCTCGCGAGGCCGAGGTCGCGTTCGTGTTCGGCGGAGACGGCGAGGCATCCGGCGAAGCGCATGTCGTTGGCGAAGCTCTGCCTGCCGACGCGGCACACGCCCGCGGCCGCTGCGCCGTCGATCTGGGCGAGGCGCTGCGCGAGCTCCCAGAGAGGGTCTGCGCCGCCCTCTCCCTGGGCGATGGAGCCGAGCGCCGAGGCGAGCCCCGACGACTCGCTCGCGCTGCCGAGGGAGGTGAGCCTGTTGGCCGCCTCTCGCACGTCGCCCACGCGGAGGAAGACGATCGCGAGGTCCGCCGCGGCGACGCGCATCCCCGCGCGGAGCTGCTGCACCTCGTCGAAGTTGAGGCGCGGACCGTCGCGGCCCGTGAGCAGCGCGCGCGCGTCGAGCACTGCGCGACGGCGGGCGACCATGTGCTCCGCGGCGCCGTCGAGGACGTCTTGCGCGGGCACGATGCGGGCGATCTCTTTGTAGATGTCTGAGAGCTCGCCCTCGACGACCCAGGGGCGCTGGAACTCCGTGCGGTTGCGGCTCCCCCACTCGCGGATGCGGTCCCACTGGGCGTGGGCGTCGGGGTCGACGGTGCGCAGGGCCATGAGCACGCGCGCGGCCGCGAGGCTGTGGGCTTCGTCACCGCGCGACGACGCGACATCGAGGATGCCCCGCGCGAGGGGCGCGATCTCGTCGGGCAGTCCGCCGCGCGCGATCTCTGCGGGGGTGTAGTGCACGAGGGCCTGGCGGAGCCGCGCGACCGCGCCCGCGAAGTCGCCCGTCTGGAGCGCCTCGACTCCGCGCGCGGCCATGTACCGCGCGACGCCGTCACGGATCGCGTGGCGGCTGTCGTCTCCGGGCGGCGTCTCGTCGAGGTCGCGCTGGAGGTCTGCGACGGAGCTCCCGTCTACGTCGCCGTGCGGGGCTTGCGAGACCACGCGGGGCCTGACGGACTGGTGCGTCCCCGAGCACCCTTGCGCGAGCAGGGTGGCGAGCGTGGCAACGAGGAGTCGGCGGGGGTGCTTCATGGGGTGTTTCGTAGGGCCATCGTTCGGGGAGCGCACGGTATCGTTGTCTCCGCGACGGGGGCAAGGAGGGTCTTTCCACGGCCTCTCCGTCGGCGCCACGAGGAGCACGAACGCCCCGCCTCGATCCCTGGTCGTGCGTCGGGTGACGGGCGAGATCGTTCGGCTACGTACGATCCCCGGCGATGCGAGCGCGCGCCCGCATGAGCGCGAAGCCGAGGAGGTTCAAGCCCTTCCAGCGCCGGGGATCGAGGGCGTCGGGGTGCTCCGCGGCGAGGCCGATACCCCAGATGCGATCGAGCGGAGAGGCTTCCACGAGCACCGCGTCGCCGGTCGCCAGGAGGTGCCCGCGGAGGTCGGCGCGCTGCGAGAACTTCGCGACGTTCCCCTCGGTCACCAGGTCGAGTCGGCGCTGCTTCCACGCGGCCTCGTCGAAGCCGCGCACCTTGCGTCCGAGCTTCTTCACGGTCGCGGGATCGTGCGTCGCGAGGATCTCTCCGAGGGTCTCGTCGTCGCCGAAGAGCCGGGCCTTGCCCGCCATCATCCACTGCTCCGCGGTGGTGTAGGTCACAGCCCCGATGACGAACTCGCTCTCCCACCACTGCGAGAAGCAAGCGTCAGTGACGGCTCCGTCGGGGGCGACGAGGGGCTTCCAGAAGCAGCGGTACTCGAAGCGCGCGCCGCGCTCGATCGCCGCGCAGAGCGCGTGGACGTCGTCGATCATGGGGCGCGATCTATACCGCAGAGGGCCCCATCGCGCGGGCACGGATCGTGAGACAGCTCCAACACATCGACGCGCGGCGCGGAGCTTGTGCCACCGTGAGCCGAACGCGTCGCAAGAAGAACACACAAGGAGCGCCCCGATGACCTCACTTCGATCCGTGCTGATGGCTGCCGCGACGCTCACCCTCGTCGGCTGCGGCGGAGACATCGTAGGCCCGACGGGCGACGCCGGGACCGACGTGGCGCCCGTCGACGCGCCGCCCGTCGACGCGCCGCGCGTGTGCGTGACGAGCGCCGACTGCGCCAACGGTCAGGAGTGCCTCGTCCACGAGGGATGCGGCACGCCGAGCTACTGCGGACCCCTCCTCGGGCGCGCGTGCACCGACGACATCGCCTTCTACTGCGGCTGCGACTACATGACCTTCACGGCGAGCTCGACCTGCCCCACGCGTTCGTTCATGTACCGCGGGCGCTGTGAGGGCTCCGACTCGGGTCCGCCTCCGCCGCCGCCTGGTTGCGAGCTGCCCGACGGAACGATCTGCCCCGTAGGCACGCGGTGTCCCGCGGGCGACGGCTGCAACACCTGCTGGTGCGATCGCTTCGGCAACCTCGCGTGCACCGAGATCGGCTGCGTCGACGCCGCGCCGCCGCCGGGCTGCGCGCTCGCAGACGGAACGTTCTGCCCCGTGGGCGCGACGTGCCCGCTCGGCGCGTGCGCGTCGTGCTACTGCGCGGGGCCCGATCGCGCGCTCTGCACGGGCGGCGGATGCACCGACGCGGGGCCGCCCGTCGATGTCTCCGTCGATGCTTCGGTCGACGTCCCGCTGCCGCGCTCGTGCACGGCGTCGAGCGACTGCCCGCCCTCGATGATCTGCGACGGCCCGCAGGGCTGCGCCACGATCTGGCGCTGCGTCCCGGCGCGCCCGTGCACGGCCGACGTCGCGTCCTTCTGCGGCTGCGACGGCAGGACCTTCACCTCGAGCTCGACGTGCCCTGGCCGACAGTATCAGCTCCGCGGCGCGTGCCGGTGATCATGCCCTCCGCGGCGCGCCCTGAGGCGCGAGCAGCGCGACGAGCTCCCCGGCGTTGAAGGGCTTCTGGAGCCACGCGTCGGGCTGCACGTCGCGGCGCTCTTTTCGGAGGCGGGCGAGGTCGTAGCCGCTCGCCACGACCACATACACATCGGGCCGTCGACGACGGAGCTCGGCGAGCACCTCCCAGCCGTCCATCCCTGGCATGCTGAGGTCGAGCACGACGCAGCCGATGGCGTCTTCGTGCCGGGCGAAGACCTCGACGGCCTCGGCGCCGCTCGTGGCGAGCAGCACCTCGCGCTGCATACGCTGGAGCATCCGCTGGCCCGCGCGGAGCACCGCGCTGTCGTCGTCGACGAGGAGCACCGCGCCGTGCCTGGGCGCCGCCACCGGCGCCGCGTGGAGCGAGTCGGCGGCCATCGCGGGCCTGAGGGAGACGAGCTCCGCGGGGGTGCTCTCGGGCAGGTAGACCCTCGCGACGGTGCCGCGCATCGGCGCGCTCTCGACCTCGATCACGCCGCCGCTCGCGTGGACGATCCCCTGCGCGACGGGGAGCCCGAGGCCGCGGCCCGTGAATTTCGTGCTGAAAAATGGGTCGAAGATGCGCTCCCTGGTCTCGGCGTCGAAGCCCGGACCGTCGTCGCGGACCTCGAGGCACGACCACGATCCGGCGCGCCGCACGGGGCTCTCGTCGGCGTCTTCGATGGCGGAGATCGACGCCTCGCGGCGCACGGCGACGCGCACCACGCCGCCTCGCTCGGCGACGGCCTCCCAGGCGTTGGTCACGAGGTTGAGCGTCACGACGCGGAGCTCGGCGGGGTCGATGGTGCACCACGGGAGGTCGTCGGCGATGTCGACCTCGAGGCGCACGTTGGTGGGCAGCGCCGCTCGGATGAAGGGAAGCAGATCGATCGTGTCGCGGGCCATGTTGCGCGGCTCGCGGTGGTGCGCGCTCTGGCCGAGGTAGCTGAGCATGCTGTGGCTGATCGCGGAGGCGCGTCGCACGGCGGCCTCGGCGTCGGCGAGGAGGCCGTCGAGGGCGGGGCTGCCCTGCTCGCGCGCGAGCTCGAGGTTGCCCTGGATGATGGTCAGGAGGTTGTTGAACTGGTGGGCGATGCCGCCCGCCATGACGCCGAGGCTGTCCTTCTTCTGCGCGTGGAGGAGCTGGCGCTCGAGGGCTCTGCGCTGGTCTTCGGCGCGCTGTCGCTCGGTGATGTCGATGGTGTACCCGGCGATGAGCTTCCTCGCGCCGAGCGCGATGGGGAACTTCACGGTGGCGTAGCTCCGCCCCGAGAGTTCCTCCTCGATGCGCAGCACCTTCTCTCCGCGCACGACGTCTTGATCGGCGGCGGTCATCGACTCGGCGAGCCCCGGAGGAAAGAGCTCGGTCATGGTCTTGCCGACCATCTGCGAGCCGGGGACTCCGATCATCTCGACGAAGTTCTCGCTCGCGTGGAGGACGCGGCTCTCGCGCTCGTCGACATCCTTGATGTACGCGTAGATCGGCGACCGGCTGATGAAGCTCGCGTACATCTCGTTGGTCTCTCGCAGCGCCTCCTCGGCGCGCTTGATCGCCGTGATGTCCGTGTGCGCCACGAGGACCGCGTCCTCGCGCCCTTCGAGCGGCGAGACGCGCATCGAGTACCAGCGCCGCGCTCCGTCGGGTCCATCGCAGGGGTACTCGAGCGAGAAGGCCGTCCGCTCTCCTCGCTGCACCTGACGGATCCCTTCGAAGGCTTGCGACGCTATCGAGGGCCCTCCCCAGGCTTCATCGAAGGGCGCGAAGAGGCTCGTGCCGATGCCCCAGGCGCCCTCGTCAGCGCCGGCGCGCCCCTCGACGAAGCGGCTCCACGCGGCGTTGATCTTCAAGATGACCCCGTCGGCGCCGATCACCGCGAGGCGAGAGTCGAGCGAGTTGAACACTCGCTGGTTGAAGTCGGCCTCGCGCGCGAGCGCCTCCTCGGCGTCCTTGCGGCGCGTCACGTCCGCGAGGATGCCCTCATAGACGATCTGCCCGCCCTGCGTCCTCGTCGGCGTCGAGCGCGCGTGGAGCCAACGCCAGCGACCGTCAGGCGTCGACACGCGCAGGTCGCGCACGAAGTCCTTGCCGCCTCGCGCCGCCTCTCGCAGCGCCTCGCGACAGGGCGCTACGTCGTCGGGGTGCATCCTCGCCGCGAGGGCCTGCGGGTTCCTCTTCGCCTCCTCGGCGGAGACGCCCCAGAGCGCCTCGACGCGCTCGTCGACGAACAGCACCCGCGTGGGGCCGTCGTTGTCGACGAGGCAGCGATAGACGACCACGGGCACCACGGCTGAGTCGAGGTTCGATGGCATGAGAGGATGATGCTCTCCGGGCCCGCGCGGATCGGGGGCCTTCGGTTCCTCAGGGCGAAGCGGCGTTCGTTCGGGTCCTGGCATCTCGCGCCCTCGCTACAGACTCACCCGGCGCACCTCAGCGTGAATCTGCATTCATCACGATGATCATGACGTTCCGTATGGAATCGTCAGAGGTTCGACTCACGTTCGCAATGTAGGCATCGCCTCGTGGGACCGCACGGATAACGAACCTGTCCCGCGTGGCTCCGCGCGTTCTCGACGACCGTTCCGGAGGGAGCGAGTCACGCGGCGATGCGGCCCTCTCGCACAGCCCCTTCGCTGCGCACCACACTTCAGAATCAACATCGATTGCACGGACGCAAAGAGCGATCGGAAGCACAGAGGAATCGAAGCACAACTGTCAAGCTGAATCCGTCAGAATCCGTAATGATTTCGCGGGTGGGGTCGGACGTATTCTGACCGATTCCGACGGCTTCGGGGGGGATAACCTGGACCGGTCCAGGGTATTTTCGAGCGAGGTTGCGGGAGGTGTGCCGCTGGCTGAGATCGTCGGCGCGGTGAAGGGCGCGCTCGACGCGCTCGACGTCGGGCGGCTCGACATTGCGAGAGAGACGCTGACCAGGATGCTGTGCTCGCTCGATGTGAGCGGCGAGCGCGAGGGTCGGCGGAAGGAATGACCGCCGGGCGTCCTCAGCCGGGGACTGCTTCACCCGGAGCGACACCGACGCGCTTCGGCGATTCTGTCGCGGTCGATCGCCACGACCTTCGTCGGCTCGACGAGCACGGTTTCGCAGCGCCCGCGCGCCCTTGAACGCGCCCTGCTGCATGCGACAGGATCGCGCCCGCTCCATTCGGTTCTGCGCGAACTCGCGGGAGCTACACCGGGGCCCACAACCAGACAGTCGGGGAACACGACCATGACAACGACGTACAAGGACGCGCTCGCGCTCATGCGCGCTGGAGCCCGCGCGCTCCACATCGCCTCGTTCGAATGGGAGCGCGTGCGAGGATGGTGCATCGGTTTTGCGCGCGACCTCGGGCTCACACTCTGGGTCTGGAGCTCATCGAGC
>JBPOHC010000398.1:0-2427 GCA_052035985.1 Myxococcota bacterium | reverse complement strand
CGCGAGGGCCACGAGGGCGCCGGACCACCCGGGCGACGTGAGGCTGCGATCGGCGCGGAGGGCGCGCGCGCTCGAGGCGAGCCCGACGGCGAGCACCGCGGTCATCGCGGGCCAGAAGACCGCGACGCCGCTGCTCGGCGCGAACCAGAGGGCGAGCGACTGCGTGACCTTCACGCTCGTCCACGGCACGCGGAGCATGGGCTGGAGGAGGAAGGTGTTGCTGAAGCCCCCCTCGCGAAAGTGGTTGAAGAGCGAGGTGGCGACGAGGCCGAGCGCGCTCCCCGCGGCGGCGCCTGCGAGGTGACGCCACGGGCGCTCGCCCTTGCGCGCGAGCTCGGGCAGGAGCGCCCCCGCGGCGAGCAGCGCGAGAAAGGGCAGCGCGATCTCCTTGGTGAGCGAGGCCGCGAAGAAGGCCGCGCCGCACGCGACGGGGTTCGCGCGACGCAGCGTGAGCGCTACGGCCGCGACGGTGAGGCACGCGGCGGTCATCTCGTTGAAGCTCGACCCCGCGTAGTAGAGCATCGGTCCGTCGACGGCGATGAGCGCCACGAGGGCCGCGACGGATGCGCCCGCGCGCTCGCGCAGGGCCCACCAGATGAGCCACGGCGTCGCCACGAACGACGCGAGGTTCGTCGCGATGAGCACGCGCGACGCGAAGGTGAGCCTGAAGCCCGCCGCGAGCGCCGCCCACGCGGGGATGTACTGCGCCACGGGGAAGTACGACGCCTCGGGGCAGTGTCCCCACGCGCCGCGCGAGAAGCACAGCCTCGCCGCGCGCGCGCCTCGGAGGAGCGTGACCGTGTCACCCTCGACGAGCGGGTACTGAAACGCGCGGAGGACGAGCGCGAAGCCCAGCGCCGCCGCGCAGGCCGCCAACAGAGCACGGGTCGAGCGCATCGTCTCGGCGGACCATATCAGCCGCGCGAGAAGCGCGTCCACACGCGCGTTCGCGGCGCGCGGGGGCTGGTCGCGCGGGCGCTAGGGCCCCACGATGACGCGCAATGACCCGACCTCACGTCGTCATCCTCGGGGGAGGATTCGGTGGCCTCGCCGCCGCGAGGGCCCTCCGCTCGGTGCCTGTTCGCGTCACGCTCGTCGACCGGCAGAACCACCACCTGTTTCAGCCGCTGCTCTATCAGGTCGCGACGGCGGCGCTCAACCCGAGCGACATCGCGGCGCCGATCCGTCACGTGCTCCGTCGACAGCGCAACGTGACGGTGCTGCTCGCCGAGGCGCGCGCGATCGACACGGCGCGGCGCGTGGTGGAGCTCGTCGACGGCGAGCTCGCGTACGACCACCTCATCATCGCCACGGGCGCGACGCACTCGTACTTCGGCCACGACGAGTGGGCCGCGCGCGCGCCGGGCCTCAAGACCCTCGAGGACGCCGTCGAGATCCGTCAGCGCTTCCTCCTCGCGTTCGAAGCGGCGGAGCGCGAGCCCGACCCCGATCGTCGCAGGGCGCTCCTCACCTTCGTGGTGATCGGCGCGGGCCCGACCGGCGTCGAGATGGCGGGCGCGATGGCCGAGATCGCGCGTCACACGCTGGCCTCGGAGTTTCGCGCGATCGACCCGCGGAGCGCGCGCGTGGTGCTCGTCGAGGGCGTCGACCGCGTGCTCCCCTCGTATGCGCCGGAGCTCTCGGCGTCGGCGCTCGGCGAGCTCGCGCGCAGGGGCGTCGAGGTGCGCCTCGGCGCGCGCGTCACCAACATCGAAGACGAGTGCGTGCACGTCGGCGACGAGCGCCTGCCCGCGTGCACGGTCGTGTGGGCGGCGGGCGTGGCGGGCTCGCCCATCGCGCGTACGCTCGGCGCGCCGTGTGATCGCGCGGGGCGTGTGATCGTCGACGCGTCGCTCACCATCCCGGGTCACCCCGAGGTCTTCGTGATCGGCGACCTCGCGTCGGTCACGCTCGACGGGAGCACCGTCCCCGGCGTCGCGCAGGGTGCGATTCAGGGCGGGCGTCACGCGGCGGAGACCATCGCGCGGCGCATCCGCGGAGAGACCCCGAGCGCGTTCGTCTACAAAGACCTCGGCTCGATGGCGACGATCGGGCGCAACGCCGCCGTGGCCGACGTGAACGGCACGCGGCTCACGGGCGTGCTCGCGTGGTGGGCCTGGCTCGCGGTGCACATCATGGCCCTCATCGATTTTCGCAACCGTCTCTTCGTGGTGCTCTCGTGGGCGTGGTCGTACCTGTCGTTCGGGCGCGGCGCGCGGCTCATCACGCGCAAGGTCCCGCCGACGCTGATCTCGCGCGACGAAGACCCGTGACCGAAGCTGTGCGGTGAGTGCGAGGCGGAGGGAGGCGATCAGCCGAGGCGGAGGGCCTGCGCGACGCCCTTCTCGACGCCCTGCCTGGCGGCCTTCGAGAGGAAGTCCATGAGCTTGGCCTTGAGCTTCGGGTTCTTCTGGAGCAGCGGGACGT
>JBPOHC010000083.1:0-32781 GCA_052035985.1 Myxococcota bacterium | reverse complement strand
GGTTCGAATCCCTCTCCCCGAACCACACGAGCGGCCTTCCTGGAAGGCGTTTCGCGCACATTTCCGGTAGCGCTGGGACCAATCCTCGGACCAATCCAAGGGAGCACCGGGAACGCGGCGCCCTCCGCTCTCGTCACGGTCGCACGTCGAAGACGCGCCAGTGGCCGCGCAGGCGCACGAGCGTGTCGAGCCTGAAGCGCCGCGTCTCGGCGCCCACCGTGTACTCGATCACGGGGCCGTCGCCGCACTGCGTGGTGGCGCGCGCGAAGCGCCCGCAGGGGCGCAGGTCGACCGTGTCGCGAGGGAACGAGCGCGCGGTGATGCCCACGAAGACGCCGCCGCGAAAGGTGTCTCGGAGGGCCCGCGCGTCGCGCTCGATGGCGAGGTACTGCCGCTGCGCGATCTCGTCGACGGGAGACGGGCCCGCGTCGGGGCTCTGCCGCCGGGTCGCGGGAAACAAGGTCCGCAGGTCGGCGGGAGAGGGATAGACGCCCTCGACGTCGCGGGTCCCGTCGCGCGTGGCTTCGAAGAACGAGCGCGCGAGGGCCGTGATCTCTGCGCGATCCGCAGGCGTGAGCGCGTAGGGCGCGGCGTCCGCGGGGAGCGCCGTCACGAGGGCGGCGAGCGCGGCAGAGAGTCCGAAGGTCGTCCTGGTCATCGTCGCGGCATTCATGGAACAGAACCCCCGCCCGCCGCAACCGCCCGCGCGCTTCGGACGCCCGTCGCCCATCGGCGCAGGGAGAAACCGCTTCGAACCGGTCCAGATGCGCTTGATGGGTTGGCGTGTGCGGTGTTACGGCCCAGCGCATACCCGCATGGAGTCTCCCGCCGTCATCGTTTTTCGCCTCAAGGACTGGCCCGTCGCGCGTCCGCTGATCGACGCGAGGCAGCTCCCCGAGGTCTTCGAGGAGCTCGCCTGCTACCTCCTCTCGCCCGCGCACACCTCCCGCTCGACGCTCGAGGAGCGGCTCCCCGAGGAGCCCGTCGAGGCCCCCCTCGCGGCGATGGTGATGGAGCTCCTCGAGCCCGTCTCCGAGGTCGCCCTCGAGTGCTTCGGCCACGAGCTCTTCGACGCCGGTCCCGTGGGCCAGAAGCACGTCGGGTTTCACCCCTCCGCGAGCTACGCGCAGCTCGCGTCGCGCTTCGAAAAAGACGGCTTCCGCGTGCTTCACGCGTCAGACCTCGTGCGCTCGGCCACCACCGCCGACCCCTCCGCCGCCGAGGCCACGAGGCAGCGCGTGCGGGCCATTCCGAAGGCGGGCCTCAACGAACGCGAGATCGCCCTGGTCGAGTACGTGCGCTCGGGCGGGCCGATGCCCCAGGCCGGCGCCGACCACGCCGCCATCGCGCTGCGCCTCGGTGAGCTCATCACGCCTCGCATCGAAGACCTCGCGGAGATCGACGGGCGCATCCTCGACGTGGCCTGCGCCGCGGGCGAGCTGCGCGGCGTCTTCAAGCCCTTCGCCGCGCGCATCAACGCCCACGAAGAAGCTGGGAGCGACTCGTTCGGCGCGCTCCGTCGCGAGCTCGCGCGCAGGGGCATCGCCGACGGGCGCATCCTCGTGGCGCTGCTCCAGAGCGGCGTCGAGGTGACCTCGTCGGCCACGATTCACGTGATGGCGCGCTACAACCAGCTCGAGTCGATGATCGAGTCGGTGCGCTCCAGCGAGCCGTCGCGCGCCGAGCAGTCGAAGCTCATCACGCGTCTCCTCACGTGGATGTCGTGTGTAGGAACGCTCCCCGCCGCGCTCTCGGCCGTGACCGACCTCGTCGAGTCTCCCCGCGCGAAGGACATCATGACCGAGGAGCTCCGCGCGCACCTCGCCGCCACGCACGGCTACGAAGGCCCCAAGCCCAAGAGCCCTCGCGGACGCGGCGCGAAGAGCAAGGCCGCCGATGCCGAAGCGCCGAAGCCCGCCCCCGCGAAGCCCGAAGCGCCCAAGCCCGAAGCGCCCAAACCCGAAGCGCCCAAGCCCGAAGCGCCCAAACCCGAAGCCCCGAAGCCTGCGGAGCCTCCGACGGCTGAAGCGCCCAAGCCCGAAGCCGACGGCGAGGCCGAGGGAGACAAGCCCCGCAAGGCGAAGGCGAAGACCGAGAAGAGCGCGCCGGGCCTCACGTCGGTCAACGAGACGCTCACCTTCGCGCGCGGAGACGGCCTCGTCACGCTCTCGGAGCCCGGCCTCGAAGGCGACGACGAGGCCCTGCTCGACGCGGTGAACCGCAAGTCTGCGATGGTGTTCCGCGCCGACCTCGACGACACGGTGACCGTGCGCATCACGGGCCGCGGGCTCACCGCGCAGGAGGCCGACCACGCCTTCGGCAGCCACCACCACTTCGCGACGAAGACCACCATCGACGCGCTCGAGCTCCGCGTGGCCGACGAGGGCAACGTGATCGCGCTCCCGAAGGGTAGGTACGGCGTCGAGGTCGTCGCGATCCGCTCGCCGCGCCCCGGCGCGGTGCCCGACTACGTGCTGCTGCTTCGTGAAGACGCCCCCGCGCGCCTCGCGAAGCGCGCCGAGCTGCCGCTCATCCCCACCGGCTGACCGCGCGCGGTATCGACCGCACGCGCCGTCTGATACAACTCCGGGCCGCATGCGCGTCGCGCTCGGCTACATGATCCTGCTGGCCACGATCTTCTGGGCCCTGGCGCGCAACCACCGCTGGGCGCTCTTCGGAATGATCGCCTGCGACAACATCCGCCCCGGCGACGAGCACATCGGCTTCGGGATGGAGTCGGTGCGCTTCTCGATCAGCTACTACGCCGTGGCGCTCGGGCTGCTCCTGGTCTTCTACCGGCGCTACCGCATCACGAGCGACCGGTTCCACTGGGGCGTCTTTCTGATGTTCATCTCGGTGGTGAACTCGGCCCTGCACGCGCCCTGCTACGGCCCCGCCGCGTTTCAGATCGACAACTATTACAAGATGCTGATGCAGTACTACCTCATCTGCGCGTTCATCCGTGATGAGCGCGAGTCGAGGGAGCTCTACTGGGCCATCGGCCTCTCCGTCGTCACCGTCGCGATCCGCTTCTGCTGGGGCAAATTCATCGGCTGGGAGCGCAACTTCGAAGGCGCCACGGGCGACCGCAACGAGATGGCCATGGCCTGCGTGATGGCCGTGCCCTTCATGGCCATCCTCGGCCTCACGACGAAGAACATCATCTACCGGCTCATCGCGTGGTCGACGCTCGTCCCGCTCACGCTGACCATCGGGTTCTCGCTCTCGCGCGGCGGCATGCTCGGGCTCATCGCCGTCGGCGGGTACATCCTCTATCGCCTCCATCACAAGCGCTGGATCGTCGTGGTGGGCATCGCCGTCGCGCTCGTGGGCGTCGCCAACATGCCCTCCGAGATCGTGCAGCGCTTCGCCACCATCGGCAGCGCGTCGAAGAAGGACGCGAGCGCCATCGGACGCCTCAACGCCTGGAGCGCCGCGAAGAACATGGCCCACGACAGGCCCCTCACGGGCGTCGGGTCGGGCAACTTCCTCGTGTGGTTCAAGCGCTACGCGCCAAACCCCAACGACATCCACGTCGCCCACTCGTCGTTCTATCAGCTCCTCGGGGAGCAGGGTTACCCCGGCGTCGCCATCTGGATCTGGCTCGTGGTGATGTGCTGGATGGTCGCGAGCTGGGTCGAGGTCCGCCTCGTGCGCATCGAGCACGGCGCGTGGACCAACGCCCGCTACTACATCGTCATGGTGAAGGCGTCGTGGGTGGGCTACGTGCTCTGCGGCGCCTTCCTCTCGCAAGAGGACATGGACTTCTTCTACCACCTGCTCGCCATCGTCTCGCGCTACACGGTCTTCGTGAAGCGCCGCGAGGACGAGCTCCGCGCCGAGCGCCAGAAGTCCCTCGTCGCGCAGTCGAACAAGCCCATCGAGGTGCCCGCCGTGCTCCTCGACCAGACCTGACGCGCGCCTCGACGGGCGTGTTGCCCGCCGCGCCGATTCGCGGTGAACTCCCCCGATGCACCGCACGCTCCGCACGCTGCTCCTCGCGTCGACGCTCTCGCTCGCGGCCTGTGGCACCAACGCCGAGTGGCGCCCCATCGGCCTCGCGCAGGTCGGCTGTCAGACGCCCGCGCCCGACGCGCTCCCCTTCGACGCCGACGGGCGCGACGCGCTCGACCACGACCGCGTGTCGAGCGCCACGAGCGAGCGCCTCGCCGACCTCTTCGTCCACGTCCCCTACGCGCTGATCTTCGCCCTCGCGGCCTTCTTCGCCTGGCACCACAACCGCCGCGCCGTGATGGAGCAGTCGTCGAACCCCACGGCGCCCCTCACCGACGGCCCCGCGGTGATCCTCGGCACCGTCGAGGCCGACCCGACGTGGCAGGGCCCCGTGCTGCGACTCGACATCCATCAGACCGGCACCGAGTGGTGCAACAAGGGCGCGTGGCACCACCAGTGGCGAGAGACCAGCCGCGCGCTCAACCGCCGCCCCTTCGTGGTCGTGCGCGATGACGGCGTGCGCGTGCAGATCGAGCCCGACGAGCGCGTGATCCTCCACGACGAGACCGACACCGTGCGCCACGACCTCACCACGCGGACCCGCGTCGCGGCCATCGAGCCCGGCCAGCGCGTGCACGTCTCGGGCACCCTCGTCGGCGCGTCCCTCGCCCGGGGCAGCGCCGGCGGAGCCTACCGCTCGGGCTTCGGCGCCCCGTCGCTCCGCGCGCCCTCCATCGGCCGCATGGTGATCTCGAACGAGCGCCCCGGCGCCGCGGCCCTCGCGCGGATGCGCTTCCACCGCGGATGGGTCATCGGCATCGCGACGCTCTTCGCGTTCGTCGCCACGGTGGTGATGCCCGCGTACGAGCTCCTCTCGCTCTCGAACGACCTCGCGTGGGCGACGCCCTCCGACGTGCGCAACTGGCGCGAGTGGCACAAGCCGAAGAACAGCTCGGGGTACTGGGTCTATCGCTGGTCGGTGCGAGGCGTCTGGGACGACCACGGCACCGTCCGCACGCTCGAAGACGACTGCGGCGAGGGTTACTTCAACTACGTGACCCAGAACCCCTGCGCGCGCGTGCCCTACACGGTCTCGACCATCGCGCCCTCGTGGCACCAGGTCGGCGCGGGTCCGCAGCTCACCGTCGGCCGCTGCATCATCCTCGGGCTGCTGTGCCTGATCGTCGTGATCGCGTACCCGGCGTCGGTCCTCGCGAGCCGCCCCTGGTACGAGAAGAAGCGCGTCGTCGACAGCGGCAACGGCCGCCTCTCCACATCGCGCCCCTGAGACGATCTCAGCGGGCCGACATCGACCTCGCTACGTGGCCTTTCGGCCGTCCTTGCGTCGCACGCGCATCACCGCGATCTTCGTCGGATGACCGAAGGGCGCGGGGTCCGCGGGCCACGCGGTCTGCGTCGTCGGGAGCATCCCCCGCACGTCGTCGGGCACGGGCACCGTCGCTTCGAGATCAGCGTAGCCGCCGCTGCCCTCGGTGAGCGTGCGGAGCCAGTCGCTCCCCGACACCCACAGCGCGTTGTTCACGGCCACGAGCCAGCCTCCGTCGGCCACGAGCGGACGCGCCTTGTCGATCACCTTCGCCGCGGCCTCTTCGAGGTCGACCCTGCCCTTCTGCGTCGTCGAGAAGAAGGGCGGATCGACGAACACGCAGTCGAAGAGCGCGCCCTCGCGCCGCATCCGCGAGGTCTCGGTGAAGTAGTCGCCCGCGACGAGGTGACGCTTCGCCACCGCGAAGCCGTTGAGCTCGCTCGACCGCCGCGCCACATCGAGGAAGGTCGCGCTCCGATCGAGCTGCACGACATGCTTCGCAGGCGCCGCGCGCGCCGCGATGCCGAGGCTCCCGGTGTACGCGAAGGTGTTGAGCACGCGTCGCCCGGCGAGGTTCTCGCGGGCCCACACGCGGAGGTTCCGCGTGTCGAGGTAGAGGCCCTCGTCGCGGTTCATCGTGAGCGAGAGCGCGTACCAGACGCCGTTCTCCTTCACCTTGCGGTCGACGTCGGCCTCGTCGCCCCACACCAGCACGCCGTTGCGCGCCTCCGTCGTCTCGGCGCGGCGCGCCTTCCAGATCGCGGCCTTGAGCCACGGGAGCTTCGCCCGCACCGTCGCCACCACCGCGTCGACGCGCGCGCGGCGCTCGCCCGTCTCGTCGCCGTGGTCGAGCACCACGAGCGTGCGGCCGAACACGTCGAGCGCCAGCGTGGGGTCGCCCTCGGTGAAGCCGTTGAAGAGTCGGAGCGCGCCGACGTGAGCGGCGTCGAAGAGCGAGGCGCGCGCGTCGATGGCGGCGTCGAGCGGAGGCGGCGTGGTGGTCACCCCGAGGGCTCTATCACGCGACGCCGCGTTGAGGGTCCGCGCGACGCCGAAAAACCGCTTCGGGCGCAGCGTTTCAAGCGTGACATACCCTGACACAGCGCCCCTGTTACGGAGCTCCTGGGGCGGGTAGAACGGTGCGTCGGCGTCGCGCGCGCGGCGCCGCTCCACGGGAGAAGGTCACACCGCAATGGCCCAGACACACCGCTCGTCACGCTCCGCTCAACCCGCAGCCGCGCCGCGCGTCGCCCGCGCCACCTTCGTCGAGCTCGTCACCGAGGCGCGAGGGCGGCACACCACCGTGCGCCTCCGAAACCTCCGCTCGCGCCGCGTGCTCTTCGAATGCAACACCACCGACGCGCGCGGCGCCGAGCTCGCCGTGCTCACCGTCGAGCGCTACTGCGTCGAGCGCGGCCTCGTGCTCGTCATGCCCGCCAACGACACCGCCGCGCGCCCCTCGCAGCGCTCTCACGCTGCGTGACATATCCCGTCACACACAACCTTGCGGCGCTGACGTCACGGACGCACTGTCACCGCCGCACGGAGACACGACGATGAACTCGACGAACACGCACCTCGACACGCAGCGCGGCGCCTCGATCTACGTCCCCGGCCTCGACCGCTTCGTCGCGCGCACAGACGCCACCGAGCGCGCCCTCGAACGCCTCGTGCGCAGCCGCGGCGCGTCGTCGACGGTCATCACCGCGGCCGTCGTGCTCGCGCACCTCCGCGGCGCCGAGACGCCCTCCGACGCGGCCATGACGCTCGTCGACGCGCTCATCACCGACAGCGCCCACCGCGCCACGGTCATCGCTGCTGTGCGCTCGCTCGGTGCGGAGCGCGGCTTCCCGCTGCTCCGTCGGGCCCTGCGCATGCGCGCCGACGAGGAGTCGGTGCGCGAGATCGCCACCGCGATGCTCGAGGTCGCGTTCGAAGGCCGTCACCCCTCGCGCGACGCCCTCACGATGGAGCAGCACCTCGCGCTCTCGGCCCTCGCGCAGCACCCCACGCTGTGGTCGTACGACGCCGCGTGGCTCGACGCGCTCCACGTCGGCGCGACGCGCGAGGCCGTGAGCGCGTGGGTCGCGGAGGCGGCGTAGTCAGCGACCGAGCTTCTCCAGCCCGAACACATCGACATCGACGCCCGCCGCGAAGTGCGCGAGCGGATCACCCGCGGGCCGCGCGATCCCCGCCGCCGCGAGCAGCGACTCGTCGTACTGGATCACCTTCGCGCGCTCGAGCGGGTACGGCGTGTGATGCACGCGACCCTTGCGCAGGTCCCCTCCCCCGACGTCGGCATAGAGCACGTAACGCTCTGCCAGAAAGTGCTCCAGCGTGCCGGGCTTCGCCGCGCAGGGAGAGCCTTCGGGGCGGTAGGTGACGTGACAGCGCGCGGGCACCGGGGGCGGTGAGAGACGCTCCGTCGCGTAGCGCACGCTCCCGTCGGGGAGCTTCTCCAGAGACATCTCCGCGTGGTGGTAGGGCAGGTGCCAGAAGGTCCGCGCGATCCACACGGCGAGGCGATTCGCGGCGTCGAGGCTGAAGAACCACACGCCCGGATCGCGCCCTTCGAAGTGCACGTAGGTCCGCACGTTGGTCTCGTGAAAGTTCGAGATCCCGGGCACCGGCGGCGCCCACACGGGCCTCACGCCGCGCATGGTGAAGGGCACCAGGCCCACGAAGGCCTCGCCCTCGAAGGTGTCGATCTCGAGGGCCGCGGGGATGAGCGGCCTCAACGCAGACACGGGCACGCGCCAGTGGAGAAAGAGCAGGTCGAGCCAGGTCTGTCGCTGCGCCCCGATCCCCTCGGGACGCATCGTCGGCGTGATGCGGTCGATGTTCATGTGAGAAACCTCGCCCTGAGCGCGGGCGTCGGGATGCGACACTCGTCCGTGCGACCGAACCATCGGTAGCGGTTGCGCGCGATGAAGCGATACACCACGTCGCGCACGAACCTCGGCACCACGAGGAACACCGCCATCACGGGCCACGCCCCGTCGAGCCTCCGCGCGACACGCAGGGCCGCGTCGGAGCGGTCGTAGACCCGATCGCCTTCGAGCAGCATGATGCTGTCGGGCTCGCCCGTGACGGGCGCGTGACCGCGCGCCGCGAGCTCCCTCACGCCCGCTTCAGACTGGAGCGCCGCGAAGCGAAAGTAGCCCGCGCGGTCGCGGTCAAGGATGAACTGCACCGTCGCGTTGCAGAGGTTGCAGACCCCGTCGAAGAGCACGACCCCGTGACCCGCGGCGCTCGCCTCGTCGCTCATCGAGGGCGACCATGCGCCAGCGCGCGGCGCGAATCAATCACCGAGAATCTGTTAGGTTTGGCGCCCTCAAGAATGCTCAAGCGAACCACCTCCCTCGCGCTTCTCTCGCTCACACTGACCGCCTGCGACGACACGGCCTCCGCGCCCGCCGACGCCGCCACGGATGCGCGCGACGCGAGCGCGGACGCGTCCCCCGACGGAGGCGCTCCCTCAGCGCTCGTCTTCGACCTCGACGCAGACCTCACGGCGCCCGAGCACTTCTACGACCTCCCGTACCCGAGCGACCTGCGGCTCGCCGCGAACGGAGCGCCCGACCTCCGCGGATTCCCCTATCCGCCCAACGTGCGAGGGCTCCTCACGGGCCTCCTCGAGATCGCCCAGGATCGACGCGGATTCCCGGTGCTCCCCGTCGCGTACTTCCGCTTCTCCAACGCGATCGCGACGCAAGACGGCACCACCGTGATCCCCGCGACAGGGAGCGCCGCGGTGATGCTGCTCGACGTCGACCCCGCCTCGCCCGAGCGCGGACGGCGCTTTCCCGTCGTGGCCGCGACGCCCCCCGAAGACGCGTACACGCCCGCGAACACGCTCGCCGTCGCCGCGCGCCCGGGCTTCGTGCTCCGCGGCGCGCGCAAGTACGCCTTCGTGGTGATGCGCTCGCTCCGCGACGCCCGCGGACAGCCCCTCGCGCAGAACCCCACGCTCACGCAACTCTCGCAGAACATGGGCCCCTCGACGCCCCGCGCGGTGGCCGCGAGGACGCTCTACGCCCCCCTCTGGGAGACGCTCTCGATGGCCTCCATCGACCGCGCCGAGGTCGCGGCCGCGACGGTGTTCACCACGGGCGACGTCGTCGCCGACACTGCGGCCCTCGGTGATCGCGTCGTCGAGCGCCACGACGTCACCATCGACGGCCTCCGCGTCGCGACGGGCGACTCGCCCGCCGCGCACCCGCGCTACTGCCAGCTCACGGGAACCGTGACCATGCCGCAGTTCCAGCGCGGCGCGCCGCCCTTCGACACCGACGGACTCTTCGACATCGACGCGCAGGGATACCCCCGTCCGCAGACCTACGCGTCGCTCCCCAACTACGCGCGCGTGCCCGTGACGCTGACCCTCCCGCGACGCGCGATGCCCACGGCGGGATATCCCCTCGCGGTCTATTTTCACGGCTCCGGCGGCGTGAGCACGGCCGCCGTCGACCGCGGAACCTGGGCTCCGCGAAGCGCCGCGCACCCCTGCGCCGATGGCGACGTCGGCATGTGGATGGGCGTCATGGGATGCAACACGCTCGGCGAAGGACCCGCGCACGTCATGGGCGCGCGCGGCATCGCGATGGCGGCTGCGGCGATGCCCGTGAACCCCGAGCGGCTCCCCGGCGCGGGCGAGACGGCGTACCTCAACCTCTCGAACCTCAAGGCATTCCGCGACACCTTCCGTCAGGGCGTGATGGAGCAGCGGCTCTTCATCGAGGCCCTCGAGCGCCTGCGAATCCCCGCGAGCGTGGTGGCCGCGTGCACGGGCGCGTCGCTGCCGACGGGCGTCACCGAGGCCCGCTACGACACCTCGCGGCTCATCGCGCAGGGCCAGTCGATGGGCGGGATGTACACCAACATCATCTCGGCGACGGAGCCTCACATCCGCGCGGCGATCCCCACGGGCGCGGGCGGTTACTGGGGGTACTTCATCCTCCAGACGGGGCTCGTCCCGGGCGCGGCGATCCTGCTGAGAACGGTGCTCGGCACGCAGGCGCCGCTGTCATTCATGCACCCGGGCCTCGCGCTCCTCGAGACCGCGTGGGAGCCCGCCGAGCCCATGGTGTACATGCCTCGCATCGCGCGAGACCCGCTCCCCGCGCACCCCGTGAGGCCCATCTACGAGCCCGTGGGACAGGGCGATTCGTACTTTCCGACGGTGGTCTACGACGCCGTCGCGCTCGCCTACGGACACCAGCAGGCGGGCGCCGAGGTGTGGCCCACGATGCAGCCCGCGCTCACCCTCGGCGGCCTCGGCGGAACCATCCGCTACCCCGTGCGCAACAACCGCATGAGCGCCTCGATGGCGACGCCCTACACCGGCGTGGTGGTGCAGTACGCGGGCGACGGCGTCTACGACCCGCACGCGCTCTACACGCAGCTCGACGCGGTGAAGTTCCAGTACTCGTGCTTCGCCGACACCTTCGTGCGCACGGGCATGGCGACGGTCTTCGACCCCACCGGACGCGCCCCCGACGCGCCCTGCGAGTGACGCTCAGCCTCCTCTTCGCCACGGCGGCGCGGTGAGCCTCCGTCGCCCGTCGTGCGAGCGCGCCACGTCGCCCTCGCCCACCTCGAACGCGCGGTCCCAGAGCTGACAGGTCACCTGCTTGTGGCGCTGATCGAGCGCCTCGCAGTAGTTCGTGAGCTTGCAGCGACGCACCTCACCGCCGCGCCCCTCGCGCACCTTGAGCCACCAGTCGGGGTCCGCGAGGCTCTGCCGCGCCGACGCGATCACGTCGCAGTCTCCGTCACGGAGCGCGCGCTCCGCGATGCGAAAGCCGTTGATGCCGCCGGCTGCGATGACGGGCGTGACGAGGCCCGCGAGCCTGATCGCGTCACGAATCGACCGCGCCAGATGGAGGTTTCGACCGAAGGGTCCCCGCGCGTCCGATCGCACCGTGGGCATGCACTCGTGGCCGCTCGGCCCGGTGTAGGGATACGCGGCCTCGCCCACCGCGGGCTGCTTCGCGTCTTCGAAGCGCCCGCCCTTCGACACCGAGATGAAGTCCATCCCCGCGTCGGCGAGGGCCGCGGCGAAGGTCATCGCGTCGTCGATGCGAGAGCCCCCGTCGATCACCTCGTCGCCGAGCATCCGGCACCCGATCACGAATCGTTCGGAGACGTACGACTGCACGGCTTCGAGCACCTCCATCGGGAGTCGGAGCCTACCTTCCAAGGTGTTTCCGTAGCCGTCGGCGCGATCGTTCGTAGCCGAAAGAAACGACGCCATCGTGTACGCGTGCGCGTAGTGGAGCTCGACGCCGTCGAAGCCCGCCGCCTCCGCCCTCCGTGACGCCTCGGCGAAGAGTCCGGGCAGCACCGCGGGCAGCTCTCTAATGTGCGCGAGGTGGGTGTCGGTCACGCGCTCGCGGTAGCCCATGCGAAGGTCATCGAGCTCCCTCGCCGTGAGCACGCTCGAGAGCGCGTCACTCGAAAGCGCAGCGAGCGCCTCACGCACTTCGATCTCGGGCGCGTCGAGCCAACGGAGGTCAGCCCCGCGCGCAGCGAGGGCCTCACGATGCTTCGAAGTCACGGCGAGAAAGCGCGAGAGGAACCTCGCGGGCTCGGGCCTCCGCTTGATCGCCAGGAAGTCGAGCACCTGGAGAAACACCCTTGTCTCACCGCCGCTCCGCGCGCGCACCTCGTCGGTGAGTCGGCGCAGTCCGTCGATGAAGCGGTCGTGACCGACGCGGAGGAGCGGCCCGCTCGGCACGTCGCGCACGCCCGTGGCCTCGACCACGATCGCGCCGGGACGTCCGTCGGCGAGGCGTCCGTACCAGTCGATCACGTCGCGCGTGACGTGGCCGTCGTCGGTGGCCCGCCACGGCACCATCGCGGGCACCCACGTACGCGTCGCGAGCGTGCAGTGGCGCGTGAGCGCGAGCGGCGAGAAGAGCTTCGAGGCCGAAGCCTCGTCGCGCGTGGGCCAGTCTTCGTTGGGGATCGCGTGCGTCACTCGGGCGTCGGTCACGCCGCGAGTCGTATCACGCAGAGGCGCGGGGCTTCATGCGCGGAGGAGCGCCCGGACGACCTCGCCGTCGCGCATGTAGCGCCGGGGATCGACGCCGAAGGCGCCGAGGAAGGTCGCGAGCAGGTCCGGCGGCGCGATGGCGCGCATGCCGTCGGTGAACATCCCCGAGGCGCGCGGGAGGAGCTGGTCGGGGTCCGAGCTGCCGTAGACGAAGTTCGACCGGAACGCGGGCGAGATCACGAGCGCGGAGCCGTTGGGGTAGTGGTCGCGTCCGCCCGAGAGGTTGATCTGCGGCGTGCGGCAGAACTCGCTCACCACGAGGATGTGCGTGTGCGCCGAGAGGCGGTCGGTGGTGATCGTCGGGTGCCGCGCGTCGTCGAGCGTGCGGATGAGCCGCGCGAGGATGTTGAAGAGCTCCTGCTGGAGGGCGCCCTG
The DNA here is from genome assembly GCA_052035985.1 of Myxococcota bacterium. Classification (GTDB taxonomy): domain Bacteria; phylum Myxococcota_A; class Polyangia; order Polyangiales; genus CAISKJ01. The sequence continues at coordinate 20,068 of JBPOHC010000083.1, read as the reverse complement.
GTTGCGGTAGTTGGTGTTGTGCGTGTCGAAGCTGCCGATGGAGAAGCTCACGCAGCGCGCGACGTTGCGCTTCATGGCCTCGACGGCGAAGGCCGCGTTCACGGCGCCGGTCTGAAAGAACCTGTACCGCGCGCCCGTCGCGGTGGGCACGAGCGTGGGGTACTGCGCGGTGAGCATCCCCGCGTCGAAGACCGAGCGGAGGTTGCTGCGGAGCATGCGCTGGAGGCTCTCGTACTGGAGCGCCATGCCGTTGAAGACCTGCGGAAACTGCTGCCGCGCGGCGAGGTCGCGGGCCTCCTGCGTGAGGAGCGCGGTCACGGCGTCGCGGTCGGCGCCGTAGGTGTAGAGGTCCGAGCGGTTGAGCGTGCGGCCCACGGTGTCGACGCTGGCCGTGCGGAGCGGCATCACGCGGCGGTCGAGGTTCGCGCCCACGAACCACGACGGGTAGTTCATCGAGATGACGGGGAAGAGCGTCTCTCGCCCGAACTCGTTGGCGATGAGGGTATCGATGCTCGACTCGGGCGCGCGTCCGCCCGCGAGGTGGCGCCCCGTCGAGGCGAAGACGGTCCCGTCGGGGTGGCTCACGGTGTTGACGCCGATGCCGTTGACGACCGTGAGGCGATCGTAGAGGGCCGCGAGCTCGCCGATGGCGGGGCCGAAGGTGATGTTCGAGCCGCTCGGCCGCACGGGGGCGAAGGTCTGCGTGTCGCCGTCGAGGCGCGCGTCGGTCCATCGGTCGATGGAGGCCGTGTCGAGCACGTCGGTGTTGGGCGGCTCGATGAGCCCGCGGCGCTCGTTGCGCGGGTCGAGTCCGAGCATCACGTCCCACGCGCCAGCGGCGTGGATGAAGATGAAGAACTCGTTGGCGCCGTTGGGCGGATCGGCGAGCGCGCGCAGCGGAAACTGCGTGGCGGCGCCCGCGGCCGTGGCGCCCGCGAGCACCTTGAGGAAGCTCCTGCGAGACGTGTCAGTCATGGTCTACAGCGCTCCCTTCTCAGTACGCGTGGAACTCGGGGTGACGGACGAGCCCGTAGCAGACCGACGCCCATCCGGCCTGCTCGGGGGTGAAGCGCGAGGGCGCCGCGCCGGTCGCGCGATGCCTCGCCACGGTGCCCGTGTAGAGCTCATAGAACCGATGCGTCCGATCGGTCTGCGCGAGCGCCGCGGGGTAGCCGAGAAAGGTGCGGTGGAGCACGTCGAAGCGCGTCGTGAAGTCGGCCTCGCTGAGCCCCGCGGGGGTGCCCTCGAAGGCGAAGACGAAGCGCTGCGCGACGGGGAGCGTCCCTCGGAGCTCGCGCTCGAGCGCGCGGTCGCAGAGCACGCTGCCGAGGCGCTCGAAGGTCGACATCATGAGCGCGTTGGTCTGGTTGTTCCTGGGCTGATCGACGCGGTAGTCGGGGAGCCCGAGCGCCGCGAGGTAGTCGTTCCAGGAGTCGAAGAGCGCGCTGCCGTCGGCGCCGCGCGCGCGGGTCTGCACGTCGAGCGGCGCGAGGCCGCCGAAGAGCGCGAGGTACGTGCGGATGTACGTCTCCGCGGACATGATCCGCGGACCCTCTTTGCGCGTGTTGTCCTGCGCGAGCGTCTCGTGCCCGGGGATGGAGGTCACGGGCATCGACGGCACCGCCTGCGGCCCCGTGGGCGTCGGCGTGGGGGTCGGCGTGGGCGTCGGCGTGGGCGTCGGCGTGGGCGTCGGCGCGGTCGAGATCGGACGCGCGGGCGTGGAGGCCTCGTCCGCGGCGCGGTTGCAGGCCGCGAGCGAGAGCAGCGCGGCGAGGGCGAGCGTGGAGCGGTTCATCGCGAGGTCCCTCCCTGGCGCCACGCGTCGGACGTGAGGTTGTTGGCGTTGCGGTACGCGTCAGAGAGCACCACCGCGCGGACCAGCGCGCGCATGCGGAAGTTGCCGCTCGTGAACGCCTGCGTGAGGCTGCGCTTGAGCGCGTCGTCGTCGGCCTCGAGCGTGCGACCGAGGAGCGCCGTCGCGACGTTGTTGGCCGCGCACGCTGCGAACTCGGGGCTCTGCGAGATCGCGCGTCCGGCGCCGATGGGACCGGCGTCGGCGTTGGCGACGGAGCCGTAGGCGCTGCGGAGCATCCCGCTCGTGGCGGACGAGAACGCGGGGTCGTAGAACGAGCGGCAGTTGCCCGACATCGCGGTGATCGTGGTGCCGCCGCACATGGGGTTCATCGCGGGGAACTGCGTCGCCGGGAGCCACGTCCAGTCGTTCTCGGCGACGCGGGTGAAGTACGCCGCGAGGGGCTCGAGCGTGCTGTGACACGACGCGCAGCCCGGGCGGCGCATGAGGTTGGGCTCCGTCGAGGGCATGAGCTGCGCGTTCTCGGCGACGAACTCGCGGCACATGAAGGCGTTGTAGAGCACGTGCGCGCGCGCCCTCCGCGAGCCGTATTTCATGAGGAACGCGGGCATCGTGAGGAGCCCCGCGGCGCGAGGTCCGCGATCGGCGACGCGAGTCCAGGTGTTGGTGTCGTGCGGGAGGAGCGCCGTCGGCGCGCGCGCGGGGTCGAAGAGCCCCTCGGGCTGCACGTACCCGAGGCCGATGGAGGCCGCGGTGCAGCAGCTCGCCGAGGCGTAGTTGCGGTAGAAGTTCGCGAGGGGCCCGTTGACCCACGTGTCGCGCGCCGTGAGCACCTCACGGAAATCACGGTCGTCGGTGACCATGTGCTCGAGAAAGCGCTGCGTCTCCTGCGACCACCAGAAGAGGTTCCAGTCGTCTTGCGCCTGGCTCACCTGGTCGAGCGGATCGTCGGGCCCGAGCGGCGTGCGCGTGGGGAACATGAAGGCCGCCGGGTTGTTGCTCCCGCTCGACCCGGGCATGCAGCGCTCGAGGCCCGGCCCGCAGCCGCAGTTCGCGGTGTTGCGATAGGCCACGTCCGACGAGCACGCGATGGTCATCCCCGCGTTGGTGCGCGCCCACGTCGTCTCCGCGGGGATGTTGATGATGCGACCGAAGGGCGGCGTCGCGGGGCGGGGACGGTTGGCGAAGTACACCGTGCCCGTCGCGTCGGGGTCGGCCTCTTCGCGGCACACGCGCACGGTCACCGTCGCCGTCATGTTGTCGGGCTCACGCTGGAGCGCCGTGATGGGCGAGAAGTTCGGGAAGCGCGTCGCCCACGTCGTCGCGTTGAAGCGATCGGCCGGCGCCGCGGCGCGATAGTCGCGGTAGAGCCACCACGGGCGCACGAGCACCGTGGCCGCGTCGAGGGCCGCGCGCGTCACGGCGTGGGGGGTTCCGCGTTGCGTCCCCGAGTTGTCGATGGTGATGCCCGACTCGGCGTTGGTGAGACAGAAGTCTCCGTCGGTCTCGGGCCGCGTGCGCCGCTGGTTCGCGCGGTAGTACACGAACTCGGCCGTGCCGTCGGGGCCGATGATCTGCTGGCGCCGAAGCACGATCGACGCGGGGTTGAACTGCACCGCCGAGGTCACCTCCAGCCGCAGGAGGTCCATGTAGAGGTTGCGCATGCGCTCGGCGTAGGCGGGCTGCCCGATGCGCTCGTCGACCCACTGCGCGACGTCGAAGGTGGGCTGCTCGAAGCGCACGACCTCGTCGCGCGTCGGGATGCGGCCCTGCAGGTCGATCGAGAGCGCGCGGAAGTATCGGTACTCCTGCAGCGTCCGCTCGGCCTGCGCCGCGGTGGTGAGCGACGCGCCCGCAAGCGCGAGCGTCGCCGCGAAGAACAGTGATCGTCTGCGAACCATCGTGGCTGTACCTCGCACGTCAGGGCCGCCCTGTTGGGTCAACGGGTCGATTCGAGAGGAGCCTCGAAGGACCTCGACGCACGAAGCTACGCGGGTCTGCGCCGCGTGCGCAATGGGCGAACAGTGATCACCCGCAGGTCAGAACGAGAGGCCGCAGGAGACGCCCGACCACGGCCCCACGACGGGTCCGCAGCGGTGCGAGACGGCGGGCGAGGTCCGAGCGGCGCTCGCGGTCCCGACGAGCGCCGCGCCCGTGACGGCGAGGGCGACGCCGAGGCCGCCCGCGACCCACGCGAGGGGCTCCAGGGTGGCCGCGGTGCTCTGCGCAGAGGCGCAGGAGTCTGATTGCGCGGGAGCTCCCACGCCGGGGCACGTCGGGTCGTTGTTGTACGCGTCCGCGGCGCTGCGCCCGAGGAACCACGCGGCGACGCCGCCGACGACGAAGGCCGCGCCCGTTCCGACGGCGGCCCACCCGAGCGCCCGCTGCGCGCCGCCCGTCGACGGAGGAGGCAACACCCGCGCGTCGGGATCGTTGCGAGGGCCTTCAGAAACCGCGTTCGCGACGTTCGACGTCGTCCCTGTCGCGCCCTGCGAAGCCTGCGCGGCGCCGTCGGGTGCGGGCTCGTCGAGGCTGAAGCGAACGGCCTCTCGCGCGACGCCGTTGGGCACCACGGCCACGGTGCGCGTCAACGACGTGCGCCCCGCGACGCGCACTTCGAAGGTCACGTCGCCCGCGAGGACGTGCAGCGGCGCGCCCGTCGTGCCCGCGCGCCGACGGTTGATCCACACCTCGGCGGGCTCGACGTCGGAGCTCACCACGAGCGTCCCGATGTGGGTCCGCATCGCCTCGAGCGTCGCGAGGAGCGCCATGCGATTGCGCGTGATCCACGGGTCGCGAAGGGCCGTGAGCGCCTCGATGAGGTGCGACTCGGCGTCGAGCCACCGACCGAGCGCGGCCTCGGTGAGCCCCACCTGCGCGAGGGCGCGAGGCTCCTGCGCGCGGGCGTAGAGCGCTTGAAAGAACGTCAGCGCGTCGGCGTCGCGGCGCTCGGCGCGCATCGCCTCACCGCGCGCGTACTCGGCCTCGGTGGCCGCGACGGGCGCGGTCTGCGCCGACGCCTCGGGGGGCGCGTTCTGCGCGACGGCGACGCTCGACGCAGAGAGCGCGAGCAGCGCGAACACCAGCGATGCGCGGGCCGGGCGGTTCATCGGAGGCGCCGAGCGTCGCAACGAACGCTGTCGGAGACAATGGGCGCATTGGGGCGGCGGGCGTTTCCTGTCGCGGAGCGCGCGCGGGGGTGGATACGATCGCCCCCCAGCGATGACCACAGAAGCCCCGGATTCCGCCGCCCCTCCCGCCGCGCCCGCCGCGACCGACGTGGAGCTCAACTGGTACAAGAACGTCTACCAGGGCGACAACGTCCCGCAGTTCACGCTGCGCTCGTTCCTCATGGGGAGCCTCCTCGGGAGCTTCATGGCCCTCTCGAACCTCTACGTGGGGCTCAAGACGGGGTGGGGCCTCGGCGTGGCCATCACGGCTTGCATCCTCTCGTTCGCGCTCTACTCGGGCCTCTCGCGCCTCGCGCCGTCGATCTTCGGTCGCAACCTCACGATCCTCGAGAACAACGCGATGTCGTCGACGGCCTCGTCGGCGGGCTCGTCCACGGGCGGCACGATGGTGAGCGCCATCGCGGCGATGCTCATCGTGTCGGGGCATCACATCCCGTGGCCCGCGCTCGTCGCGTGGACCTTCTTCCTCGCGGTGCTCGGCACGGTCATGGCGATCCCGATGAAGCGCCAGATGATCAACATCGAGCAGCTCAAGTTCCCCTCGGGGACGGCCGCCGCCGAGACGCTCCGCTCGCTCTACAGCGAGGGCGAGACGGGTCGCGCCAAGGCCCGCGCGCTCTTCGCCTCGATGACCATCGGCGCGCTCATCACCTGGCTCCGCGACGCGCACGCGGTGGCGCAGCAGGGCATCCTCGCGATCCTCACGCGCTTCAGCGTGATCCCGTCGAACATCCCGATCCCCGGATTGACCATCGCGGGCCTCCCCGCGGCGCGCTGGACGATCTCGTTCGAAGGCTCGCTGATCCTCGTGGCGGCGGGCGCGCTCATGGGGCTCCGCACGACGATCACGATGCTCATCACGTCGCTCCTGAACTACGCGGTGCTCGCCCCGTGGGTGCGCGAGCTCGGCGGGATCACCGGCGAGGTGAAGTTCCGCTCGATCGTGCAGTGGAGCCTCTGGCCCGGCGCGGCCATCATGGTGAGCAGCGGGCTGCTCTCGTTCGGGCTCCAGTGGCGCACGGTGGTCCGCGCTTTCTCGGGCCTCGGCGACGTGTTCAAGCCGCGCGCGAAGGTCGGCGCGGGCCCCTTCCGCGAGGGCGAAGTGCGCGAAGACGAGCGCGATCCGCTCGCGCGCATCGAGGTGCCGCCGTCGTGGTTCCTCGGGGGCATGGGCTTCTCGACCGTGGGGCTCGTGATCACGGGCTGGCTCGCCTTCGGGATCAACCCCCTCCTCGGCGTGATCGCGGTGGCGCTCTCGTTCGTGCTCGCCATCGTGGCGTGCCGCGCGACGGGCGAGACCGACACCACGCCCGTGGGCGCGATGGGCAAGATCACGCAGCTCACCTACGGCGTGCTCGCGCCTTCGAACGTCACGGCCAACCTCATGACCGCGAGCATCACCGCGGGCGCAGCCGGAAGCGCGGCCGACCTCCTCACGGACCTCAAGTCGGGCTACCTCCTCGGCGCCAATCCTCGCAAGCAGTTCCTCGCGCAGCTCTCGGGCACGGTGGTGGGCACGATCGTGGTGGTTCCGGCTTTCTACAAGCTGGTTCCCGACGCGTCGATCCTCGGCAGCGACCGCTTCCCCGCCCCCTCCGCGCAGGTGTGGAAGGGCGTCGCGCAGCTCCTCGCCAACGGCGTCCACTCGCTCCACTACACGGCCCGCTGGGGCATCCTCGTCGGGGTCATCATCGGCCTCGCGCTCCCGCTCCTCGAGCGCGCGCTGCCCAACCACAAGAAGTACCTCCCGTCGGCGATGGGGCTCGGCCTCGCGATGGTGATCCCCGGGTTCAACAGCATCTCGATGTTCCTCGGCGCGCTCATCGCGTGGGCCTACGCGAGGGCGAAGCCTGATGCGGCCGAGACCTACGTCATCCCCGTGGCGTCGGGACTCATCGCGGGCGAGAGCCTCCTCGGTGTCGCGGTCGCGCTCATGGCCGCGTCGGGCATCTTGCAGTGAGGGGTTGGGGGCGAGACCGATCCCACGGTACGATCTCCGTCCGCCGCACTCAGGAGCAAACCCCCGATGAAGCCTCGCCTCAACGTCGCCCTCTCGCTCGCGGTCCTCGCGTCGTCGACAGCAGCGCTCGCGCAGCAACCGCCGCCCCCTCCCGCGGGGACGCAGGCGCCGCCCACGCGCGAGGTCACGACGATCCGACGCAACACCGATCACATCACCGCCATCGGTGAGTTCCCGCGAGAAGACGCCCCGCGCCCCGCGCCCCGCCCCGCCAACGGCGAGGTCGGCTCGACTGGCGCGGTCGCCGAGCGTCGCCCCGAGACCGAGCTCCGGGGCTCCGCGGGCCCCGCGCCAGGCGAGATCGACATGACGCACCCCATCGGGCCCGGCGACGTCGCCCGCATCGTGCGCGCCTATGAGCCTCGCTTTCGACCCTGTTATGACCGCGCCCGCGCGTCACGTCCGGCGCTCGCCGGCCGCGTGAACATGCGCTTCGTCGTGACCCGCACCGGCGACCTCTCGGGCGTCGAGGTGTCGGGCATCCCCGAGGCGCCCGAGGTCGCGACATGCATCCAGACCGAGCTCCAGCAGGCGCACTTCCCCCGACCCGAGTCGGGCACGCTGCCCTTCGCGTACGGGATGAACTTCACGCCGCCCGCCGCGCCTCCGAGGGGTCGCCCCCGCGTCGCCCGCCCTCCCCGCGCCTCTCACTGAAAACACCTGCAATCGCGCGGTTTTTAGGATGCGACTTGAACGCCGCAAGGGATTCCTGTAGCCCGTTTCCCCCACAAGGAGAAACGGCGTGATCGATCCTCGCAAGACCAGCTTTGCGTTCCTCGTTCTTCTCACGACGGGCTGCCCGATGGGCCTCGGCGGAGGGACCCTCGGCATCTCGGGCGCGTGCTCGGGCGACCTCGGCGCGTCGGCTGCGGCGCAGAAGATCGAGACCTTCGTACTCTCGGCGAACGCGTTCGCGGCGGCCTCGACGGACCTCGCCAACTCGCTGCACGACGGCTGTCGGCAGATGGGTGATGCGCTGCAGATCCCCCGCGAGGAGCTCGGTCGCATGTCGGCCTCGCCCGACCGCGTTCGCCTCGTTTGCGACCGCGTCTCGCGGCAGCTCCGAGAGGACATCACCACGATCCGCGCGGCGGCCAACGTGCGCGTCGAAGCCGCTGTGGTTCCCCCGCATTGCGAGGTGAGCGTCGACGGGTACGCGCGCTGCGCCGCCGCGTGCGACGTGAGCTACACCCCCGCGGTCGCGCAGATCCGCTGCGAGGGCGGCGAGCTCCGCGGCGTATGCAGCGCGTCGTGCACGGGGCGCTGCGCGGTCGAGGTCAACGGCGCGTGCAACGGCACCTGCGAGGGAACGTGCTCCGCGCGCGACGCCCAGGGCAACTGCACGGGCACCTGCAACGGCCGCTGCGTGGCGCAGGCTTCGGGGAGCTGCGGCGGCGAGTGCCGCGGCGAGTGCAGCGTGGAGTTCACCGAGCCTCGCTGTACAGGCCGCGTGCGTCCGCCGCAGGTCACCGGAGACTGCCGCGCGGCCTGCGACGCTCGCCTCGACGCGCAGGCGACGTGCACGCCCGGCTCGGCCGCGCTCCAGGTGACCGGCGACGTGGCGTCGGACCTCGGCGCGCGAATCCAGCGCGTGCAGGCGGCGCTCGCGGGGGGCTACGTGAACGTGATGGGGCTGCGCGTGAGGCTCGAGCGCGTCGCGCAGTCCGGCGCGGAGCTCACGCGCGCGGCGGGCGAGCTCCCCAACGCGATCGGCGCGGCGGGCGCCGCTGCGGCGACGTGCGCGGTGTCCGCGGGCGCGATCGCGGCGCAGGCGATGTCGAGCGTCCGCGTGTCCGTCGACGTGTCGGTGCAGGTCTCTGCGTCGGCCTCGGTCTCGGCCCAGTAGCACCTCCCTTCGCGCGGCGTCGCGCGGGGGTGGTTGATCCTCGCCGCGACCCTGCGCACAATCTCCAGCCGACGTGAGCACCTCGACGCGCGGAGACCCCCTCGACACCTCGTGGCAGACCCTCCTCTCTGACTGGGAGAACGAGGTTCAACACAAGCGCTTCGTGGCGCTCGCCGCCTCGCTGGAGCGCCTCCCCGACGCGGCGAAGCGCTATCGCGAGTCGCTCTCTGACCCGACGCTCCAGCCGCGCGCGCAGCAGGGCATCGACCGCGTCCTCGGCGCTGCGATGCAGGCCTTGACGCCCCCTCCTCGCGAGGAGCGCCCGAGGCTCAACGTGATGCTCCCCCTCGGCGCCTTCGCGGGCGCCCTGCTGCTCACGATCATCGCGTCGCGCGTGACCGGGTTCCGCGCGCTCACATCGCCAGTGGTGATCTTCGGCGAGGCGTTGATCGTCGCGCTCATCCCCTGGCGCCGCCTCAGCTCGTCGTAGCGTTCACCTTCAAAGCGGCAACGGCTCGATCGCGTCGATGAACTCCGTGAGTGAGCTCGCGACGACGCGCTCATCCCCGTCGGCGTCGAGCATCCAGACGCGCCCGCTCGCGTTGCCCACGCGCACGCGGCGACCGTCGTGGAGCACGGCGACGGGCACCGAGAGCTCACCCGGCTCACCGTGCCGCGCGAGGCTCTTCGAAGCGGCGTCGAGCAGCGCCGCGAGCTCGTCGTCGCTGGCGGCGAAGCCGAGAACGACCGTCTCCTCCCCGCAGAGCCCCTCGACCGGGAGGCTGCACCAGCGTTCGAACCACGCGCGCGCGTCGGGGTGAAGCGCCCCCCCGAGGCCTCGCTCCAGCGAGGAGAACTCACCCGCAGCGCGGGTCCTTCGAAGCGGCCTCCACGGGCGGAGCCCTCGCTCATCGGCGACGCCGACGAAGCACGGAGACGGTCGCTCGGTGTCATCTTCCGAGAGGGGGAGCGTCCCCGTCGCGGCTCGGACCGCGCTGAGGTACCGCAGGAAGAAGCGCTCTTGCGCGTCGTGGAGAGGGAGCTTCGTCATCGCGTGGCGCGAGTGTATCGTGCGCGCCGCCCCTTTCTCCGAGCCGGATTCACATGTCCCACGGCGAATTCGAACGCATCGAGCGCCTCCGCGCGATCTTCGGCGAACCACCCGCCCCCGACGTCGGCATCGGCGACGACGCCGCGATCCTCCACCCCGTCGGGCCCGTGATCGCGACCGTCGACGCGGCCGTGGAGGGCGTTCATTTTCGCAGAGACCTCCTCTCGCTCGAAGACGCCTCGAGCCGCGCGATCGAGGCCGCCGCGAGCGACGTCGCGGCGATGGGCGGCGACCTCAACGGCCGCGGCTGCGGCCTGCTCCTCGCGTGGACGCTGCCGCGAGGCCTCTCGGACGACGACTTCGAAGCGCTGCTCCTCGGCGCGCGCCGCGCGGCGGACCGCCTCTCGACCCGCATCGTTGGAGGAAATCTCGCGTCGTCCGCGACGCTCTCGCTGACGACCACGGCCCTCGGTCGATGCCTCGGCGCACCCACCGCGCGCAGCGGCGCGCGTCCCGGTGACGTCATCGCGGTCTCTGGCCCCATCGGCGCCGCGGCGATCGGGCTTCGCGCGCTCCTCTCGGGTCTCGGCGACGATCCGGGGTTCGCGCCCTTCATCGAGCGTTGGAGGGCGCCGCGAGCGCGCGTCGACGTCGCGCGTGAGGTCGCCCTGAACGCCACCGCCGCCATCGATATTTCCGACGGCCTCGCGCAGGACGCCGGGCACCTCGCGAGCGCTTCGCGATGTGGGCTGGTGCTCTTCCCGGAGATGATCCCGATGCTCGGAGGCCAACGCGCGGCCGCAGCGAAGCTCGGCCTCGACGCGGACACCTCAGCCATCGAGGGCGGAGAAGACTATGAGGTGCTCGCGACGGGTCCCCGAGCGCGGTTCGGCGGCGCGTGGGTCGTCATCGGAGAGGTGATCGAAGGGGCGGGGGTCTTCGTGAGCGCGGGGGGGATTCGCCGCGCCATCGAGGGACGCGGGTGGGATCACTTCATCGGGTGATCAGCGCTCGCTGACCGTGACGCCCCAGGCGCGGAGCTTTCGGACGAGGTCCTTGCGCGCGACGCCCGTCTCGCGAGAGAGGTCGGTGAGGTTCCCGCTGAGGCGCGTAAAGGCGTTGACGATCCAGTCGCGCTCGAAGAAGTCGACCAGGCGATCGCGAGCGATCGTGGGGTCGGGAGGCTTGGGCCGTGCGTTGAGGGGCATCACGAGCGCGGCCCTCGCGCGAGCGACGCCCTTCTGCGGGAGCACCGGCGCGGGCGAATCGGTCTGGAGCGCGCGCGCCACGAGCTGGCGGAGCTCGCGCACGTTGCCGGGATACTCGCGAGCGACGACGCGATCGAGGTCGCCGGGGCGGAAGACGGGCTCCGCGCCGCAGATCTCTCTCGCGAACTGGCGAACGAGCATCGGGATGTCTTCGATCCGCGCCCGCAGCGGAGGAACCTGCACCCGGACCGCGGCGACGTGGGCGATCAGCTCCTTTCGGAACCGGCCCTCGGCCGCCGCCTGACGAAGATCGGTCGACGCCGTCGCGATGATTCGGGCGTCGAGCACCCCCTCCTCGCGACGCTCGTAGAGCGTGAGAAGCGCCGCAGCCTCGGAGGGGGTCGCCTCGTCGACGCGCTCCAGAAGAAGCGTGAAGGTGTCGCTGCGCTGACCCACGGAAGTGACCGTCGGACGCTCTGAGGGCGGGAGCCTGAAGTCGATCACCGCGACGGGAGAGGCCGCGAAGCGAGAGCTCGCGTGAATGGCCTTCGCGAGGAGGGTGCGCCCCGTGCCCGCCTCGCCCTCGAGGAGGATCGGCGCGTCGGACGGCGCGAGCCGCTCGAGGAGCGCGAAGAGCTGGCGCATCGGGAGCGACTGCCCGAGCACCGGGCCGAAGGAGTTGCGATCGCTCGGCGCGACCTGCACGACCATGTCGCCCGTGAGGAGCTGGAGGGTGCTGCGTCCGATGCCGAGCTCCGTCCCCACGGGGACGACGCCGAGGTTCAGCTTGCTCGCGCCGACGAAGGTCCCCGAGTCGCTGCCGAGGTCGCGGACGCGAATCCCGCCGGCGACGAGCGCGATCTCGAGGTGATATTTGCTGACGTGAGGGTCGCGGAGGATGAGGTCGTTGTCGGTGTGTGTCCCGACGAGGAGGGTGCCCGCTTCGAGGAGAGCCTCGCGACCTCTATCGGGTCCGCTCGTCACCCGCACGCGAACCCTACGTACGACGAGGGCCCCCGTCGCGTCGGTGACCAGCACACCCGTGAGTGGAGTGATCCGAACGGGGCCTCCCGCGCGCGGTCGAGCGTTGAGGCGACCCGGGAGCGGCGCGCCCGAATCGTCCATGAGTTCGGCGAGTTCCTGATGAACCACCTTCACGACGCACCCACCGTGGGAGTCGACAGCCAACGTCCCTGTTTATGGTTTTCCTGGGAGATGCTCTGCGGACCGAAACGGTCGCTGACTCGCAACCGCCACACACTCTCCAACCTGCAAGCACGTAGCATAGCGCCCTGAATCCCTGGCCGCCATGAGTTCCATCAGAGTGGAGGACCGCGGCGTTTTGAGTTCGATCTTCGATCACCTTCCGATGCGCAACCGTCGTGCCAGCATTCACCCGGCCACCGCTCACCGATTCGTCACTCGTTGACATTCACGGTCCGCGCGGATACGCGCCACGGCATCCCCTTCCGAGCGCGAGCGAATCAGTGACCGATCCCCACGACCACGACCACGGCCACGACCACGGCCACGACCATGACCACGGTCCGGCGCACCGTGCAGAGCGAGCCCACCCCTCCGAAGACCACGACGCGAATGTCATGGAGCGGACCACGCTCGCGCACGGTAGCGGCCTCGGGAAGGTTCTCCACCTCGACTGCTTCAGCGGCATCGCGGGTGACATGCTCGTCGCCGCGCTCCTCGACCTCGGGGTCCCGCGCGAGGCCATCGACCGGGCGCTCTCCTCGCTGGGCCTCGGCGGGTATCGCACCGAGGTCACCACGCGCGTGCAGAGCGGGATCGTCGCGACGCGATTCGTCGTCACGCTCGAGGGCTCACAGCCCGACCGGAGGTACCGAGACGTCCGCGCGATCCTCGAGGCGGCGCCCCTCGTGGACGGCGTTCGTACGCGCGCGCTCGCGGCCTTCGCAGCGCTCGCGGGCGCCGAGGCCCGGGTCCACCGGATGCCCATCGACGACGTGCACTTTCACGAGGTGGGGGCCGTCGACGCCATCGTTGACGTCGTGGCCGCGAGCGCCGCGCTGGAGTGGCTCGGCGCGCGGGTGACCTGCTCCCCACTGCCGATGGGTCGCGGCTTCGTGCGCGCGGCCCACGGGGTGCTGCCGGTGCCCGCGCCTGCCGTCGTCGAGATTCTCACCGGCGCTCCGACGATCAGCGCCGACGTCGAGGGAGAGCTCGTCACGCCCACCGGCGCGAGCCTCGCGAAGGCCAACGCGCGAGCGTGGACGACGTGGCCCTCGATGCGCCCCATCGCGACGGGCTTCGGCGCCGGGACGAGGTCGTTTCCGTCGCGCCCGAACCTGCTCCGCGTGGTGCTCGGCGATCCGCTAACGGACGAAGGGCGGCGAGATCAGGGCACGCACGTGGTGATCGAGTCGAACATCGACGACGCGTCGGGGCAGCTCGCGGCCCACGTCACCGAGAGCCTGCTTCGAGAGGGCGCCCTCGACGCGTGGACCTCGCCCATCGGCATGAAGAAGGGGCGACCCGGCGTCATGATCTCGGCCCTCGCGCACGCGACCGATCGAGAGCGGGTCGGGCGCGTCTTGCTGGAGCAGAGCAGCGCGCTCGGGCTCAGGTGGCGCGCGGTCGATCGAACGGAGCGGCCCCGACGCACGGACTCCGTCGAGACCCGGTTCGGATTGATTCCGGTGAAGGTGGCCGAGGGCGACGGGGTCGCGCCCATGGCTCAACCCGAGTTCGATGTCTGTCGCGATCTCGCCCAGCGCGCGGGCGTTCCGGTTCGCGTCGTACACGCCGCGGCGCTCGCGGTGTGGTGGTCGGCGCGCGAGCAGCTGCCGTCGAGATAGCCGCCTCGCGCGAGCGGTGATTGCGACGCCTCGCTCGATCGGGATATGTTGACCTCGGACGATGCGCCCCACTGCGCCGCTGATCCTGGTGGTCGATGACGACGCGGTCGCTCGATTCGCCCTTCAAGAATCCCTGCGACGCGGGGGCTTTCCCGTTGAGAGCGCCTCGAACGGCGACGAGGGCGTCGAGCGGGCGATCGCCACGCCGCCCTCGCTGATCCTCCTCGACCTCGTGCTGCCGCCGTCGGGCGGGCTCGACGTGCTCCGGAGGCTGCGCGCCGCGCCCGAGACGATCGACGTGCCCGTGATCGTGGTCACCGCGGCGGGCGAAGGCGACGAGACCGAGCGAGCCTTCGCCGCGGGCGCTGACGACTTCGTGCGGAAGCCCATCCGCGACGCCGAGCTCATCGCGCGCATCCGCAGCCAGATCAAGCTCCGCGCGTCGCTGCGGGAGCTCGCGCGCAAGGAGCAGGACGCGCGCGTGCTCGTGGAGCTCACCCAGGCGCTCACGTCGAGCCTTGATTTCAGGGAGATCCTCGCGACCGTGGTGCGGCGCATCGCCGAGGCCATGCGCGTCGAGCGCTGCTCGATCGTGGTCGCGCGGGAGGCCGGCGACGTGGGCTACGTGCTCGTCGCGAGCGACGACGCGAGGGTGCGCGACCTGCCCATCGACCTCGAGCGATACCCTGAGATCCAGCGGGTGCTCCAGACGCGACGGCCGCTCACCATCGACGACGCGACGTCGCACCCGATGTTCTGGGAGGTGCGCGCGCACGTGTCGAGCACGCGCTTCCCGATGCTCACGCTCGTGCCCATCGGGTCGGAAGAGAGCGTGGTGGGGGTGCTCTTTCTCCGCGCGTCGGAGGCGCGTGGGAGCCTCGATGAGCGCGAGGTCTCGTTCTGCCAGGTCGTCGCCAACGCGACGGCCGTCGCGCTCCGCAACGCGCGGGTGGTGCAGAAGCTGAGGGAGGAGAGCCTCGCGGTCTCGTCTGCGCACGTCGAGGCCAAGCGGCGCGTCCGTCTGCTCGAGCGCTACGCCGACCTCTTTCAGTCGTCGGCCGACGGGATGGTCGTGATCGACCACGACGGGAACGTGCTCTTCGCCAACCCGAAGGCGTGCGAGATCGTGGGCCGCGCCGAGCCCGAGCTGCGAGAGGTCGGGATGCTCCGAGCGCTCGACGAGGGCGACAAGGCCCGCTTCGAAGCGCTCCGTGAGGGCTTTCGAAGCGGGGAGTTCCCCGGCGGCGTCGACCTGGGGATCGTGCGCGGAGACGGGACCCACCGCGTGGCCTCCATCGCCACGTCGGCGCTGCTCCGCGAAGACCACGCGGTGCTCATCACCCTTCGCGACGTGACCGAGGAGCGCGCGACCGCCAGCGAGCTCTCGCGCACGAAGGAGTTCCTCTCGTCGCTCATCGAGAGCTCCCCCGACGCGATCATCGCGGCGCGCTTCGACGGGACGATCCTGCTCTTCAACTCCGCCGCCGAGCGCATCCTCGGGTACTCGCGCGAGCAGGTCGTGGGCGCAGGCTCTGCCGAGATGCTCTATCCGCCGGGCGCCGCGCGGGAGATCATGCGGCGCCTTCGAACGGCGCCCGAGGGCCGCCTCGCGAGCCTCAGGGCCGAGGTTCTCTCGCGCACCGGAGAGCGCATCCCGGTGCTCCTCTCCGCGGCGCTCGTCTCGGAGAACGGCGTCGCCGTCGCGACGGTGGGGATGTTCTCGGACATCCGGGAGCGCATCCAGCTCGAGGAGCGGCTCGCGCAGTTTCAACACCGCGTCGCGCTCAGCGAGAAGCAGGTCATCGCGGCGGAGCTCGCGGGCGCAGCGGCGCACGAGCTCAACCAGCCCCTCACGGCGATCCAGGGGTACGCGGAGCTGCTCCAGCGCAAGGCCGAGGCCGACTCGGCCATCGGGCGCGGCGCGGCGGTGATCCTCCGCGAGTCTGAGCGCATGGCCGAGATCGTTCGCAAGATCGGCAAGATCGCGCGCTACGAGACCAAGCAGTACGTGGGTGGGACGAGCATCCTCGACCTCGACCGCGCGACCGAGTCGGACTCGCCCCCCCCGGAGGAATGAAATGACCACTCGCGAAAGCCCCGCGGCGCCTCAGGCACCCGTCTCGCGCGACCTGTCGGATGAGTCCGCGGTCGTCTCCGCGCGACGGGAGCGCGTCTCGGGGACCCGCGTCACCGCGAGCCCGCCGCCGCCCCCCCCCGTGGATATGACCGCGACCCCGATCAGTGAGCGAGTCCTCGTGTGCCTCTCTCGCGCCCTCGTGAAGGCGGCCGAGGCGCCCACCGACGGCGGCATCGCGACCGCGCATCTCGAGGGCCTCCTCGAAGCGCTTCCCGGCCGCGCCGTCGCGATCCGCGTGGTCAACCCCGGCACGCGCGCGGTCGAGATCGCCCGATCGAGCGCGGGCTTCGTCGGCGGCGCAGACCTCGTTCTTCGAATGCAGCCCGAGGGACGCAAGTGCGTCCTCGAAGGCACGTCTCACGGCTTCGATCTCCCGCTGGAGGTTCACGGCGACCTCCTCGGCGCGATCTCCGTGGAGCATCCGTCGCCCGCCGCGCGCGGCGCCGAGGCCGAGGTGTCGCGCGACCTCGCGGTGGCCACGCTCTTCGCCCGACAGCTCTCGGCGCTGCTCACCGTGGGACGTCAGCGTCGCGGCCGCGGCGCGGAGCAACCTCGCAGGATGATTCCCCTGACGCCCGTCGCCACGGTGGGCTTCGGCAACGAGCTCAGGGCCCTCTTCGACGGCACGCGCGAGCTCATCGCGCTGCTCGACCGCACGGGCACGGTTCGCACCGGCAACGCGGCGATGGCCGAGGCGCTCGCGGTGCCCCCCGATCGCCTCGCGGGGCGCACGTTCATCGACCTCATCGAGCCCTCCGATCGCCGGCGCATGGGCGGGAGCTTCTGGTCCGCGCTGCGCGGTCAGGCGTCGCACATCGAGGTGGCCTTCACGCCCATCGGCGGCGAGGAGAACCGCCTCATGGCGCTCTCGTTCAGCCCCGTTCGCGACGCGTCGGGCATGGTGCTCGGCGCCATCGTGATCGGCCGCGACGTCACCGATCAGCGGCTCCGTGAGGAGCAGTTCGCGCGCGCCGACAAGCTCGCGTCGGTGGGGCGCCTCGCGGCGAGCGTCGTGCACGAGATCAACAACCCGCTCACGGCGATCCTCGCGTACTCCGAGCAGCTCGGTCGCTCGACGCCGACGGGCGACTCGCGCGACACGACGCGCGCCGCGAGGATCACCGAGGCGGCCGAGCGCATCCGCTCGCTGGTTCGTCGGCTCCTCGCCTACACGCCGTCGGCCACGGAGCAGCCCGCGGCGTTGTCGCTCGGCGACGTGGCGACGCAGGCGTGGCAGTTCTGCGAGCACGTGCTCCGCGATCGCGGCGCCACGCTGGAGCTCCGCGTCGCGCCCGACACGCCCCCCGTGTACGGCCTCCGCGGCGAGCTCTCTCAGGTCTTCGTGAACCTGGTGACCAACGCGTGCCACGCGACGCCGCAGGGCTCGGGTCGCATCGAGGTCGACGTGCTCTCACCGGAGGCGGGCGTGGTGCGCGCGACGGTGCGCGACAACGGCCACGGGATCGCGCAGAAGGACCTCGCCCGCGTGTTCGAGCCCTTCTACACCACGAAGGGCAACGGTCAGGGGACGGGCCTCGGGCTCTCCATCGTGCGCAGCATCCTCGAGCAGCACAGGGCCGCGCTCCAGATCGAGAGCACGGTCGGCGTGGGGACGACGTTCACCATCGACTTCCCCGCGCACGCGGGCTGAAGCGCGGCGCGCTTGCGGCGCGACGCGAAGAACGATACGGTCCGCGGCCCCCTTCAGGAGACTCACGACCATGGCCCGCGTCACCGTCGAAGACTGCCTCGATCAGGAAGAGAACCGTTTCGCGCTCGTGATCCTCGCAGCGACGCGCACGCGTCAGCTCATGAAGGGCGCGCGGCTCCAGATCGACGCGCACAAGTACCGCAACAAGCCCTCGGTGCTCTCGCTCCGCGAGATCGCCGCGGGGAAGGTGCACTTCAGCCGACCCTCGCGCGACGCCGTCGAGGAGTACATCATCGATCAGAAGCGCCGCTTCGGCTGATTCCTCGTGCGACCGCCGCGTCGCGCCCTCACGACACGCCGCCCTTCGTCGGAAACGCTCCGCGTCGCGCCATCTCCTCGACGGCGCGCTGACTGTCTGCGTTCTTCCAGCGGTCATAGAGCTGCACGATCGATCGCGTGACCGAGCCGAGGGCCTGCGACTCGGCGACCTCCGCGAGCACATCGACAAAGCGCGGGAACTGCGCCCCGAGCTCCACGAGCGCGACGGGTTCCGATCCCTCTTCGCCGCGGGCCAGCGCCGCGGCCTCGCGATACGCGAAGCTCCCCGCCTGGACGTAGAAGCTCGTCGACCCCTGAGCCCGCTCCACGTGCTCGCCGAAGAGCCCCGAGAGGTAGAGCGCCCCGTCGCCCACGCCCTGAAGCGCGAGGCACCGCGCTCCCTCGGGCTTCGCGAGGGCGTCTTCGAGGATCATCACGATGGGCTTGTCGAGGAACTCCGCCGCCGGACGCGCCGCGTAGGTGACCATCACCCCGGCGACGTAGTCCGCGGTCTCGGGCGCCGCGCTCACGCGCTGCCGACGCATCGCCGCCCGGAGCACCGAGCTGAAGTAGTCTCCCAGGTCTGCGCACGTCTCGATCGTCATCGCCTCGCTCCTCGCCGCGATCGAGGGTGAAGCGCTGCGGAGAGCGCCTCGCGCGGCGTGTTCAGTCTCTCGAAGCTACCCAGAGAGCGCCTCGCAGACACGTTTCTGCGCGCGCGAGGGGGCGGCCATCGGCGCCCGCTGCGAGGCCGCGATCGGGCGCACCAAAGCGCCTCTGGCAGACCTACATCGAGAGTGCCAAGTCGTTGAAACCCCTTCGGTTCGGGAAATGCGTGTCCCTTCTCCGAGGGGGCCTTGACACCCCCGCCTCGGAGTTTATCTTCCGCGCCGCTCCTGGCAGTTGGCCTGAGGGAGTGCCAGAAATCGCGCGACGTGGGTCGTCGGTGTGGGGTGTCGCCGCATGCGCGGATCGCATCCCCTCGACCGCGGCGCGGGGTTTCTCAGCGCTCCGTGAGGTCCGACGTGCGGCTCTTCGCTCGCTGCGTTCAACGCGGCGCAGCGACCGGCCGCGAGCGCCAGAGGTCTTCGTCTCGATCAGTCGTCTCACAACCGCGCGGCGCAACACCGCCGCAACGCACACGGAGTGGAGTCAGCCATGAAGATTCGTCCCCTGCACGACCGCATCCTCGTTCGCCGCCTCGAGGCGGAGCAGCGCACCAAGGGCGGGATCATCATCCCCGACAGCGCCAAGGAGAAGCCCATCGAGGGCGAGGTCGTCGCCGTCGGCAACGGCAAGCACGACAAGGACGGCAAGCTCATCGCGCTCGAGGTGAAGGTCGGCGACAAGATCCTCTTCGGCAAGTACTCGGGCACCGAGGTCAAGGTCGAGGACACCGAGCACCTGATCATCCGCGAGGAAGACATCCTCGGCATCATCGAGCGCTGATCGCTTCTCTCAGAACCCCTTCGAACACAGACAAATCTCAAAGGAGATACGCAGATGGCAGCCAAGGAAATCGTCTATCAGGAGACCGCCCGCAAGCTCGTGCTTCACGGCGTCGACGCCCTCGCCAACGCGGTGAAGGTCACCCTCGGCCCCAAGGGCCGCAACGTGGTGATCGAGAAGTCGTTCGGCTCGCCCGTGGTCACCAAGGACGGCGTCACCGTCGCCAAGGAGATCGAGCTCGAGAACAAGTTCGAGAACATGGGCGCGCAGATGGTGCGCGAGGTCGCGTCGAAGACCTCGGACACCGCGGGCGACGGCACCACGACGGCGACCGTGCTGGCGCAGTCGATCTTCCGCGAGGGCTCGAAGCTCGTCGCGGCGGGCCACAACCCGATGGAGATCAAGCGCGGCATCGACAAGGCCGTCGAGGCCATCGTGGCCGACCTCAAGACCAAGGCCCGCCTCACGCAGGACCCCAAGGAGATCACCCAGGTCGGCACGATCTCGGCCAACGGCGACGAGACCATCGGCCAGCTCATCTCGCAGGCGATGG
>JBPOHC010000105.1:0-4936 GCA_052035985.1 Myxococcota bacterium | reverse complement strand
CCGCATCGAAGGTGTGCTCCTCGGGACGGCCTTCGGCGACGCCCTCGGGCTCACCACCGAGGGCATGTCTGCGAAGACCATCGCGCGCCGCTTCGGACGCGTGGACCGCTACCACCTCCTCGGACGCGTCGGCTTCGTCTCTGACGACACCGAGCAGAGCGCCCTCGTCGCGCAGTCGCTCGCGCGTCACCCCGACGACCTCTCGAAGTGCGTGCGCGCGTTTCGATGGTCGTTGCTCGGGTGGTTCCTCCGGCTGCCGTGGGGCATCGGACTGGCGACGCTGCGCGCCTGCGCTCGCATCGCGCTCGGGCTCTCGCGCTCGGGCGTGCGCTCCGCGGGCAACGGCGCCGCGATGCGTGCCGCCGTGATCGGCGTGTTCTTCGATGATCCCACCGCGCGACGGGCGTGGAGCGACGCGATCGCGCAGGTCACCCACGTCGACGCGCGGGGTTTCGAAGGCGCGCGCTACGTCGCCGAGGTCGCCGCGCAGGCCGAGCAGGGCACCCCGCACGAGGTCTGCGTCCGCGCGCTCTCGGTCGTCGACGACGGGTCGCTGCGCGAGGCGATCACGCGCGGCGTCACGCTCGCCGAGAAGGGCGTCGAGGCGAGCGAGGCCGCCGCGGCGCTCGGCACCACGGGCTTCGTGGTTCACACGCTGGGCTTCGCGAGCTACGCGTTCGCGCGTTGGGGCGACGAGCCGCTGCGCGCCGTGCAGGAGGTCGTTGCGGCGGGCGGCGACACCGACTCCATCGGCGCCATCGTGGGCGCGTGGTGCGGCGCGCGGCACGGTGCGTCGTGGATCCCGACGCCGCTCGTCCAAGCGATCCACGACGGCCCTTTCGGTCCGACGCACCTGCGCGCCCTCGCGGATGACCTCGCGGCAAGGCGCGGCCTCACCGCGCGCTACAGCCCGCTCGTCGCGATGGCGCGCAACCTCGCGCTCTATCCCGTGGTGCTCGCGCACGGGTTTCGACGGCTGATCCCGTGGTAGCGAGGCGCGTGGCGCGAATCCCTTTGTCCGCGCGGCCGTGAGCGCGGCCCGATCATGGCCGCGACGAGCACGTCCCCGAAAGCGGAGGCAGGTCAGCTCGCCGAGATCGGCGACGAGATCGCGATTCTCTGATCGAGGTCACCAGTCGTCGATGCGCTCGGGGTCAGCGCCGCTCGTTGCGCTCGACGATCACGCGGACGCCCGTCGAGGGGCCGAAGGTGCCGATGCGAAAGGAGCGTCCCACGGGCTTCGGCTCGGCCAGCGTGAAGCGCGTGGTGGCGAGGAGCGTGGCGAGGACGACCTTCATCTCCCAGGTCGCGAAGGCGGCGCCGAGGCAGCGTCGCGCGCCGCCGCCGAAGGGCATGAACTCGAAGGGCGACCAGGTGCGCTCGAGGAAGCGCTCGGGTCTGAACCGCTCGGGCTCGGCGAAGAGCGCGGGGAGGTGGTGGGCCATGTACATCCCGACGCCGACGACGCTGCCCTCGGGGATCTCGTAGCCCCGCAGCGTGAGCGGACGCGCGAGCCTGCGCGTGACCATCGGGACGGGCGGGTAGAGGCGCAGGGTCTCCATGCAGACCGCGTCGAGGTAGGGAGCCTTCGCGAGCGCGTCGAGGTCGGGCGAGGGGCCGAGGGCGTCGAGCTCGGCGCGCAGCTTCGTGAGCGCGTCGGGCTCGCGGTGCAGCGCGTAGAGGGCCCAGGCGAGCGTGGTCGCCGTGGTCTCGTGCCCCGCGATCACGAAGCTGAGGAGCTGCCCGGTCACCTCCTGCTCCGAGAGCGCGTCGCCGTCCTCGTCGCGAACCGCGAGGAGCAGGCTCGCGATGTCGTCGCCGGGCGTCGCGCGCTTCGACGCGATGAGCGCCGTGAGGGTGCCCTGCACCGCCCGCGCGACGCGCTGAAAGCGGGCCCAGGGGCCGAAGCCGCCGAACTCCCGCTGAAAGAGCTTGAAGCTCGCGATGAGGGGATTGAAGGCCGCGACGAGCGACACGATGTCGTCATGGAGCGTGCGCACCTGCGCCGGGTCGCGCACGCCGAAGACCGACTCGATGATCACGTCGAGGGTGATGGCCTGCGTCGTCGGTACGATCGTCACGGCGCTGCCCGACGTCCACGCGCGCGTGTGGCGCAGGGCCGCGTCGCGCATGAGCGCGCCCCACGCGCGGACGCGGTCGCCGTGAAAGGGCGGGGCGAGGAGCTTGCGCGCGCGCCGGTGCTTCGCGCCCGAGAGCATGAAGATCGACGCGTCGCCGACGATGGCCCCGAGCGCGTCGTTGACGCCCGAGGTGAACGTGTCGGGGTCGGCCGTGAAGACCTCTCGCGCGCCCTCGGGGCTCCAGGTGAGCACGATGGGCTGCTGGCCGAGGATGGGCACCGTGGCCGGGTCGCTGTACTCCCGCATGAACGACAGCATCCAGGGGTACGGGTCCTGAAGGTGGCGGAGCTGCGAGAGCGAGCTGCGAGGCCCTCCGGGCGAGGTCCGTTTCGTCATTCGAAGACGATACCCGAGGGCGATGGCGGCGACGCAATCGCGTCGATGGCGCGGCGCTCCGAGCGCGATCACCGACTCTGGTCGGCGCGCGGGGATTGGAATCTCCGATGAGCACGAAATAGCTTTTTCAGGCTCTTCACGCGCGGCTCGGAGCCTGCTGAAGAGCGCCCTCGGAGGTCATCTCGATGTCAGTTCTCTCGAAGCGCTCCGTGCTCGTCCCCTTCTCGTTTGTCGTCGCGCTCGGCGCGTGCGGCGCGCGCTTGAATCAAGCGAGGGGCTTGAGCAGGAGGTAGATCCGAGGGAGATCCTGCACGCTCTTGCCGTTGTTGTATCCGACCCGCTCGGCCGTGCGCTGGTACGACGGGTCGGGGCGGCGAGGGAGGCTGTTCCAATGCTTCACTCCGAGCGTTCGGTCTCCGCGACGGGAGCGCGGCGCCAGAGAGAGGCCCGAAAGACATTTCCCCACGGAGCGTCGGGGTGCGAACCTCTGCGGCCATGAAGGGATTCGCGCGCGCACGCCTCGGCGTGTTCTTCGTCTGCGCTCTGATGGCCTGCGGTGCGCGTTCGGCCCTGCGCGACCCCGTCGCCATCGATGCGGGCCTCGATGCGCCCCCGCGCGTTGATGTCTCGATGGACCGCAACGTCGACGTCTCGACGGACCTCACGGTTGACGTCTCGACCGACACGCCGCGCGACCTCGTCGAAGACCGTCGCCCCGACGTCGAAGCGCGCGTCGACGTCGTGTGCCCCGCCCCCATCGACGCCACCGAAGGAACCACCGCCACCCTCACCGCGTTGGCCTCGTCGTCGGTCGGACTCCCGCTCACCGTCGCGTGGACGGTCGATCGCGCGCCCGCGGGTTCGACCTCGATGCCCACACCCTCGAACAGCGCCACCGCGCGCTTCGCGTTCGACACCGGGGGCGACTGGCTCATGCGCTTCACCGCGCGCGATCCGCTCGGGAACAGCGCGACCTGCGCGGTGCGCGCGTCGGCGACGCCTGCGATCGAGCTCCTGTGTCCGAACGAGCAGAGCGACTATCAGGGCGCGACGGTGCCTCTCGTCGCGAGCGCCACATCGCGCCTCGGGCTTCCGCTCTCGCTCGCGTGGTCCGTCGTCTCGCGCCCGATGACCAGCCGGAGCGCGCCGTCACCGACGGACCTCGCGCGCTCGACGCTCTCGCTCGACGCGCTCGGCGACTGGCGATTGCAGCTCACCGCGCGAGACTCCGCGGGGCACTCCGCGGCCTGCGTCGCGCGCGTGCACGCCGACCCCGACGTGATCGTGACGTGCCCGCCCGACGTGACCGCGCGCCCCTTCACCACGACCACGCTCAGCGCCACGGCGCGCTCGCGGCTCGGCCTCACGCTCGCGACCCGCTGGGAGATCGTCGAGCAACCCGTCACGAGCACGGCCTCGCTCACGTCTCCCGCGTCGCGAAGCACCGACTTCGGCTTCGACGTCGCGGGGCGCTGGACGTGGCGCTTCACCGCGCGCAACGACCGCGGCGGCGAGGCGTCGTGCACCACGCGAGGCTTCGCACTGAGCACCGAGGCCGTGCGCGTCGAGCTCGTCTGGAACCTCGATCGATCGTGCGCCACCTGCAACGCCGAGGGCGGCGGCCTCGACCTCGATCTTCACCTCTCAGACCCCGCGCGCTCGGGCGGCCACTGGAACGACCTCGCCCCCGGAAACACCGACTGCTACTGGGAGAACTGCAAGTGCACAGAGCCCGGCTCGGTGTGCGCCGACGGCGTGCTCGACTGGCCTCCCGCGGGCGCGATCAACAACCCGCAGCTCGACACCGACCAGAACACACAGCTCCCTGGCCCCGAGAACATCAACGTGCTCACGGCCTCGGCGGGCACGCGCTTCGACGTGGGCGTTCACTTCTTCGGCGACAACACGCGCCCCGTGGGCACGCAGCGCACCGCCGCCGTGGTGCGGGTCTACTGCGCGGGCGCGGTGGTGTTCGAGAGCGAACCCGTCACGCTCGGCCCCGTGCGCACGCCCTCGATCACGGGCGTCGATGCGTCGGGCAACCCGCTGTGGCGCGTCGGTCAGGTGATCGTCAGCGCCGACGGATGCCGCTTCGAACGCTGCGGACGTCCCGGCGACGTGGCCGCGTGCATTCGCCCCGCGCGCGACTGGTGAGCCGGCGCAAAGATCGCCGGGCACGGAGCGCTCACCCCGACGCACCCCGCCGCGGTGGTTGAGGTCGCGCACGTCCGTCGCGAGAAGCTCGATGATGTTCGTGACACGCAGCGTGCGCGGCGTCGGCGCGACGAATCACGGACCCGTTCACCCCGAGGCGCTTGACAGGGCGCGCCCATTCGGATTCCCACTTCGCACATGACCATCGGCCGACGCTTCCTGGCGCTGGTTCTGGCGGCTGGCGCGATCATGCTCGGGGGCACCGGGTACGCCGTCGCGGCCTTTCGAAGCAGCGTCATTCTCCA
>JBPOHC010000834.1:0-10686 GCA_052035985.1 Myxococcota bacterium | reverse complement strand
GTTCCCCGAGAGCGCCGCGTCGGTGTGACGCTGCAGGCGGGCGACCTCGAGTACTTCGAAGGTGCGCGCGCCTCCCGGCGGCGCGCACTCGACCGTGTCACCCACGCGCGCGGACATGAGCTGCTTGATGACCGGCGCGTTACGGCTGAACACGTCGAGCCGCGTCCACGACGCCTCGCCCCACGCGATGCGAAAGACACACTCGACCTCGTGGTCTACGTCGAGCACCCGCACGAGGCGCCCCCAGGCCTGCTGGCGCAGCACCTGGTACTTCATGATCTCCAGCTCGGTCTCGTCGCGCACGCGATCCCCCCACGTCGGGAGCACGGCAACGAGCGGCCCGCGCTCGCGGAGCCGCTTCGTCTCGACGTCGACGGCGTCGACCAGCGAGCGCACCGTCGACAGCTCGCTCACGGCGCGCTGAATGAGGTCGAGGGGCAACGACGCACCCTCTAGCGTCGACAGGACCTCCTCGGGCGGCGACGCCTCGCCCCGGGACCACCGCGACACCTCCTCCGGTCTGACGCCGTAGAGCGCCGCGTACTCGTCGTTCGGCAGACCGAGCGCTTGCTGCAGTCCGCCGATGATCTCTCCGACCGTGTTCGCTCCCATGCGCAGACTCTCCCTCGATGAATCTGTTGGCTGCGGGGCCGGACGAGGTCGCACCTCGCATCGTCCAGACGCAGCGCCCAGAGGCTACATGACACCTGTCGTGGAGCAGAAGGCAATCGCAGGGCGTCGCGCGCCGTCACCCCAAAGCCGATGTTAGACCGGACCGATCTCCCGCGTCTTCGATCATGAAGGGCCGACGACACATGCCGCGGCACACCGACTCAGACGCTCGCGGAACCTACGGCGCGCCCCTCGACGCTCCGGCCCTCGTCGAGACGCTCGGTCACGTCTTCGACGCCAGCGCCGACGCGGCGACGTACGGCGAGCTCCCGACGCCCACGTGGGCGAGGTGGCCGGCGTCCGCGGGTGGGGCTTCGTCGAGGTCGCGCCCGCGCAGATCGAGGAACTCAGCGACCTCCACGGGCTCCCCACCCGCGTCGACACCGGCAGCGGCAAGGCACGCAAGGGACGCACGGCCTTTTTGCCCCCCGAGTGGGTGCAGCGCGAGGAGGGTGTAGCGATCCTCCTACTCGATGACCTCAACTGTGCCCGATGAGCGCGTGTTCGGGGCGCTCTTGCAGCTCTTGCAAAACCACGGGTTCTACTCATGAGCGCTGCCCGTGGGGTGGCAGATCGTATGCACCGCGAACCCCGGGTCGGGCGACTACCGTGTCACCGCGATGGACAACGCGCTCCTCACACGCATGCTCCATTTCACTCTGACCGTTGCACGCATACTCGCGCCGATGGAGCGGCTGATGTCCGGGCCAGAGCACTCGTGCACCGTCGATTTCGACGCCGCGTCGTACTCCCTCAAGACGCTCAACACCCCGATCGACCTCGAGGCCCTCGCGGCGCGCCTCGCGTCGTGGAGCCCCAGCGAGCGCCCCGGCGTCATGCTCTGTCTCCATGGCCCGCCCGGCACGGGCAAGTCCGAGTTCGTGAAGTACCTCGCACACCGCATGGGCCCCGAGGTGCTCTACCGCCGCGTCTCGGACCTGCGGAGCATGTGGGTCGGCGAGACCGAGAAGGCCATCGCGGCGGCCTTCCGCGCGGCCGAGGAGGAGGGCGCGGTGCTCCTCTTCGACGAGGCCGATTCGTTCCTGCGCGACCGCCGGGGGGCGTCGCGCTCGTGGAGGTGACGCAGGTGAACGAGTTTCGGCAGCGGCTCGAGTGCTGCCGCGGCGTGGTGGCGTGCACGACGAACCTGGTAGGCGACCTCGACGAGGCCTCGCGGCGCCGCTTCGTCTTCAAGATCCCCTTCGGGAACCTGCGCCCCGAGCAGGCCTCGGCGCTCTTCGAACGGGGCGTCGCAGCCTCGCTCGACGCGCCGCTCACCGACGCGCGGCGCGCCGCGCTCACGGCTTCGCTCTCTCGGGTGGGCCCCTCGCCCCGGCGATTTCGCCGCCGTCGCCCGCCGCCTCGCGGTCTTCGGCGAGCGCTCCCCCGTGGAGGCGTGCGTGGCGGAGCGTTGCGTCGAGATCGCCGCGGAGTCTCGCGCTTCGCGGAGCGCCGTGGGCTTCGCCGTCGAACGCTCCTGACCTGCTCAGCGTCTCGGCGAGGGTCACGGCACGAGCGGAGAGGGCACTCCGTACCCCGTGACCACGAGCTCGTCGCGGGCGCGCGTCGCCGCCACGAAGAGCAGCCGGCGCTCCTGAAGCACGTGGTCCTCGCGCGCGGCCGCGTCGGGCAGCGCGCTGTCGTCGAGCCGCAGCGGCACCACGCCCTCCTGCACGCTCGCCAGCAGCATCCGCGGGAACTCCAAGCCCTTCACCCTGTGCATCGTCGCGAGGCGCACGCCGTCGACGAGGTCGGCCTCGGCGTCGGTCTCGACCATCACGGCGGGGATCTTCTCGGCCGTGAGCATCGGCAGGTAGCGCGTCTCGAGCAGATCGCGGGTGCGCGCCACAGGCAGATCTCGCGGTCGGCGCCGAGCTTGCGCCACGCGCGGATCGTGTCGATCACCGCGCGGGCCTCCTCGGACTCGCGAGCAAAACACAACACCGTCGGCGCCGGGCCCTCACGCAGCGAGCGGTAGCCTTCGAGGTTGTCCTCGCCGCCGTCGAGGTCGTCGGGGCGCATTCCACCGAGCACGCCCACCGCCCACGCGCGGATCGGGTTCGTCGTGCGGTAGTTGATCTTCAGGCGCACCGAGCGTCCGCGCGTCTCGATGCCGCACGCGCCGAGGTTGGCGACGTGACCGTAGATGCGCTGGTGCGCGTCGCCCACGAGAAAGAGGTCGTTGCGCCCGCGCGGCGCGAGCGCGCGCAGGAGCTGAAGATCGGCCTGACGGAGGTCCTGCGTCTCGTCGACGATGACGGCGCGGTAGGGCGACTCGCTCGGGTTGCGCTCGAGGTAGAGCCGCGTCTCGCGGATCACGTCGGCGTGCTCCATCAGCGATTTCGCGTCGAGGGCGGCGCGGTAGCGGGCGAGCACCTTCCAGACGGCGTTGCGCTGCTCGCGCGAGAGGGCCGTGCCGCGACCCACGCGGCGCGCCTTGAGGTAGGCGTCGCGCGAGGTGATGTCTTGCGCTTGCACCACGCGCTCCCACTCCTCGCGGAAGAAGCTGCGCGGGAGGGCGCCTACGCCGCCGCCCGCGAGCGCCTGGTCCCACGCCTCGCGCTGGGCGGGTTCGCGCGCGATCGTGGCCTTCGCGCCGTGCGCGTTGAGAAAGCCCGTCGCCCAGTGGTGCAGGTTGTCGACGTCGATGCGCGCGATCTCGTCGCCGCAGAGGTCCTTGAGGTGACGACGGATGTCGCGCGCGAGGTTCTTGGTGTACGTCGTGAAGAGGACGCGGTCGCCGGGCGCGTTGAACACCTTCGACGCGAGGTGACGGGCGCGGTGCATCGCGACGACGGTCTTGCCCGTCCCTGCGCCGCCGAGCACGCGCACGGGGCCGTTGGCCTCGCGGGTCACGAGCGTGCGCTGGCTCGGGTGGAGAAAGATCCTCCAGCGCGCGAGCGGCGCGTTGAGCACGTCGATGAGCTCGCGCTCGCTCTCGACGATGTGAAAGCGGCGCTGCGAGTCGGGGCGCTCCAGCGCGGCGGCGATGTCGGTCGTGTCGATGGCGGGGGTCGCCGTGGCGGTGGCGGGGCGGCTGTTGCCCGCGAGCGCGAGGGCGTCGTCGAGGCTGAGGCCCGAGGCGAGCGCGTAGAGCACGTCGGACACCTCCGCGGGCAGGTGGGGGTGGAGCTGGTCGAGGTCACTCTCGGTGCGAAGCCCCCACACCGCCGGCAGAAGCACCAGCGGCACGCCCGCGCAGAGGAGCTCGTCGCGCGAACGGCCTGAGAAGAGCCTTCCCGGGGGCACCGTGGCGGAGTCTTCAGCCGGTGCGGGCGGCGCGGCTGGAATCGTCGACTCGTCGACCTCGACCACCTGGAGCGCGCCCGTCGAGGGGTTCACTTCGAAGCGCTTGCGCTTCGCCCACGCCATCGCCTCGTCGTGGTGATCGACCCACACGCACACGAACACGTCGCCCTTCGGTGGGGCGATCACGACCGCGCGCCAGTCGTCGCCGATGCGCACCGTGCGGACCTTGTCGTCGAGCGTCGCGTGGATGGGCTCCATGTGAATGCTCGCCTGCTTCGGGTCGGCGCGGAATTTCTCCATGAACTCCCGCACCTTCTTCTGCTGCGCCTTCGGGAGCGCCGAGTACGACTGAAGGAAGGTCTCCGAGATCGCCAGCTTCGCCATCGTTCATCACTCCGCGCGCTCAACGCGCCGTCAACGCCGCCTCGATCATCTTCGCATCGGTCGCGGGTGCGAAGAGCGTCCATCCCTCGACGCTCGCCTCGTCGATGAGCACCGCCACGCGCGCCTCGCGCCACGAGAGCTCGGCGGTCGCCACGACGCGTCCCTTGTGGGTGAGGTCGTCGCCGACGGTGGGCGCCTTGACGCCCGCAGCGCAGAGGGCGCGCGCGAGGTCTTCACACGACGCGTCGACGAGTTCGAAGACCTGCGCCCACGCGTCATCGGCGGGTGCCACGGCGGGCGCCGCGGCGGCGACGCGCGCGAGGTCACGCTGCGTCGCGCGGTCCTGCTCGGACGAGAGCACCGCGACGCCGCGCTGGAACTGAAGGAGGTTCCACGCGAGGAGGACCGCGCGCCATGAGGGTCGGAAGTCGTCTCTCGCGCGTCGAGGTGCTTCATCGTAGAGGCGCAGCACCGCGCGGAGCTCGGCCCAGCGTTGCTGCTGCACCGCCGTCACGGGCACTCGCGCGAGGAGCGTCCAGTGTGTCGACGCGCGCAGAGCGCCGAGCTCGGGGCCGTTGGGGTCGAGCGCCAGCGTCGGTGCGTCTCCGTGCGAGGCGCTCTCCCAGAGAGACGCTTCGGCCGCGTCGAGGGAGGCGCGCGCGGGGCGCTGCGAGCCCATCATCGTCGCGAGGAGCAGCGCGCCGGCGTAGGCCGTCCACGAGGCCTCGTCGGGCGCTGCGAGCCAGGTCACGAGCGTGCGCATCGCGTCGTTGCGGTGGAGCCCCACCGGGAGCGTCGACCCGAGGCGCTTCGAGAGCGCGTCGAAGGTCGCGTCGGGGAGCGCGTCGAAGACCGAGAGGCAGCGCTCCGAGGGGGCGCCCGTGAACTGGTCGAGGTCGCTCCAGGTGACCGACCACACGCGCCACTGGCCCGATGCGACGAGCGCCGCGCGCTTGTCGAGGTCGTCGTGCACGCGTCCCTTCTGCGCCTCAGGCTGCGCGTGGAACTCGTACCCGTCGCAGAACACCGCGAGGTCGTCGGCTCCGTCTCGCTGGCTCCAGAGCACGAAGTCGGGGCGGCTCCTCGGGGACGATCCCGTCGAGACCTCGACGTCGACCTGGGGCTCCAGGAGCCACGACTCGTCGCCGAGGGTGAAGCGCGCGCACTCGGCCTTGCCGTGGTGAACCGCGGGGCTCCAGGTGCCGCCGCTCGCGACGACGTGGGCGTGGAGCGCGGCGACGAAGCGGCGCTCGAGCTCGCTCTCGAGGAGCGTGTCGACGCTCACCTCGGAGAGCGTGGGGACGACGGCCATCAACGGCCACGCGAGGAGCGCGTCGCGGAGGAGTTCCACCGCGCGTCGGCGCGAGGGCTTCACCTTCTCGAACGACGTGTGGTGGCCGAGGAGGCAGCGGTAGCAGCCGTCGCGCTCGGGATCGAGCCGGCAGGGGCAGCGTTCGAGCACGTCGAGGGCCATGCGAACGCACTGCTGAAGCCCGTCGGTGCGCCACAGCTCACGCAGATACCCGGTGCCTCCGGGCACGGCGTCGTAGAGCACGAGGAAGGTGCGGCGCGCGTCTCCGCGGTCGGCGACGGGCTCGCTCGTGGCCTTCACCAGCAGGTGCATCGGGCGGCCGTGGAAGCGCTTTCGCAGCCCCAACAGCAGCGCCGCGCGGAACGAGCTCCGAGCCACATCGACGTCGACTGTGGAAGCGGGCAGGAGCAGTCGGATGGCCTCGGACTTCACCTCGCGCGAGAGCCAGACCGAGAGCATCTCTTTGCGCGTCGAGGCGCCGCGGCGGCGCGCGCAGTGGACGGCGTGGTCGACCTGCTCGGTGGCTCCGTGGTTGCGCTGCACGCGGCCGCACTCGGGGCACACCACGAAGCCCTTCGCGGGCACCTCGCGCTCGGCCACGGAGACCGTCTCATCGCGGTCGGCGTCGGGGCCGAAGTTGATCTCTCGCAGCACCAGGTCGTGGAGGAACTCCACGCCGAAGAGGGGCGACGTCGAGGCCCGCGCGCCGCCCCAGTGCTGCTCGCGCACGTCGATGAGGTCGGCGACGCGGTAGCTCTCCTCGTCGCGCTCGTCGCTGGCGTCGACGGTGAGGCTCTCGTGCTGCGGCGTGAACGACCGCGCCACGCGGAAGGCCACGAGCTCGTGGCGCTGTCCGGCGTCGTCCCACCCATGGGCGCCGCAGCGGGGACACACCGCGGAGGCGGCGACGTCGGTGGCGCGCTCGGCGTGATCGCACTGCGGGCAGAAGCGCCACGGGCTCACGAGCGGACGCTCGACCGAGCCGAGGTCGATGTCGGTCACCTGGAGGTGTCGCCCCTCGGCGTAGAACGTGTTGAAGGGCGCGAACTCTCGCAGCGCGCTCGACGCGGGGCGGAGGTACTCGCGCGCCTCCCAGCGTCGCGCCGGGCGGCGCTTCTTGCCGTCGGTCGGAGCGGGCTTTCCGCGGCTCTCGGGGTCGCGGTCCTGCTCGATCATCGCGCGCAGCGTGACGCCGGGCTCGGGGAACGCGTAGTTGGGCAGCACCCCCGCGTCGGTGAGCACGTTGAGGGGGTACTTCTTTCGCAGCTCGACGAGGGAGCGCACCACCACCGCGAGGGCCGACGCCGCGTCGTCGCGCTCGTTCGTGAGGGCGTCGCTCTCGACGGGCTTCGCCTCCAGGGCTCTCACGTGCTGCTGCATCCGGTCGCGGAGCTTCTCGAGGTCGTGGATCTCGGCCTCGAGCCCGTCGAACGCCGCCACGATCGCGTCGGTGGGACGCACCCTCGCGGCGCGCTCGCGGATCCACGCGACGTTCTCGTCGCTCACCTGCGGCCTCGACGAGACCCGCGCCGAGAACATCGCGATGAAATCATCGACGAGCGCGCTGCGGTGCGCGTCGTCGAAGCGCGTGAGGTCGCCGAGGAAGCGATCGCGCGACGCCCCCAGCACCTCCGACGCCGCGCGGGGGATGCGCGTCAGCGTCGTCGCGTCGCGCGCCCACCGATCGAGGATGAACGCGAGGAACTGTCGCCACAGCACCTCGGGCGCGTCGAGGAACATCCCCGGCGGCTCGATGGCGCCCGCGATCATCTCTCTCGGGTCTGCGAAGAAATACTGGTCGTGCGCGCGGCTCAGAGCGATGCCCACGGCGAGCGCGTTGCCCGTGCTCCGACCCGCCCGACCGACGCGCTGCACGTGGTTGGCCGTCGTGGGCGGCACCGAGCAGGTCATCACCGCCGAGAGGTCGCCGACGTCGATCCCCATCTCGAGCGTGGGCGTGCAGACCAGGAGGTTCGGCGCGCCCGGGTCGGTGCCCGCTTTGAAGCGGTCTTCGAGCGTCTCGCGCGTCTCGCGGTCGAGCAGGCCGGTGTGCTCCGCGGGCAGGATGCGCGGCGAGCGTCCGCCGCGGTAGACCTTCGCGTAGTAGCGTCCTTCGGGGTGGGCAATGGCGCGGAGCGTCCCGTCGCAGCCGAAGCGCAGGCACGCGTGGTCGGCCATGCGCTCGGCCACGGAGCGCGCGAGCGAGGTGGTCTCGCGGCACCGCTCGCAGCGCACCAGGGCGACGTCGGCGCTCACCCGCAGCGACGCCATGGTGAAGCCCCACACGGGAGCGCGGTCGCTCTCGCGCTCCTCGACGACGCCCTGCGCCGCGAGGCGGGTCAGCGCGTGCTTGTAGAGCTTCGCGGCGTCGACGTGGCGCGACGGCACGCGGAAGATCCGCGCGACGAGGTCGCGGTGCCACGACAGCTCCGGGTTGCCGAGCGGCGCGAAGCTCTCGAAGCCGTCGGCGTGCACGGTCCCTTGCAGAAAGCTCGGCGGACGCACGCCGCGGGCGAAGGGAGACAGGAGCGGCTGCCGTCGCTTGCTGAGGAGAAAGCGGTTGGCGCCGTCGTGGACGTAGCGGTCGAGGAGCGGGTGAAAGATCCCTCCGCGCACGCGCAGTCGGTCGAGCGCGGCGTCGAGGAGGTGGCGCACGTCGTCGGTCTGCGCCTCGTCGGAGCGGGGGCCCAGGAGCTTGTGCGCGCGGATGTCTTCGACGAGCGCGGCGGTTGCCTCGCGGAGCGCGTCGTCGTCGGGGTGCGCGGTGGAGCATCCCGTACGCTCCAGCGTGCGGCCGAGGGAGCGGGCGCCGAGGCCGTACTCCTGCGCGACCTCCCACGAGAGGCGCGTGGCGATGCGGGCCCAGAGGGCCTCTTGCCGTACGCGGTCGTCGGGCTTGTCGCGGTAGCGCAGCGTCTCGGGCAGATCCGCGAGGTCCGTCGGGAGCCACTGCTCGATGCGCGCGCGCAGCGTCGGCGCCTCGGAGGCCCGCGCGACGAGCCGCTCAGAGAGCGTCGAGAGAGAGACGTCTTCGTCGGTGGCGACGAGCACCGACTGCATCGCGGTGCGAATGCTGAAGCGCCATGTGCGGGCGCCGAAGAAGGCCGCGTGGTGCGAGGCGTCTTGCACCGAGTCGGTGAAGGCGAGGAGCTTTCGGTCGTCGTTGTAGGGCGACAGAAAGAGGTGCGTGACCACGACGCTCCCGAGGCTCGGCCCGCGGGCGCCGAGGACGGTGAGCGACCCCGTGGCGTTGCAGTTCACGCAGCGCTCGCGCCATCGTCGCGGTGGCTTGAGCGTGACATCGTGCTCGGAGAGGCGCGTGCCTCGCACGGCGATGGCGCTCGAGCCGCAGGGGCACGCCGAGGTCGTCCCCAGGCGCATGCACCGCGGACAGAGAAACTCGTCGTGGGCGAGCTCGCGCTTCTCTCCCTGCGCCTCGCCGGGGATGACGAAGCGTGCGGTGGGGCGGCGTGAGAGCCACGCGCGTCCGATCTCGGTGACGTTGGCGCGCAGCGCGTCGAGGCCCTCGGGGAGCACCGCCGCCCACCCTGCGACGCCGCACTCCCAGCAGCGGGCCATGGGGAGCCAGGTATCGCCCGATCCCTCGGCGATCTCGTCGTGCCACGCGAAGGCGAAGCGCGATTCGAGAGGCGCGGTGTCGGGTCGCACGGCCCGCATGAGCCTTCGGAGCTCACGCACCCAGAGCTGCACGCGGAGCGAGAGGAAGGGGCGCGCGTGTCCGTCGGCCTCGACGCGCGCGACGCTCACGAGCCCGAGGAAGCTCTGCGCGACGAGCCATCGCGTGGCGTCGTCGAGCTCCGCGAAGCCCTGCTCTTCGCGCGCGAGGGACTCGGAGAGAGACGCCCACGAGAGCACCTGTCCGCCGAGGGCGCGGAGGAGGCTCCGAAGGAACGCGTGGCGTCGGAGGTGCCCCGCGGTCTCGACGGGGTTGAGGTCTTCTCGTCCGAACCAGAGGCGCTTCTGCGCGGCGATCCACGTGGGAGGATCCGCGAAGCAGTCGGGGTCGAGGAGCTCGCGGTCGATGGCGCTCGGAACCGTCGCGAGGTCGACGTCGTCGCCGAGGGCCTGCGCGGCGGTGTAGCGGTCTTCGCCGAGGAGGCTCTGCTCTCCGACGGGCTCGCCCGCGAGGAGCGAGGCGAACTCAGCGAGGCGGTGCCTCGCGCTGGCGTCGCTGCCGAGGGTGGCCGAGGTGCCGACGAAGGTGAGGGTCCCGGGTGTGATGGCGAGGCGCGCGCGGAGTCGCCTCAGGAGGCAGGCCACGTCGGAGCCCTGCGCGCCATCGTAGGTGTGCAGCTCGTCGAGCACGAGGTAGCGCAGGGTGTCGGTGCCGTTGTGCTGCCAGAGCGCCCGGTCGTCGGGTCGCATCAGCAGAAAATCGAGCATCTTGTAGTTGGTGAGGAGGATGTCGGGCGGAGACGCTCGCAGCACGTCGCGCTTGTCGACGAGGTGCTCCGCGTCGGCCACGCCGTGGCGTCCGTCGCCGCCGATGTAGACGCCCGCGGAGACCTTTCCCTTGAGCCTCGGGTCGCTGGCAATGAGCCGCGCGAGGCGTCGCCCCTGGTCGGTCGCCAGGGCGTTCATGGGGTACAGAAGAATGGCCTTGATGCCCGGCGTGCTCGCGTGACGGAGGCAATGATCGAGGATGGGGTAGAGGAAGCTTTCGGTCTTGCCCGAGCCTGTACCCGTCGTGACCACGGTGTGCTGCGGTTGCCGCCCGCTGCGCGACGAGAGCCGCTCGAACGCGTTGATCTGGTGCTGGTAGGGCGCGAAGGGCGGCGCGTAGTCGAGGAAGATGCCCGGGTCCGAGCTCGCAAGTCGGAACGGGAGCTGTAGCTCCATGAAGGGCCCGCGAAAGAGCCCCTGATCGCCCGCGAGGAAGTGCGCGAGGGCGTCGTGGAGGTCCTGGTCGGCAAGGGAGAACGTGGTGCCGAGGTAGTCGAGCACCGTCTCGCGGAGCTGTCGTGCGAGTACAGAGGGGATCATTGGTGGCGACGGAGTCCTCCCAGAGCGTCAGCGTGGAGCGCGACGGTACTTCACGCGCTGCGGCG
>JBPOHC010000607.1:0-2693 GCA_052035985.1 Myxococcota bacterium | reverse complement strand
ACCTCCCCCCGCACGCGGGCCCAGCGGGGGGCTCGCTCTTGGAGCAATCCAGTGAACGGCGGGTGCCACGCGGTCTTCTTCGCGCTCATTGAACGCGGCGTATGCGCTCAGCGTGCCGCACTTGAATTTCCGTGGAACCGTGAGTGCGGGGTGGCGGATCGGGTGGCGGATCGGGTGGCGAGGGGGTGGCGGGCCGCCACCCGCGGAGACAGCTGCGCGCTCAGAGACGCGTCGAGCGGCCTGGAGAGGGGACCAGGGGGTGCGCCACGGGAACGCGCGCCGTCAACGCGCCGTGCGGTGACCCGTCCGCGTGAATGGTGTGAGGAACATCAACACCGAAGCCGACCATGCGCGCACAGATCAGTCGCCGATGGGGTGTCGCGGTCCTCGCCCTGGCGGCAGGTTGTGCATCGAACGATGCGACACCTGGAGACGCGGGTCACTCCGCCGACCACCTCGCGGATGCCGTGGAGACCGAGCTCACGGACCACCCCGAAGACGTCATGGAGACGGAGGTTTTCCCCGCTGATCGCCCCGCGGATGCCGTGGAGGAAACGCCAGAGTGTCGACAGTATGTCAGCATTTGCCCTCCGGAGCGTCCGCTCTGCGAGAACGGACGCTGTCGCGTATGCCCGGAGGGATGGCTGCTGTGCGGCCTGTCGCCGCCTCTCGATGCGTGCACGAACGACGGACGTACCGACCGGTACAACTGCGGCGGATGCAGCGTGAGCTGCTCGTCGTCGGCGAACTGGATCTCGTCGTGCCAGGACGGCGTGTGCGTAGAAACGAGGCGACCGGGGTTTGCCTCCTGCGTGGGTCAACAGACCGTCCTCGCGATCAGTGATGCACATTGCGGCAGGTGCGAGTCGCCCTGCGGGGCGGGTACATTCTGCGTCGAAGGAGTCTGCGTCCCCGACGCGCCTCGGCCGCGCAGTCCGATCTCGACCGCGCGCTTGTCGAGCGCCAGACCGTGGTTCAGATGGACGCTCGACGGAGGCGCGACCGGCGCGCGCATCGAGGTCTGTCGCACGCGAGACTGCGCGCGGGTCGAAGTGAGCGCCGAGGTCTCCGGCGATCACTGGCGCGCCCCGACAGCGCTCGCTGTCGGCGTGCACTTCTGGCGACTGTTCGCGTCGTACGACGGACGACTCGCCGAGACGCCGGGGCCAGTGTGGGAGTTCGCTGTACGCGACCCCGGTGTCGAGTGGGCGCGCATCGAGAGCTTCGTGCTCCTCGACGTCAACGGTGACGGTCTGGAGGACGCCGTGAGTTACGCGGATTACAGCGACGGTGTCGGGGGGCCGTTCGCCGGGATGCGAGTTCACCTCGGCGGGCACGACGCGATGACCGACCAGATCCTGCCGCTGAGGGAGCGGATCACCTTTAGGAGAACCTACACGCTCTTGCCGACGGGGTACTCGGAGACCTACTTCGGGATGCACGAGGCATTCGCGCTTGGGGACACGAACGGGGACGGCTACGGCGACGTCGGCGTCATCGTGAGAACCGTGCACGTGAACTTCTCCGAGCGAGGGATCGGAGCGACGTCGTTCGACGACTTCCGGGACGAGCTCTGGATCTACCTGGGCGCACCGAACGGAGTCGTTCCGCTCGTCGCCTCGACGGTGAATCTGGGCGAAGGGAACCTCAGATTCGAGCCGAGTGAGAGCACGGTCCGCGCGCTCTGGGACCTCGACGGCGATGGCTTCGGTGACTTTGCCGCGGTGGGTCCCACACTGCCATCCATCCCGCCTCCCCCCGACACCACGCAGTGTCGCCGTGGCAGCAGGTCCTACCCATTGGAGCTTGCCGTTTTCGGGCCGCTACAGCGATACGAACCCGTGATTCTGGGCGACTTCGATGCAGACGGCAGGACCGATGTCGTGATGGGCGGCCACTCTGTCTCGCTCTCCGTCGGAAGGGGTCTTCCGACCGTCTGGACGAGGCTTGACACCTGCGCGGGCATGACAGGGTGGAGGGCCGATCCAGCGCGTGTGGTGGATCACGACGACGACGGATACGACGACCTCCTGATCCCCTACGATGGCGGATCACCGCGACACGACCTGCTCTTCCGTGGCGGCCCGGACGGGCTCTCGCCCGAGCGCTGCGTGGAACTCCCGTAGCGAACTCCTTCCTCCTGCGGGCTCCTCCACGCCGTGAGCGAACGAGCGATCCAAAGCCCCGGCGCCGCCGAGACGCTGTGCGTCCGGCGATGGCGCTCCCGCCGATCTACCCGTAGCGGCCTCGAACCGAAGCCTTCGATCGCACCCCGCAGCTCGCGCGGCCTCCAACCGAAGCCTTCGATCGCACCCCGCAGATCGCGTGGGTCACAAC
Source organism: Myxococcota bacterium (assembly GCA_052035985.1). Lineage (GTDB taxonomy): Bacteria > Myxococcota_A > Polyangia > Polyangiales > CAISKJ01. The sequence goes on along the minus strand of JBPOHC010000607.1, from coordinate 356 downwards.
CGAAGCCTTCGATCGCATCCCGCAACTCGCGTGGGTCACAACCGAAGGGTTCGATCGCACCCCGCGATTCGCGCGGCCCCCAACCGAAGCCTTCGACCGCGCCCCGCACACCCTCCGTCTGCCGATCGCAGATTTCGCTTCTACGCCCGGCGCGGCGCGCGAGATCATGGGCGTCAAGGAGGGCAATCGAGATGAAGATTCGCAGAGCGGCATCACACACTGGACGGGGCGAGGTCGGAGACGCGGTGCTCGCCGCCGCGGAGACCACCGACACGAAGACCATCGCGAAGAAGCTCGGCGTGTTCCGCAAGGCGCATACGACGCTCGGCACGGCCAACGGCGCGCTCACCGCGGCC
>JBPOHC010001010.1:0-9169 GCA_052035985.1 Myxococcota bacterium | reverse complement strand
CCGCCCCCGCGGCGCAGCCGGAGCTCCCTCCGCCGCCTCCCGGCGCGCCCGTCGAGGCGCAGCCCGCGGCGCAACCGGCGACCCCCGCCGCGCAGACGGGGCCGCGCATCGCGGTGGTCGACGCGGCGCCCATCGGCGTCGATCCCGCGGCCGCGACGTACGTCACGAACGTGCTCCGCGTGTCGATCGGAGAGCTCGGCTTCGCGGTGATCCCGACGCCGGAGCTCCACGACGCCGCGCGACGGATTCAGCTCCCGTTCCCGGTCCCGCCGGATGGGATGATCGCGCTGGAGCGCGTGCTTCAGGCGCCCGTCGCGGCGACCGCCGAGGTGCGCGCCTCGCAGGGCCTCTACGTGGTGCGCCTCCGCGTGAGGGTCGCCGTCGAGGGGCAGGAGCGCGAGCGAGAGGTGTCCGCGACGCAGTTTCAGCTCGCCGACGCGATGAGGGCGGCGCTCCCTGCGCTGCTGGTCCCGCCGTCACCGGGCGCCGCGGCCGCGACGCAACCGACGCCTCCTCCGACTCCGAACGAGGGCCCCGCGCCCGATGGAAGCGCGGTCGGTCAGGGCCCCGCGGGTGACAACAACGGCGAGGTCCCGCAGACGCCGCGCCGTCGTCGCGTTCGCGCGCACCCCCGACACTGGGAGCTCTCCGCGGGCCCCATCGTCGCGCTCGGTCCCGGCAAGGACGCGTTCGTGAACTTCCTCGGGATGGTGCGCGCGACGTGGTTCCCGATGGACCGCCTCGGCGTCTCGGCCTCGCTCTCGTACGCGAACCTCAACGGCCGCGGCGGACGCGTTTCGAACGTGCTCACGACCATCGGCGTCGAGACCGCCGTCGACCTCGTGCCCTCATCACGCATCTTCATCCCGCTGCGCGCCGAGGTGGGCTACCTCCCCGCGAACGGTCCGGTCTTCAGGCTCACGGCGGGCGTGTCGTTCCAGCTCGCGCGTCGCGTCCGCCTCGAGGTCGACGTGCTCTCTCCCTCGCTCTGGGTGCTCTCCGAGGGGACCCCCGTCTCCCTCGACCTCGGCGCGCTGGTGAGCTTCGGGCTCTGATCGCGCCCCGGCACCGTCGCTGCAACCGCCGCGACGCATGATGCTTCAACGAATCGCTCTCACCCTCTCGCTCACGCTCTGCGCCTCCGCCGCCCTCGCGGAGAACCCCTCCGACGATCACTTCGAAGCCACCATGGGCTTCCTCGCGGCGGGCCTCGACCACTCGTCGACGGGGCTCATCGCCAGCAGCAGCGGACCCGCGCTCACCGAGGCATTTCGCGCGTCACCCTACGACGGCGTCACGGGCTACGGGCTCCGCTATGACGTGCGCCTGGTGCTCTCGCACGTCCGCATGACCGCGGGCTTCGACCTGCCCTTCACCTCGCTCGGCAACGTCGCGACGCGCAACGCCGACGGCCACGAGGTCACGCCGCGCGACCTCGGCGGATGGGCCGTTCGCTTCGGCCTCGGCGCGGAGTATCGCTTCGGCGCGGTGGCGCCCTTCGCGGACCTCCAGGGGGCCATCCAGCGCGCGTCGACCACCGTGACGGTCGACGGCCACCCCTATGAATACAGCGCGACGCGCTTCGGCTTCTCGGCGCGCGGCGGCGTCCGCGTGCACCTGCGCCCGTGGTTCTTCGTCGCAGCGTCGGGCGAGTACGGGCTCGTCGGCGCGACGCGCTGGGGCGCGGATCTCAGCGTCGGGTTTCGCCTCGGCGTCTGACCGCCGCGTCATGGCGACCGCGCGCGCCGCGTGGCGAGGGTAGCCGTCGGCGACCACGCATCGACGAAGGGGCGCGAGCCGTGCGAAGGTCTCCGACGATGATCCCGCTCGCGCAGTGTGATGGTTGTAGGCGTCATGTGCGCGTCACCGAATCGCGGTGCCCCTTCTGCGATGCGCCACGCGCGCCCTCCGATGCGTCCGAGGTCTTCGCGTCACCGCGCGGACTCTCCCGCGCGATGCTCATTGCGCTCGGCGCGTCCCTCACCGGAGGCGCGTGTCAGGGCCGCACCTCGGGGCCCGCGCAGCCCGTCGCTGCACACCCGGTGACCGCTCAACCCGTGGACCCGCCGCACCCGGTGATCGCGGCACCCTACGGGCTCCCGCCGCCGCCCGAGGAGGTTCGCCGCGGACCGGAGCCCGCGTGGTTCATCACGCTCTCTGATCCGATCTCGCTGCGCGCGTGCGCGACTACGCCGATGGTCGTGAGGGCGCAGAACAGCTACGACGCGCCGGTGCTCACACACCGCGAGCGCGTGGTGATGAAGGTCAACGGCGCCATCGCGTCCGCGTTCAACCGCGTGTTTCAAGAGACCGCGGCGGGCCCCGGGTGGGACTCGATCCCCGCGCACGGATCCGTTCGCGACGAGCGCGTGATGCTCGGCGCGCTGATCACTGCACCGGGCGAGTATTTCTTCGAGCTCTACCTCGATGACCGCCGCATCGCGGGGCGACGCATCAGCGTCACGCCCTGAGGCGTTCCCCCGGTCGCGTAGACCCACGGCGCGCTCGTCGCAGGGAGCCTCCCCTGTCCACCGGTCAGCGCACCCCCACCTCGAAACCCGCTCGAAACCCTACGATTGCAGCGCTTCAGAGGCTTCTCGCCGCGGCACATTTCGTGAGACGCTGCGCTCAGGGTTCGCGCGCCCGCGGACCGGAGGACGAAGCATCACCGATGTCATCGCGCGGACGCCTCGCACGGACGCTCCTCATCGCGGCCCTCTCGCTCGCGGCCTGCGACGCAGACACGGGCGTCGTGCTCGAAGACGGCGAAGACGCGGGAGACGTCGACGTGAGCACCAGCACCACGCGCGACCGCCCTCCCGTGGGCGGCGACGCGAACCCTCCCACGGGACTCGACGCGGCGATCACCGACGGCAGCGCGCCTCGCGACGGCGCTTCTCCCGCCGACGGATCGGCGCCCTACACGCCCACGCGCGAGGTCTGCGACGACGGACTCGACAACGACCTCAACGGCCGCGTCGACGACGGCTGCGCGTGCATCCCGGGCGACACGCAGCCCTGCTTCGTCGGCTCGCCTCCGCTCGCGGGACGCGGCCCCTGCACGCGGGGAATGCAGCGCTGTGAGGGCACCGGAGAGTTCGGCGACTGGGGCGCCTGCACGGGCTCGGGCACGCCCGGCCTCGAGATGTGCGACCAGCAGGACAACGACTGCGACGGCGAGGTCGATGAGGGCTGCATCTGCCGTATCGGCGAGCGGCGTCCGTGTTACAGCGGGCCCTCGCGCACGCGCTCCGTGGGCATGTGCCACGACGGAGAGCAGGTGTGCGTGATGGGCACCGGCGGACAGTCGACGTGGGGGACGTGCATGGGCGAGGTGCTCCCCGCGCCCGACACCTGCGACGGCTTCGACAACGACTGCGACGGCGTCAACGACGAGGACTGCCAGTGCCGCGTGGGGCAGACGCGCCCCTGCTACGAGGGCCCCACGAGCACGGCCAACGTGGGCGCGTGCAGGCCCGGCGTTCAGCGCTGCGTCGCGGGCGTCACCTTCGGCTCCACCTGGGGGAGCTGCGAGACGCAGACGCTCCCCTCCACTGAAGACTGCACCGACCGCGTCGACAACGACTGCAACGGCCGCATCGACTGCACCGACGCGCGCTGCACCGGGGCGCTCGAGTGCCGCCCGTGCATGACGGGAGGACAGCGCTTCACGCTCACCACGACGCCCGCCGACGTGCTCTTCGTCGTCGACCGCTCGGGCTCGATGACCTCGCCCACCTCCGACGGAACCACCCGCTGGAACGCCCTCGTCTCCGCCGTCCGCTCGGTGCTCCCGCCGCTCGACACGTCGCTCTACATGGGGCTGATCATCTACCCCGAGCCCGACGCGTGCGCGGTGCCCGCGACGCCGCAGGTGCCCATCGTTCAGCCCTCGGCCTCGGTGATCGCGTCGTACCTCGCCGTCCGCGGACCCTACCGCACGGCGCTCACGCCGACGCTCGGCGCGCTCCAGACCGCGGAGCGCTTCCTTCGAAGCACGACGTCGCCGCGGCGGCGCTTCATCGTGCTCGCGACCGACGGCGCGCCCAACTGCGGCAGCGGCGTGGCCGAGGTCGTGGCCCAGCTCGCGCGCATCCGCTCGCTCGGCGTCGACACCTTCGTGCTCGGCATCCCCGGCGGCGACCTCTCGCTCTACGGCCCGCTCAACGTGATCGCCGACGCGGGCGGACGCCCCCGCAGCGGCATCGTGCGCTTCTACGAGGCGGGCTCGACCTCGCAGCTCGAGTCCGCGCTGCGCGCCATCACCGCCGCGACCGCGAGCTGCACCTATCGCCTCGGCACGACGCCCACGCGCCCCGACCTCGTCACCGTGCAGTTCGACGGACGCATGATCGCGCGCGACGCCACCAACGGCTGGTCGTACACCGACACGACGTACCGCGAGATCCGCTTCAACGGCGCGCCCTGCACCGAGCTCTCGTCGGGCACCGTGCGCACCGTCAACGCCAGCTTCAACTGCCTGTAGGCCCTCTCCCCGCTCAGTACGACGGGTCGTCGCGCGTCACCCAGTGGCCCGTGGTGGCCCCCGGCGGGTGCAGCGGCGTGACCGTGCAGCCCGTGGTGGCGCCGCTCGCGTCGACCGTCGCGACGACGTCCGCCGCGCGCCACATCGCGCCGATCGAGGTGTAGCCGCGCGGGCCCGTGAAGTCGGGCAGCGGCGTGGGCGCTGCGCCGAGCGTCGCGCGGAGGTGGCCGCCGCAGTACACGTTCACGATGGGGCGCGCCGCGGTGCCCGTGAAGTTCTCGACCATCACGCGGAAGCGCTCGCCGTTGCGCGGCGTGTCGACGTTCGTGTTCTCGGGGACGCCGCTCGTCTTCGAGAGGTTGTTGTCGATGTCGAGCCTCGGGTTGGCGCAGTAGCCGAGCGCGGTCCACTCGGCGCCGTGCGGACCGTGCTGGCAGTTGCTGAGCGGCGAGCGGCCGTAGCCCCAGTCGACGCGACCGCGCGTTCCTCGGAGCTCGGCCTCGCAGTTCGACCAGTTGCACGAGTTGTTGTTGGTCGTGTTGAGCGGCGACGCGGCGCTGTCGTACCAGGGCAGCGTGTTGCGGGGATCGTGCACGTAGAGGTCGAGGTCGACGGTGGTCGACGTGTCCCAGCACAGCTCGACGCGCAGACCCGGCCCGGCGATGTGGACGATCCACGAGCAGGTGAGGCGCTCGCCCGTCGCCGTGACCACCTCGAGCGTCACGCGGTAGTCGCCCGAGAGCGTCGGACGGAAGAGCACGTCGCGCCCACCCACGCCGAGGAGCTGAAAGGTCGGCCGCGGGAGGAGCGTGTCGCAGGGGCCTCCCTCGACGCGCCAGCTCCACGAGCGCGCGGCGCCGGTGTAGAAGAGCCCGCCGCGCAGCGGATAGTCTTCGAAGGGGCGCCCGTCAGGGATGCGCGGGTCACCCGGCGCGGGGCACGTGATCGAGGGCATGCAGCACAGGCCGTTGTCGACGCAGCCGTCGCAGTCGTCGTCGAGTCCGTTGCACACCTCCGTCGAGGGAGAGGTCCCGCCGGTGCACGCGCCCCATCGCCCGAACTCTCCGGTGCCGTCGCAGCGCTGCGTCCCGCCGTGGCACGCGCCAACGCTCTGCCGCGCGGGAGGGCCGAGAAAGCAGTCCTGCACGGTGCCCGGGATGCACGCGCACACGTCGTCTGACATCCCGTTGCAGTCGTCGTCGAGGCCGTTGCCGCAGGTCTCGCGCGCCGCGCACCCCGTCGGTCGCGGCGTACACGTCGTGGCGGTGCACGCGTCGCCCGTCGGCGCGCCCGTGTCGTAGATGTTCATCACGTCGGCGGGCGAAGACGCATCGCCGCCGATGTCCGTGCGCACGGGATCGCCCGTGTCGAGCGGCGGTCGCGTGGCGTCGGGGCTCACGAGCGCGTCCGCGCCGCGATCGGTCGGCGCGATCACGCGGTCGGCGGGCGCGCTCGCGTCGCCGTCGGAGAAGACGATGCCGCCGCCTCCGCTCGCGGAGCACGCCGCCGAGAGACCCACCGCGACGAGCTGCGCGAGGCGCGAGGTAGAAGCCATGATGTCACCGACGATACAGACATCGTCGGCGCGGTGTCACCGTCGCTTGATGAGCTCCGCGACGGCCTCGGTGATCCCTTCGAGCGTGAGGTGGTACATCGGAAAGACCCCGCGCACGACCTCGATGGTGTTGCCGCGCCAGTCGCGGGGATCCTCGGGGTTGAGCCACACGGCGTGGTGAAAGTGCTCCTTGAGCGCGTTGAGCCAGTGGATGCCCGCCGTCGGCGGATCACCGGGGCCCAGCGACCCGCTCGCGAGGAGCTCGTACGGCGCCATGAGCGCGTCACCGACGAAGACCAGCTTGTAGTGCGGTCCGCACTGGCGAAGGAGCTCGGGCACGGTGATGGGCTCGCCGAAGTTCTCGGTGCGAAAGAGCCTGCCGTACACGCAGTTGTGAAAGTAGTAGGTGCGCAGCTCCTTCCAGTGCGTCGACTTCTTCGCCGCGGAGAAGAGCTGCGAGACGGCCTGCGCGTAGGGGTCCATCGAGCCGCCGACGTCCATCGCGAGAATGACCCGCGTGTCGGGCCTCCGCGGCGGGCGGATCACCACCTCGAGCTCGCCCGCGTTCTTGGCCGTGGCGTCGATGGTCCCCTCGACGTCGAGCTCGGTCTGCGCGCCCTCTCGCACGAAGGCGCGGAGCCGTCGCAGCGCCACCTCGATCTGCCTGAGGTCGAACACGAGGTCGCCGCGATAGCCCTTGTATTTACGGGCATCGGCGGAACGCACCGCGCTCCTCCCGCCGCCTCCGCCGACGTTCATCCCCGCGGGGTTGAAGCCGCCGCGGCCGAAGGGTGACGTGCCGCCGGTGCCGATCCAGCGGTTGCCGCCGTCGTGGCGCTCCTTCTGGTTCTTGAGCCGGTCTTCGAACTCTCGCTGGAGGGCCTCGGGGTCGAGCGCTTCGATGAGGGCCTTCTCTTCGTCGGTGAGCTCGCGGGCCTTCTTGATGTCCTTGAGCCACTCGAGCATCTCGTCGGTGACCTTCTTGGCGTCGAAGATCACGCCCTTGAAGTACTCGGCGAACGCGAGGTCGAAGTCGTCGAGGTGCTTCTCGTCGTGGATGAGGAGCGAGCGCGCGACGTTGTAGAAGCCGTCGAGCGAGCTCTCGTGGAGCCCTACGCTGAGGGCCTTCGCGAGCGAGAGGGCCTCCTGCGTGCCCACGGGCACCTTGCGGCGACGGAGCTCGTACACGAAGGGGATGAACATCGCGGAGCCTCTTTCAGATGGGTGATCGTATCGGGAGACCCGCGTCCGGTTCGAGGCTGCGTCGAGCGCGCCCGCAGCGACCGACCAAGACGTAGCAGCGCTACGTCGCGGGAGGGAGCGAGGACGTAAGCCGACGCAGACCGAACCCGACGCGGGTCTAGCTACGGTACTTCTTGCCGCCCGAGAGCTGGTCCGCGTAGGCCGCGAGGTCCTGCTCCTTCTTCAAGAGCGCGCCGAGGAAGGGCAGCTCGCGATCGAGCTTCACCGACGTCACGCCCGCGCGCTGGAGCACGGCGATCCAGTCGACGAGCTCGCTCGTGCTCGGGCGCTTGCGGATGCGGCTCATCCCGCGGATCTCGTAGAAGATCGAGAGGCACTGGTCGACGAGGGCGCGCTCGGCCTCGGGGTGGTGAACCCCCACGATCCGTCGCATCAGCTCCTGCTCGGGGAAGTCGATGAAGTGGAACACGCAGCGGCGGAGGAACGCGTCGGGCAGGTCCTTCTCGTTGTTGCTGGTGATGATCACCACGGGGCGCTGCCGCGCCACCACCTCGTCGCCCGTCTCGCTCACGCGGAAGCGCATCCGATCGAGCTCGTGCAGCAGGTCGTTGGGGAACTCCAGGTCGGCCTTGTCGACCTCGTCGATGAGCAGCACCACGCGCTCGGGCGCCCGAAAGGCCTCACCGAGCGGCCCGTACTTGATGTAGCGGCGGATGTCCTTCACGTCGCCGTCGCCGAAGCGCGAGTCGTAGAGCCGCGCCACCGTGTCGTAGACGTAGAGGCCCTCCTGGGCGCGCGTGGTGCTCTTGACGTGCCACGTGAGGAGCGGCGCCTCGAGGGCGCTCGACAGCGCCTCGGCGAGGAGCGTCTTGCCGGTGCCCGGCTCGCCCTTCACGAGCAGCGGTTTTTCGAGCGCGAGCGCGCAGTTCACGGCGGCTTCGAGCGCGTCGCTGGTGAGGTACGAGAAGGTCCCGCGGAATCGTTTGAAGGTTGCGTCCATGAGGTCCGTGGGGCGCGACCTTAGGGTCGTTGCGCGGTCGACACCAGAGGCACTTGTGAAACCCCCGGTGTCGGCCCCAGAGTGCGACGCCCCATGCTCGAAGAACCTCGCTACCTCCTCCTCGTCGACGCGGCCTTCAAGAAGATCCTCGACGCGTTCGAGAACGTCGACCCCGACGACGCCGACGCGTACGCCGCGGGCGACGTGCTCACGATCACCTTCCGCGACCGGTCGAAGTGCGTGGTCAACACGCAGCGCCCCACGCGGCAGATCTGGCTCGCGGCGCGCGCCCGCGCCTGGCACTTCGCCTGGGACGAAGCCTCCGCGAAATGGCTCGACGACCGCGGCCGCGGAGAAGAACTCCTCGCCACCCTCCGCGCCGTCGTGAAGGACTCCGCGGGCCTCGACCTCGAGCTCTCCGCGTAGCGCGTGGGCGCGTCAGCGCAGCGACTTCACCTCGAGGAAGTACCCGTACGCGCCCGTGAAGACGATGCAGGCCGCGCAGACGGCGACGATGATCCCGATGAGCACCATCGCGACCTTCGAACCGCTCGGGGGCTCCTCGCGCTTCGGTCGGGCGGGTGCTGCGGGGGCCTCGGGCTCTTGCATCGGTCGTCGCGTCTCCTCGAAGTTCGTGTGCGGGCGGCGACGTGTGATAGCGTGAAAACGCGCTTCCGCGAAGCGCTGCGTGAGGTGTGATGAACCCGTTCGTCCAGAGTCCGTGTACGCGCTGCGGCGCCACCGTGTGGATCCCCACCGCCACGGGGATGGCCTACTGCCCCCAGTGCCAGAACCCCGTGCAGATGAGCCCCGGAGCGCAGGCCGCGCCCGCCGTCCCGGCGCAGCCCTCGCAGCCCGCGATCGCCGCGACGGTGGCGATCCCCTCGATGGCGACGCCGCCGGGCGGACCCTCCGCGTGGGGCGC
>JBPOHC010000473.1:0-11813 GCA_052035985.1 Myxococcota bacterium | reverse complement strand
CGGCCGAGCCGTGCTCCATGACGAGGGAGCCGTCGGTCAACTCCAGCACGCGGATGAACGACTGGTGCGACGCGCGGACAGGGGTGTTCTCGACGTGACACGCCTCGACGCAGCGGCGACACCCGATGCAGACCGAGTGGTTGAGCGCGTAGGCGAACTGCACGCCCTCCGTCGGGCGCACGTCACGGATGGTGACCTCGCGCCCGTAGCGCTGCTTCGTCTCGTCTTCGAGGCGGCGGAGCACGGTGTGGAGCTCGTCGCGTGTGAGCTCGCGGTAGTGCTTCTGGAGAAAATCTTTGGGGCTCGTGAAGCGGTCGATCTCGCGGAGCGGGGCCATGGCGCGCGCGAAGGCGCCAGCGCCGAGGGTGGCGCCGAGCACCTTGAGGGCGACGCGTCGCGTGGGTTTGTTCGAATCGCTCATCGTGAGCCCTCGTGCGAGCGCGCCGTGTCGCGCGGCGGAGGCATCGGGAGAAAGCGCGGGAAGCGCGGCGCGTGCGGGTCGTGGCAGTCGACGCAGTGGTTGCGGAGCCGATCGCCGCGGCGGAGGTCCCAGTGGCCGTTCATTCCGCCGTGGGCGCCGTGGAGCCAGTTACGGTGCTGCGTCCCGTGGCACTGCGCGCAGAGGCGCAGGGCTTCGGTCATGGGGATGCTCTCGCCCGTCGCGAGGCGGAGGCGGTCGTAGCGCGCGGGGTCGTGGCACGCGCGGCACTCGTTCCGGCCGTGTTCGAAGCGAAGGCCCGCGTGCGGTCCTCCGATGTGCTGCGCGTCCGCGGGGAGCTGCGGCGGGGGAACGAAGCCCGCGTGACAGGTCGCGCATGGGACCTCCACGGTGCGCCCGTGGGGATCGGTCACGGTGCCCGAGATGCCCGAGAGAGACGCGGGGATGTGCACCTCGACGCGTCCCCTCGGCGCGTCACGGAGCCCCGCGTCGGCGAAGGTGCGCGACGGATCATCGTAGAGGGGACGGGTGCCGCACGAGGCGATCGCGCAGAGCGTGAGCGCGGCGCCGAGGGAGCGCGCCGATGCGCTGGGTGGTGCCATCACACGCGGACCTTCGCCCCCCCGTCTCGGCGTCCCAATGACGGATGTCACCGCGATGACGCCCGTCACAGGGGATGACAGATGTCATGCGGGGGTCATCCCGTGGCACCGCATTCGCAAAAGTCGACTCGTGCAAACGATCACCTCGTCTTCGAACGCCCCGACGCTCCTCGCGAGCGTCCCCTCCGCGATGTCGGTCGCGCGTTTCGAGGCGCTGCTCCGGCGGAGTCGGCTGCTCACGTCGCTCGGGCCCGACGCGGTGCGAGAGGCCGCCCGCGCCGCGACGGCGAAGCGCTACGAGAAGGGCGAGCGGATCTGGCGCGCGGGCAACACCGCCACGCACTTTCAGGTGGTGATCTCGGGCATCGTGAAGCTCGTCGCGCCGGGGCCCGGGCTGCGCCCCACCATCGTCGACGTCTTCGGCCCCGGAGAGTCTCTCGGGTACTGGGCGGCCTTCGACAGCAGCCCGTACATCGGCGACGCGATGCCCGTGACCGACCGCGTCGAGACCCTGCTCATCCCCGCGACCGTGCTTCACCAGTTGACCCGCGCGAACCCCGAGGCCGCGCTCGCGATGACGCACGCAGTGCTCGCCTACGCGCGTGCGCTGCGCGCAAAGATCGCCGTGATGTGCGCGGGCACGGTTCACCAGCGCCTCGCGATGCTGCTCCTCGACCTGGCCGCGCGCTTCGGCGACGAGAGCGACGACGGGACGACGCTGCTCCCGGTTCCTCTCTCGCGCCTCGATCTGGCGATGTGCGTGGGGGCGACGATCGAGACGGTGATCCGCGCGATGTCACGGTGGCAGAAGCAGGGCGTGCTCGAGACGCTGCACTCGGGCTTCGTGCTCCGCGACGTGGCGCACCTCCAGACGCTGCTCGAAGGCGTTCCGCTGCCTCGGGCTGAGGAGCGGAGCTACACCCTCGCGGGCTGAGCGCTCACGGTCCGCGCTCGGCGCTGTGGGGCGCGCGTCCCTCTTGCGACGCGACGACGTGAACGGCGCCGAGGGCGAGCCACACCGAGGCCGCCGCGAGGCCCACCACGAGCGGACGCTCCCACCACGACCAGGGCGCGCTCCCGCGACGAAGCTCCTTCTCGACGGCGCGACGGAGCCTCGCGCGAGACAGCTCCGAAGGCATCGGGAGCTCCTCGGGAGACTCCACGCTCCGCTTGATCGAGAGGTACTCCGAGAGGCACGCGCGGCACTCCAAGAGGTGCGCTTCGAGCGCCTCTCGTTCTGCTCCCTCGACGGTGCCGAAGTGAAAGCCCACCAGCTCGGCGCTCGCGCGCTCGCAGTTCATCGCTCCATCTCCTGACGCAGCCGCGCGACCATTTCGTGGATACGTGACTTCACCGTCCCCACGGGGATCGACAGCACGGCGGCGAGCTCCTCGTACGACATGCCTCCAGCGCGCAGAGCGTACAGCTCCGCGAGGCCCGAGGGGAGCCTCTCGACCGCGCGCTTCAAGCGCTCCGCCGACTGACGGTCTTCGAGGAGCCGGTCGGGGAGCTCACTGTCGATGGGCTCGGCGCTCACTGCCTCGATCGCGCGCGCGCCGCGCTTCCGTGAGCGCAGACGGTTGAGGCAGAGGTTGCGCGCGACCTGAAAGAGCCACGCGCGGAGGTTCAGCGCAGAGCGCCCCGCGTCGCGCTCGCGGAGCATGGTCATGAAGGTCTCGTGGAGCACGTCTTCGGCCTCGTGCGCGTCGGCGAGGTGCTTTCGAATGAAGCCGAAGAGGGGGCGCGCGTGGCGGTCGTAGAGGAGGTCGAAGGCGTCGAGGTCACCTCGCTTGAGCTTCTCGTGGAGGGCCTCGTCGGAGAGCATCGCAGCGCCGCTCGCGAGTCTACGCCGACGCGGGCTCGGCGCGCGGAGAGAGCGCGGCCCGGAGCGCGGCCAGGGCCCCGAGGAGCCCCGTGAGGGTCACGAGGATGAGCGCGAGCACGAGGTTGTTGAGCGACTCGGCGCAGCCCAGGGCCGCGATCGTGAAGCGCTGATCGACCTCGGCCACCCGCGGCAGATAGTGGAACGTGGTCACCACGCCGACGCTCGTGCCGAGCATCCCCGCGGAGAGCGTGAGCGCGCCGAGGCAGAGCACCAGCGGCACGAAGCGGCGCTCGGGGCGCAGCAGGCACAGCACCCCCGCGGCCACGAGGAGGAAGCCGAAGACCGTCGTCGGATACATGCCCCAGCCGCCGTCGCGGAAGAACGTCGCCCACATGGTGTGACTCCCTTTCGTGTGTGACTCAGAGCGCCCGCTGCGCGCCCTTCGAAGAGCACGAACCCGCTCGACGACGGATGTTCGACGAAATCGTACGAGGCTCCGAACCCGCGCCGCGCGGCGCCTCTCGCTTGACCGGGCGCTCCGCCGGGTGTCGTGTGCCTCGCACGATGCCCTCACGCCTCCGCGTCGCGCTGTCGCTGGCGCTCACACTCGCGTCGTGCCGCGACGCGCGCAGGGCGACGGCCGACGATCCGCGGATACGCTACGAGGGCAGGGCGGTCGTCGACGGGCACGGCCGCGTGCGCTTCGCGTGGCCTCGCGCCGCGGTGCACCTGCGCTTCCGAGGTACGGGGGTGCGGGCCACGATCGGGGAGTTCCCTTTCGAAGACACGATGCGCGACACGGACCTCGTGGGCGTCGAGGTCGACCGCGGGCCGATGCGCCGGATCGCCTTGCGCGAAGGTGTTTTCGAATACGTGCTCGCCGCGGGACTCGCGCCCGGCGTCCACGCGCTGCGCCTCGTGAAGCTCACCGAGGCCGAGGTGGGCACCGTGCGCTTCGACGCCGTGCGCGCGCCCGAGGGGACTGAGATTCTCCAAGCCGAGCCGCGTCCGTCACGGCGCCTGCTCGCCATCGGCGACTCGATCACCGCGGGCTACGGCGCGCGCGGACCCGACGGACGCTGCGAGTACGACGCCACCCTCAACGACGCGTCGCTCTCGTGGGTCTCGCTCGCCGCCGACGACCTCGGCGCCGAGGTCGAGATCATCGCGTGGTCGGGCCGCGGCCTCACGCGCAACTACGACCCCGAGACCCGAGAGACCCTCGTCGACGTGTGCGACCGCGCGATCCCCACGGAGCGCGATCACCTGCCCGACCTGCGCGGCTACGACCCCGACGACGTCGTGCTCAACGTGGGGACCAACGACGCCGCGCGTCCGGGCTTCGACGACACGGTATTTCGCGACGCGCTCGGGGCCTTTGTTTCAAGCCTCGCCACGCGCTATCGCCGCGCGCGCTTCGTGCTCGCCGTGGGGCCGATTCTCAACGACGACGTGCCCACCGCGGGGTGTCGCTCGCTCGCTCGCGTCCGCGCCGCGACGGCCTCTGTGGTGGAGCGAATGCGCGCCTCGGGGCGTCGCGCGGAGCTGCTGGAGATCACCCCGGCGACCTCCGACGACTGCTGCGGCTGCGGCGGACACCCGAGCCGACGGACGCACCGCCGCATGGCCGACGCGCTGGTCTCGGTGCTCCGCGCGCGCTGAGCGCTTCTCGTCAGGGGATTCCGTTGCGCTGCGCGTTGGTGGGGTAGAGGCAGACGGGGGGAATCGTGCGGTCGAGGGTGCCCGGGGGGCCCTCTTCGTAGCGGCACACGAGGGGTGCGCGGCATTCGGCGTTGTGGGCGCAGCGGCGCGCGACGCAGAGCGCGTAGTCGTCGGGCGTGGCGCTCGTCTCGGGAGACATTCCCAGGGGATCGTCGGGGCAGGCGCTCGAGTTCGCGAGGTTCACGTAGCTGCCGCAGAGGCCGTGCGTGTCGTCGGGGTCGTTGATCGAGAAGCACTCCCCGCGGCACTGGGTGTTGCGCCGAAAGGTCTCGCCGGGCGGGAGCTCGGTGAGCGTCGGGTTACACGGAGCGCCGTCGGGCAGTCGCGTCAGGTCGGCGCCGCGGAGGCCGCAGTCGCCCGTGCGCACGTTGCATCGCTGGCCCGCGGGGCAGTCGATGTCGCGCACGCAGAAGGGCGCGCAGCCGGTCGTGTCGCTGCGCGCGCTGGCGCGGGTGAACCACCAGCCCGTGCAGATGTAGCCCGCGCGACACGCGCCCGCGGAGCCTGGCGCAGCGCCGGGGGTGCACGCGCGCGCGCAGCGTGAGTCGGCGTTGACGCCCTCATCGATGGTGAGGCAGGTCGAGCTCCCTCCGCCGCACATCGCACGCTCGGTGGCTTGAGACGCGCTGTCGGCGCAGCCGAGGGTGCACCAGGGCGTCGTGTTCGAGGGCAGGCAGCGCAGGGTCGGTCCGCACGCGGCCGTGTCGACCCCGCCCATGGGGTCGGGCATGGTGCAGGGCGCGCCCGCGTGGGTGATGGCCGCGCAGCGACCGGCGACGCAGCCCTGCGCGGCGGTGCATCGCGTCGCGCAGTTGCCGCAGTGGTTCACGTCGGTCGAGAGGTCGACGCACTCGAAGCCGCAGAGAACGCGAGAGGGCGCGCAGCTCGCGGACTCCTCGATGACGTCGGGGCTCACGGGCACGTCGGGCGTCACGGGTACGTCGGGGGTGACCACGTCGGTGACCACGTCGGTGACCACGTCGAGGTCAGGCGCGTCGGGGGTGACGGTCGCGTCGGGGAGATCGCCGCGAACATCTTGAAAAATAGCGTCTTGCGGAGGTGCGTCGTCGACGACGATGGCGCGGATCTCGAACGCGCAGCCGTGGAGGGCGGCCGCGGCGAGGAGGCATCCGAGCGCGGTGTGTCGTCGTTCGAGGGAGGCCATCGGAGGGGCTCTGTCTTCTATCACAGCGCCGACGGGGCCGACGCGAAGGGGCGGCGCGTTGCTTGCCCGCGCGAACGCGTATGGCGTAGGCTCGGCGTCGCGTTCTCTACGCGCACGGTCGATCGAAATGACGCCCCCCGATGATCCCTTCGTACCCGGCGCCACCTTCGGTCGCTACGAAATCATCGAGCGCATCGGCGAGGGCGGCATGGCCTCGGTGTGGAAGGCCATGCACCTCGGGCTTCGAAAGCCCGTGGCGATCAAGACGCTGCGCGCGGACCTGACGGCGAGCGACCGGGCGCGCGAGCGCTTTCTGCGTGAGGGCGAGGCCATCGCGCGGATCCGTCACGCGCACGTCGTCGAGGTGCACGACGTGGGGATCGCGGGAGACATCCCCTACCTGGTGATGGAGTTCCTGGAGGGCGAGGACCTCCGCGCGCACCTCGTCCGACGCGGGGCGCTGCCGCTCATCGAGGTGGCCGACATCGTGGTGCCGATCTGCGCTGCGCTCGCGCTCGCCCACGAAGAAGACGTGGTGCACCGGGACATCAAGCCCGGGAACATCTTTCTCGCTCGCACCCGCGACCGCGGCGTGGTCCCCAAGGTGCTCGACTTCGGCGTCTCTCGCCTCCGCGACGACCGCACCGGGAGGATTCACACCGGCACCGCCGTCGTGCTCGGGACGCCGCGCTACATGGCCCCCGAGCAGGTCCGCGGCGCGCGCGACGTCGACGGACGCGCCGATCAGTACTCCCTCGGCGTGATCTTGTATCAAGCCTCGACGGGGCAGGTCCCCATCGACGACACGGCGGTGTTCGAGCTTTTGCGTCGCGTGGTGAGCGGAGACTTCCCGCCGCCGCGTCGGGTGCGCCCTGACCTCCCCGAGGCTTTCGAGCGCGTGGTGTTGCGCGCGATGGCGACGCGCCCCGACGACCGCTTCGCCTCGATGCGCGACCTCGGCTCGGCGCTCCTCCCCTTCGCGAGCGAGCGCACGCGGGTGCTCTACACCGACACGCTCCACAGCGTTGACGGCATCGTCGCGCCGCCGCTCCCGCCGCCTCCGCCGCCCTTCTCCGCCGACCCGAAGAACGTCACCGTGACGCTCGGCGAGGCTCCGCTCGAGGTCCCCGCGCCGAAGCACACGTCGGCGCAGGTCCGCGTGCTCTCGGGGCTCCTCGCGGGCGTGGCCGTCGTCGCCTTCGGCCTCTCGCTCTGGCTCGCGACGCGCGCGCCCGCCGTGACGCCGACACACCTCGCGCAGCCCGTGGCGCAACCGCTCGCGCAGCCCGTTGCGCAACCGCTCGTACAGCCCGCGGCGCAACCGCTCGCGCAGCCCGCGGTGCAGCCCGTCGCGCAGCCGCTCGCGCCCGTGGTGACGACGCTCGTGCAGACGCCCGAGGTCGCGGTGGCCGTCCCGTCGGAGCCTCAACGTGCGCGCGTGGGGCGTTCGACGAGGCCCGCGACGCGCAGGGCCGTGACCACCACGACAGCGCCCGCCACCGCGACACGGCCGGGCGGAGCGCGCGCCGCTCCCCACGGGGTCAACGCGAATGACGTCGACTGAACGTCGCGCGGCGCTCCTCGCGTGCGTGCTGGGCCTCGCGACGAGCGTGGCGGGGGCGCAGCCTCGCGACGACGACGCGCGACGCAGGCAGCTCATCTTGCAGGCGGGCGCGCTGCGCGATCGCGGCGATCACGAGGGCGCGCTCGAGCGCTTGCAGCAGGCCGCGACGCGGAGGATGTCGCCGTCGCTGCGGCTCTTCATCGCGCAGGAGGAGCGCTCCCTCGGGCGTCACCTCGACGGGCTGAGAGACGCACGGCAGTGCGCGGTGGAGTTCGAAGCCGACCCCACGCTGTCGCACCGCGACGAGTTCCTCGCGTCGTGCAGGGCCATCGTCGATGACCTCGAGGCGCGCGTGGGGAGGCTCACCGTGCGGGTCCCCGCGGAGCTGCGCGCGGTGACGGTGACCGTGGGTGACGAACCGCTCCCCCGCGACGCGTGGAACACCCCGCGCGAGAGGCTCCCCGGTCGCGTCGTGGTCGAGGCACGGGCGTCGGGACGCGCTCCCTTCTCGCGCGAGGTGACCGTGGCCGCGGGGGCTTCGGTGACCGTGCGCGTGGAGTTCCCGTCGTCCGAGGGCGGCCGTCTCGCGTTCGAGAACCCCTTGCGAGACACGGGCGAACGCCCCACCCCCCGCAGCGGATCGGGCGCGGGTCCCTGGGCGCTCGTGGGCCTCGGCGGCGCCTCGCTGGTCACCTCGGTGGTGCTCTACGCGCTCCGCGGCCAGAGCCTCGACGCGCGCGACGCGCTCTGCCGCAGCCCGACTGGCAACTGCGTGGTGAGCTCGCAGTCCGCCGCGGTCGAGGCCGCCGCGCAGCAGGATCGCGCGTCGAGCTACAACACCGTCGCGAACATCACGCTCGGCGTCGGGGTCGCGTGCGCGGTCGGAGGCGTCGTGTGGTGGGCCATCGGCGCGAGCGGATCGTCGAGCCGCAGGGCGTCGATCACCGTGTCTCCCACGGCCGACGGCGCGATGGTGGGCCTCCGCGGCGCGATGTGAGCGCTACCCCGTCTCACCCGGTCAACCCGTCGAGGGCGAACACCTCGACGCCGCCGTCGCGGTAGACCATCGCGAGGTGCCTCCCGTCGGGCGAGAACGACGCAGACCGCAGCGCGCGCGTGCTTGGGATGCGAGCGACGATCCGTCCATCCGCGAGGGACACCAGCGCGCGGCCCGGATCGGCGCCGTGAGGCTCACGGATTTCGAAGAGCGCCACGCCGCCGCGAGCGGCCAGCGCGTGCGTGAGGAGAGGGCTCCCCTCGACGCGGCGCATCCCCGAGGCGTCGCGTATCTCGATGCGGCCGCGGTGGCGCCAGTCGGTCACCACGAGCGCGCAGGGGTCGTCGTCGAGGGCGATCCATTTCGATTCGTGCTCGAGGATGTGGGTGAACGCAGCGGTCGGCGCGCCGCGCTCGTCGAAGGTCGCCACGCTCACGGCCCATCCGTACGGGTTCTGCCACGCCTTCCATCGAAGGCGGAGCGGGTCTGCGCTCACGACCTCGCCCGGCGAGGCCCAGGGCATCGAGGCCGCGAGCACGTCTCGCTTCGAATCGACATCGACGAGTCGCAGCGACGAGGGCTCCAGCTCGGCCCGCACACACCTCCCGTCTCGCGCGATGAAGTGCGGGGCGTGCTTCGGCATGGCGCTCCGCAGATCCGATTCGGAGCTCGTCTCGCGGCGGGTCTCACCGCCCGTCGACATGCTCCACGCGCTCCGTCCGCCGAGCCAGAACGCGTGGAGCGTGTGGCCGTCTCGGTCGAACAGCAGCGATGAACTCGGAGAGAGCAGGTGCGTGAGACGCTCGCCGCGGTCGATCTGGAGGTCCCACCGCAGGGCGCGCGCGTCGATGTCGTAGACCCGCACGCGCTCACGCAGCCCGAGCGACGCGAGGAGCCGTCCGTCACGCGACCACACGACCGCCTCGACGGTCGTCTCATGGCCGTCGTGCCACGATCGCACCGCGCCCGTCGCGACGTCGACGACCTCGATGACCGAGAAGCGCGCGCGGATGACCGCTCCGCCATCGACGGTGAGTGTCGTCGGCGCGATCGGATCGCACGGTAGCGCTCGCGGCGCTCCGGTCTCGAGCGAGCGCAGCGCGAGCATACCCGTCTTGTCGCTCCACTCAGAGACGAGCGCCTCACCACCCGCGACGGCCCGCACGAGGGCGTCATAGCCGACGGCGAAGCGCTTCACCGCGCCGCCGTGTTCGAGGTCGTACACCAGGAGTTCTGAGGGCTCTTTGTAGCTGCGACGAGCGGCGTTCACCACCATGCGCGCGCGGCCCCGCTCGAACTCGAAGGCGCTCCCTTTGGGAACGGGGGTATCGAGATGGATCACGCGCCGCGCGCGGTCGTCGAGCGAGACCCGCTCGACGCGGTCGTCGGCGACGAGCCAGAGGGCGCGGCTGTCGTCGCTGAAGCGGGTTTCCACCGTCGCGTCGACATCGAACTTCGCGACCCCGTCGTCGACGCGCTGGACGAACCTCCGCGCTGCGGAGCGGTCGCCCTGCGGGGGCGCTCCCGTGATGAGGAGGTGGCGCCCGTCGGGCGAGCACTCGAAGTTCGCGATCGCGAAGTCGAACGCGATGTCGCGCGCGGAGCCCGAGGCCGCGTCAAAGCACCGTATCAAGCGCGCTTCTTCGTGGAGACAGAACGCTCGCTCCGCCTCGTCGGCGATGCGTATCTGTCGCCAGCGATCGTGCGTGCCCAGG
This sequence comes from Myxococcota bacterium, assembly GCA_052035985.1. Lineage (GTDB taxonomy): Bacteria > Myxococcota_A > Polyangia > Polyangiales > CAISKJ01. The sequence continues at coordinate 1,784 of JBPOHC010000473.1, read as the reverse complement.
GGCGTCACCCTCCCGTCTTCGAGCGAGATGCGCCACGCGCGATCGCCCTGCTCGTAGTCGCGCGAGACGAAGAACGCGCTGCGGCCATCGCGGCTGGCGACCAGCGACGACAGCCACACAGTCCCGTGGCCGTGACCGATGAGGGTGCCGTAGACCCTCCCCCGGTCCGCTCCATCGACCAGTACGCTCCGCACCATCGTCGACGAAGCTACCCGTTCCAGCTCCGCGTGAACAACTGGCTCCCCGCATCGAGCGCATCGCGCACGAGCCGCCCACGCAGGATGCTCCCTCGTGCGTGCGCTCCCTGGCACTCCTCTTCGCGTTGCGCTCGCGAACATTGCGGTATGCGCCGTGCTCGCGGGGCGCCTCATGCTGCGCGCTTGTGACTCTGCATGTTGGCTCTGCGCTTCGTCGCTCGTCGTCTGCGCCGCGCTCCTCTCCGGGTGCGACAGCGCGACGCCATCGCCTGCGGCGCCCGACGTTCCGCTCATCGACCCCACCGATGTGCCCGCAACTGACGTGCCCGCGACCGACACGCCTGCGACCGACACCTCTCCGACCGACACATTCCCGAGCGATACGTCCTCGCCCGATGTGCCTGCGATCGACACCCCTCCGACCGACGTTCCCGCGACCGACACATCCCCGACCGACTCCCCCGCGACCGACACATTCCCGACCGACACCCCCGCGACCGACGTCTCCTTCGACGCGAGCGTTCCCGATGTCTCCGACGCGACGGCTCCGCACGACGCCTCGGGCAACCCCGCGAGCGTCGGAACCGGAGCCCGCAAGACCATCACCATCGACGGCGCGAACACGGGCAACGAGTGGGGCGCCGACACGCTGCTCATCCGCGACCCCGTGGCCGATGACGCGCGCTTCGTCGGCACGAACTGGTGCGCCCACGAGGCGCCCTGGGACTACGCCGGGCTCCACGCCGCGTGGGACGACACCAACCTCTACATCGGCATCCAGTACGTGAACGTCACCGACGTGGTCGACCCGTCGAACCTCGGAAGCTCCAACGGCTCGCCCATCCACGCGCTCGACCTCGTGCAGTTCGTCGTCTTCGATACGTCATCGGGCGCGGGCTACGGCACCGGCGGAGACATGTGGGGCAAGGACCACGCGTTCGTCGGCGCCGATCGACCCGACTATCAGCTCTATTTCCACAGCAATTTCTCGCAGGAGGGCCTCTACCTCGGACGCTGGGACGGCGCCCGCTGGACGGCCTCCACCAACGGCCGACTCACCACCGCGCTGCGCGGCGCGGGCGCGCGCTTCTCCGTCGACGGCGCCTCGCGACCGGGCGTCGATCCGCACAGCGACGACAGCACCCCGGGCCGCTACGCCACCACCGTCGACTACGCCATGCGCGGCCACGACGCGCGCTACGACACGTTCTTCGAACTGCAGATCCCCCTCGCGCTCCTCGGCCTTGATGCCGCGCGCCTCGATCACGGAGCCGTCGGCGTCTTCGCAGGCAACGGCGACGGCAGCGGCGTCGACTCCGTGCCCGACGACCCCGCCACGCGCAGCACCACGGGCGTCTCTCCGTCGAACTCTCCCCTCGAATGGAACCCCATGGTCGACGACGACGCGTACGCCGCGCCCTTCGCCCTCATCGGTCGACGCTGACCGCCACACGCGCGGCCTCGAAGCTGTCGCTCAGAGCTTCAGTCGAAGAGAGACGCCGTGGCCCGCCCGGCCCACACCCCCCGCCCCGCGCCCCGCGGAAAGACCGGCCCCAGGGAGTTGTCGAGAACCGGGCCCGGCCGGGG
>JBPOHC010000220.1:0-24792 GCA_052035985.1 Myxococcota bacterium | reverse complement strand
ACGACGCCGTCGCGCGCCTCGACGCTGCGCTCGCGAGCGAGGTCCCGTGGTCGGGGCCGCAAGCGTGGTGGAGGTATGTTCCGTCGCAGGGGGTCGAGGCCCCGGCGCTGATGCTCGACCTCGGGCGCGAAGACGCCGCGCGGGCGCTCTTCATCGAGATCGGCTGGCTCAGCCTCGACACGCTGTTTCAGCGCGGTCGCGTCGACCTGATCGACGAGATCATGCCGCAGCTCGCCGGGTCAAAGTCGCACGCATCGTCGTGGTACCGCTATCGCTTCAAGCGCGCGCGCCTCGACGGCCCCGAGCGCTTCAACGCCGAGTTCGTCGCGGTGGCTTCGGTGCCGGTCGTGGTCGCCGAGGCGTACGAAGACCTCCGCCCGCGTCTCAGCGCGCTCGGGGTCGCGGCGCTCGACGGCGCCTCCGAGGGACACCCCCCTCCCCCCGCGGAGCCCCTCCGCGCCCTCGTCGCGAAGACCTTCGACGACGTCGCGTACATGCTCGGCAACCACGAGCTCTGGCTCGCCGTGGCCGCGCTCGCGAGGCTCGGCGTCGACATCTCGGAGTTTCTTGATCGACTCACGAAGCCCGCGCAGCGCGTCCGCGCCGTGGTGACCGTGTTCAGGCACGCCGAGGGCGCCACGCGCGCGCGCCTGCTCGACATGGCGCGCGACCTCTGCGCGTCGCCCGACGCGCTCGATGCCGGGGAGCTCGCGAGCATGGTGCTCTCCGTCGCTCCGTACGGCGTCACGCTCGACGACGCGGCGGTCCGTTCGCTCGCTGCGCGCGCCGGAAGGGCGTCGTGGTCCATCGGCCACCTCGCCGCGCTGGCGCTCCTCCGCGGCGACCGGGAGCTCGCGCGGGAGCTGCTCCTCGCCGTGAAGAAGAACGACCTGAACAACGCGGCGTCGGCCGCCCGCAGCACGCTCTCGCACGCGGGCGCGCTCGAAGCCTACGCGTGGCTCGTTCGCACGCTCCCTCCGTGGGGCGAGATCGACGCGCGCGAAGAGGCCCTCGCCCTCGTTCGCGCGCGGGCGAAGGCCGAGGCGGAGCGTGACCTTCGAGGTGTGCGGTAGACCCGCGGACTACGTGGCGCTGCGCTTGTAGTACGCGACGATCGACGGGTGCGCCGCGAAGGCGTCGCCGAGCGCGCTGAGCTTCGGGTACGAGGCGAGCACCTCGGGGCCGAGTCCGTCGAGCTTGCCCGAGCGGTACTGCGCCACGGTCACCCCGAGGAGGATGTCGGCGATCGTGAGGTCGGCACCGAGGAGGAAGGGCCCGGGGCCCTCGGCGATGATGCCCTCGACGTAGCGGAGCGCGAGCGAGAGCGGACCGGCCAGGAGGGCGCGGCGCATCTCGAGCTTCTTCTCCATGTCGCGCTCGAAGAGGCTCGGCGTGAGCGCGTGCGAGACCGTGTCGTTGAAGGTGTCGATCACGCTGTCGACGACGAAGGCCGCGCGCGCGTCGGCGGGGTAGAGCTTCGCGCCGCCCACGTGGGCGATGTAGCGGAGCATCGCCGCGGTCTGCACCATCGGGCGTCCGTCGATCTCGAGCACGGGGAGGCTGCCGAGCGGAAAGGCTCCCTCCGCGCGGAGCGCCGTGAACTCGGGGAACTTCAGCCGTCGGTCTTCGAAGGCGAGACCCGCGAGGAAGAACGCGATGCGAACGGGTTCGGCGCGTCCCGGCGAGTCGAAATACGTGAGTCTGAGCTGCGTCATGAGATTCCTCCGCTGGCCCGGATACCACGACCGCGGACCGCGGTGGCACACGAAGTCTTGGGGCGCGCTCAGACCTCGTCGCGGAAGGTCGTGACCTGCGTGATCTCGTTCGCGGGGAAGCGGTCGAAGCCGCCGTTCACGAGCGGAACACCGGCTTCGTAGAACTCGCGCCACGCCTCGGGCGGCACGTACGACGCGAGGAACTGAACGCCCCAGAGCCCTTCGAAGAGCTTCGAGCGGGCCATCGCGCGGGCGCTCTTCGCGGTGGGCTTCCACCCCGACATGTCGACGTAGCGCAGCGACGGGATGCGCGGCGCCGCGGTGAGCGCCTCGATGGCCTTCTCGTTGTCGGTGTACGCGCCGCCGAGCACGAGCACCTCGAGCGAGCCCAGGTGCGGACACGCGAAGAGGCCCTCGTAGTTGCTCCCCGAGAGCGCGTCGAGGCTCAGCGATTTCACCGTGCGGAGGAAGGTCGCGCGCGACCAGTCCGCGGGCTTCGACGTGTCGATTCCGCCGAGGTTGAGCTCCGTGAGCGCGACGCAGTCGGCGCCGTCGCACGCGTCGATGATCTCGTCGAGCGACGACGCGCTGTACGACACGTTGAGCCGCCGCAGCGAGCGCAGCGTCTTCGATCGCAGCAGCGCGGCGACGCCCGCCGAGCCCACGGGGTGCCCCATGAGAAAGAGCCCTTCGAGCTTGCCGAGCGAGGGGGCGCTCGCGAGGGCCTCGGCGGCGCGCGCGGTGAGCTGCTCCTGCGGCGCGTTCGACGAGATGCTCAGCCAGCGGAGCTCGTCGAGCGAGGCGCGAGAGAGCGCGAGGGTCCCCTCGTCGCCGATCTCGTTGGCCGAGATGTCGAGCACGCGGAGGCCCTTCCAGTCGTCGGGTCTGGCGAAGAGCGCCGTCGCGCCCGCGGGGCCGAGGTCGTTGTACTTGAGCTGGAGGCTCGTGAGCCGCTTTCGTGACGCCAGCGTCGCGAGCTTCGCGCCGACCTCGGGCTTCATCTTCGCGTACTCGATGCGGAGCCGCGTGAGGGGCTGCGCGCACTTCGCGAGCGCGTCGAGGCTCGTCGCGTTGAGCGTGTAGCCGTAGAGCGAGAGCGCGTCGAGGTCGGCGAGGTGCGGCGCCTTGAAGAGCTTCTTCAGGTCGAGCGGCTTGACGCCCTGCGAGTACGTCGGCTGCTGGAGCTCGAGCACCGTGAGCTTCGTCATCTCGGTGAGCGAGGCCGCGACGGGACCGAGCCCCGACGAGCCCGAGAGCGAGAGCTGACGCATGTGCGAGAAGGCTCCCTGGTGCTCGACGAGCCTCGACGCGTCTTGCGTCGTGAGCACCGTCGCAGCATCGAGGCACGGACGCTGGAGCGCCTCCGCGATGTTTCCCCACGCGCTGCGCGTGAGCCGCTGGAGCTCGGGGCGCGACTTCCACGCGTCGATCTCGTGGCGCGCGACGTCGGGCCACCGGGAGAGCCCCTCCTCGGCCACGGCGATGGCCGCGGGGAGCGTGTCTGCGTCCCAGGTCGAGAGGAGCATCACGATCTCGTACCAGCGGTCTCCGTCGGGCCTTTCGAGCGCGCGTCGCAGGCGCTCCGTGCGCGCGGTCACGTCGTCGCTCGGGAGGTGCGCGCGGAGCTGCTCGATCTCGATGGTCTGGCGGTTCGAATCCCACGCGGCGCGGCGGTCTTCGGCGGGCGTGTCGCGACAGGTGACGAGCACCGCGAGGCTGTCATCGAGCGTGGTGAAGCGCGTGAAGAACGCCGAGAGCTCCTCTCGATCGCGCGCCGGGAGCGACGGGTGGAGCTCGAAGGAGTAGCCCCACGGCGGCGCGCTCGACGGCCTGATCGCGACCTCGCCGCGGACGGGCTTCGCGGGCTTCTTCGCCTCCTTCGCCGCGCGGGCCTCGCGCGCGACCTCCTGCTCGTGGGCCATCTCCATGAGCTTCGGGACGATGTTCGGATCGTTGAGGTCGAGGGCGGGCTTCTTCGCCGCGGGCTTCTTCGCTGCGGGCTTCTTCGACCCCGGCGTCCTTACGGCCGCCGGTTTCTTCGCGGCGGGCGTCTTCGCCGCGGGCTTCTTCGACCCCGGCGTCCTTACGGCCGCCGGTTTCTTCGCGGTGGGCTTCTTCGCGGTGGGCTTCTTCGCAGTGGGCTTCTTCTTCATCGCGGTTCGGGACGCTAACGCAACCTTCGCGGGCGGGCGATGGTGCAGGCGCTTCGCGCAGATCTCGGAGCCCCGACGCCGAGTGCCTGCGGGGCGCCTCCTCCGGGGCCCCAAACCTCCCCCGACCGCAGGCGTGCACCCTCACCGATCGGGAAGCGTCGCCGCCGACTGCGCGCCCGAGCCACATCCCTCTCGCGCCCGACGGAACACCCGCTACTCCGCGCGTCGGCGCTGCGTGTACCATCGCGCACCTATGCCCCCCGCCGCGCGACTCACCGACCATCACACGTGCCCCCACGTGGGCGGCCCCATCGTGCCCGCATGCGAGCCCAAGGTGCTCATCGGCAACCGCCCCGCCGCGCGCCGCAACGACAAGGGAACCTGCAAGGCCGCCCACGACGCGATCGCGCAGGGCGAGCCCTCGGTCATCGTGTCGGGCGAGCAGGCCGCGCGCATCGGCGACCCCACCAAGCACGGAGGCCGCGTCGTGCAGGGCGAACCCACCGTGCTCATCGGACACAACACCGCCACCGAGTGCCTGAAGAAAGCCGCGAAGAACCGCGCGGCCTTCGTGAAGAACAGCGACGCCGACAAGCAGGCGAAGCCCGCCGCGAAGGACAAGGCCGGCCGCGCGATGGACGTCGACGGCGCCGTCGAGCACCTCGACGCCAACGCCCACGACGCGACGCAACACCGCTGCGCGCGCTACGTCCGCGAGGCCATCGAGCAGGGCGGCGGCACCACCATCGGACGCACGCTCAACGCGAAGGACTACGGTCCCCTCCTCGAGCGCGGGGGCTTCTCGCAGGTCGCCACCGACGGATCGATCGACGCGTACCGGCCGCAGGCGGGCGACGTCGCGGTGTTTCAGAACACCACGGGCACCTCCGACGCGGGGCACATGCAGATGTACAACGGCTCGCGGTGGGTCTCTGACTTCCGCCAGCCGAGCTTCTACCCGAGCCGCTCGTACCAGAACGCCAGCGTCACGGTGTACCGCCCGTGAGCGCTCGCACGCTGGTCTTCACGGTGCTCAACGGCCCCGACGCGGGCCGACGCTTCGCCATCCCCGAAGGCGCGCCGCGGCGCATCGGCAGCTCCATCGCGGCCGACGACGCGATCCCCGGCGACCCCAACATCGCGCCCGTCCACGTCGCCGTGCGCTGGGAGGATGGCACCCCTCGCGTGCGCGCGCTCCAGAGCGTCTTCGGCACGTGGCTCAACGGTCAGGGCGCGAGCGACGCGCCGCTCGCCGACGGAGATGTTCTCTGCATCGGCGGGACGCACCTGAGGGCGCAGATCGTCGCGCCCGTCGCGCCCGTGCTGCGCCGCAACATGACGCCGAAGGAGGCGGCCCTCGACACGCTTCGAAGCGCGAAGGGGAGGCTCTTCGTGGTGCTCGACGCGGCGCGCGAGGACCGCGTGCGCGAGCTCCTGCGGCTCAACAGCTACCACCGCTCGTGCCTCTACGACGGCTGGGGCGAGGAGGTCTTCGGCGAGGCCGCCCCGTGGCTCGTGCAGCTCTGGAAGACGGGCCGCTTCGTCGAGCAGCTCATCGACGAGGGACTCGGCCGCGCGTGGGGCGTCTTTCTCACGAGCCGCGCCCCTTTCAAAGAGGTGCGACGTCAGTGCCGACGGCTGCTCCAGGTCAACGTCGAGGGGCAGGGCAAGATGCTCTTCCGCTGGTACGACCCGGGGGTGCTCCAGTCGGTCTATCCGCACATGGACCGCACGAAGCTCCACGGCTCGGTGATCGACGCGTGGATCGTCGAAGACCGCGCCGGGGAGCGCCTCGTCACCCTCTCGTGAGAGGGCTCTACGCGAGGCCCTTCTTGGTGATCTTGCCCATGTCGGTGCGAGGCAGCGCGTCGAGGAACACGACGTACTTCGGCACCATGTACGACTCGAGCCACTGGCCCGCGCGCTGGATGATCTCGCGCTCGGTGTAGCGCCCCTTGTGGGCGTCATCGAGCGCGATGAAGGCTTTGACCGCCGCGCCGAGCACCTCGTCGGCGACGCCGATCACGGCGCACTCGCGCACCCCCTCGAGGCGCTCGAGCGCGCGCTCGACCTCGCGGGGAGCGACCTTCTCGCCGCGCGATTTGATCACTTCATCCATGCGCGCGATGAAGGTGAGGTAGCCCTCGTCGTCGATGCGGCAGAGGTCGCCCGTGTAGAGGAGCTGCTCGCTCGGCGTGGGGCCGGGCTTGAGGTAGCGCGCCGTCGCCTCGGGCTTGCGCCAGTAGCCCTGCATGACGTGGGAGCCGCGGACGACGAGCTCTCCCTCGGCGGGGATCGGGAGGCGGTTGCCCTCGCGGTCGATCACCCAGAACTCCGTGCCGGGGATGGGAATCCCCACGCTGTCGGGCTTTCGCGCGAGGTCGGCGGGCGGCAGCCACGACACGCGCTTGCACTCCGTGAGGCCGTACATCGACCACGTGCGCGCGCTCGGAAAGAAGCGCGCGATCGCCTCGTGGTGACGCGGCAGGAGCTGCGCCGCCGTGCTCGACACGTAGCGCACCGACGAGAGGTCGGGCGGCGCGACGTCCTTGAGCTCCGCGAGCATGGCGAACATCGTGGGGACGCCCGCGAAGCCCGTCACGCGCTCCGCGGCGGCGCGCGCGAGGGCGTGCATGGGAAAGGTGAACCCGCGCTCGAGCACCAGCGTCGCCCCGAGGCGCACCGTCATGAGCCACTGGTAGAGCCCGTAGTTGAACGACAGGGGAATCGCCCCGAAGATCACGTCGTCGGCCGTGTTCTCGAGGAGCGTCGTGACGCTCCAGCTCGCGAACTCGACGTTGCGGTGCGAGAGCATCGCGCCCTTGGGGTCGCCGGTGCTCCCCGACGTGTAGATGATCATCGCGAGATCGAGGTCGAGCGCGCTCCGCGACGGCGCCGCGGCGGGCATCTCGGCCTCGATCACGTCGAGCGCGTCACAGCGCGAGACGCCCGCCTCGCTCGCGGTGAGCACGGCGCGCTCGGCGCCTCCGGGCTGCGCGAGCCCCGACATCACGAGCACGGGCGGACACCGCGCGTCGAGCTTGAGCGCCGCGCCGACCCAGTGCGGCGTCACCACGGCGTCGACGATGACCGCCGCCGCCTCGCAGTCCGAGACCACGTAGGCGAGCTTGTCCGCGCGGGTCTGTCCGCTCGTGACCACGAAGGCCGCGTCGGCCTTGAGCACGCCCCAGATGCAGACCGCCACGTCGACGGAGTTGTCGCCGAAGATCACCACGCGGTCGCCGCGCCTGACGCCCCTCGCGCGGAGCGCGTGCGCGATGCGGTTGGCCCTCGCGTCGAGCTCGGCGTAGGTCACGCGCCGCCCCTGCGCGACCAGCGCGACCTTGTCGAGCGCGCGTCCCGCCGAGCGTTCGAGGAGCTCGGGGGCCGTGCGAGCGACGGTCACTTCACGACCTCGGGGACGGGCTCCGCGAGGAGGCTGGTGATGTGCAGCGGCCTCGTCGCGCGCCGCTTCGCCTCGATGTCCTTGTACACGCGCTCGATCTGATCCACCGCGATGCCCACGACGGCGGCGGCCTCGGCGGCGGGCACGTCGTTGTTGCGCGCCCAGAGGCAGAGGTCCATCTCGGCGTAGGGGAGCGCGTAGTAGAACTCGTCTTGCCCCTGGGGGAGCGAGAAGGTGTCGGTGGTGGGGGCGCGGCTGCAGATCTCGTCGGGCACGCCGAGGGCGCGCGCCATCGCGTAGACCTGGGTCTTGTAGAGGTGCGCGATGGGCTTCACGTCGGCGAGTCCGTCGCCGCCCTTCACGAAGAAGCCCTGGTCGTACTCGAGGCGGTTGGGCGTGCCGCAGACCGCGTAGTTCAAGCGGTCCGCGTGGTAGTACTCCATCGTCGCGCGGAGGCGCTGCTTGAAGTTCGTCGCCGCGACGAGCTGGAGGTACGCGTCGAGGGGGAGCGCCGCGCTGAGCCTGTCTCCGTCGGGCGACTCGACCACGACGCGCGAGATGTTGAGCCGCTCGCTCTCGAGGATCGACGGGATGACGAGCTTCGACTTCCACCCCTCGGTGTACTGCGGAAAGACCTTTCGAATGGCCTCGTCCTGGCGCTCGTAGCAGCCCACGGCGGCGAGCGTGGGTTGAAGGTCCTCGGTCACCGTCGCGATGCCGAAGCGCTCGGCGAGGAGCTTGCCGTAGGTGAGCGACTCCGACGACGAGGCGCTCTCGGGCATGAAGAGCCCGAGCACCTTCTTGGGTCCGAAGGCGCGCACGGCGAGAGCGGTGCAGAGGGCGCTGTCGATGCCCCCAGAGATGCCCACGACGAGGCCGCGTCGGCGCAGCGTGCCGAGCACCTGCTCTTTGAGGGTTGCGGCGATCTTGTCGGCGACGCCTTGCGGGTCGGCGATGGCGAGTGAGTCGCGGGTGAAGGTGGTCACGGTCCGCGAGGCTCGCACACTTCGAAGCGCGGTCTCAACGAGCGCGTCGCGCGCGCTGCGAGGCAGCGTGTTCGGGCGGCGGTCAGCGGCCCCAGGGGCCTTCGGTGAGGCGCTGCTCGGCGAGCTCGGCGAGGTAGACCTCGAGGTTGGGATAGCCGTCGAGCGCGCCCCCCATCGCGGCGCCGACCGTGAGGCCGTTGTGGTCGTCGACGGCGGGGTCGAGGTTATGCGCGCGCTCCCACGCGTCGGGCATCCCGTCGCTGTCGGTGTCGAGGGGCGCGGCGGGCGCGGCCGACGGAGAGGCCCACGGGAGCGCGTACGCGTCGTTGCCGAGGTTCACGTTGGGAAAGCCCGCGGGCGCGACGCCGTCGGCGACGTAGCCCATGAGCCTTCGGTCCATCGCGTCGCGGGGAAAGGCCCCCGCGTGGGCGAGCAGGTATCGCCGCACGTCGGCCGCGGGGAGGTAGTTCATCGCCGGGAAGTCGTGGCGCGTCGCGGCGGCCCAGCGGGGCCTCGGCTGCGTCGGCGCTTCGAGGAAGTCGCTGCAGCAGTAGACGAGCTCCCAGTTCGTGCGATCGGGGCGCGACGTGAGGCGGTCGTCGTCGAAGAACACCGTCGAGCGCCCCGTGGGGTTGGGGAAGAAGAGCATCCCGTAGGCGAAGGTCGGGCGCACCACGCCGAGGTTGCCCACCCAGTTCATCTGGTAGAGGGCGTCGCCGACGCGCCGCGCGGGCGTGCCCGCCGAGTGCCCCGTGTCGATGTAGTAGCGCTGGTCCCAGAGGAGGTTGTTCGACAGCTCGACGCGGAGCGTGCTGCCCGCCGCGGCGTCGCTCTCCCTCGACAGCTCGGGGTAGCGCCCGAGGACGCGCACCCACGCCGTGCGCACGATGGTGAGCGCGTCGAGCTCGTAGCCCGAGGCGGGGTTCGAGTAGTTCACGAGGATCCCGCCGCGCACCGCGTGGCCGCCGATGGTCTCGGCGAGCAGCGAGTCCTGCACGGTGACGTGGTTCGAGTACGAGATCTCGATGCCCTCGTCGACGGAGTTACCGATGGAGACATGGTCGATCACCACATCGCGCGAGTGCCTGATCCGAAGGCCGTCGCCGTCGATGAGGGCGTTGGCGCCGGGCTCACCGGGGCGCGTCCGGATGTGCCGGAGGACGATGTTGTCGACGCCGCGCACGCCCGCGCCGCAGTTGCTGTCGCAGAAGTTCGCCTCGTCGGTGTGGATGCCCCGCACGATGATCCCGCCGGGCGAGGTCTGCCCCGCGATCGTGACGTCGCCCTTCGCGATGTAGGGGGTCGCGTCGATGAGGCCGCTGACCTTGAAGAGCACGTAGCGGGGCCCTTCTGCGGCGAGCGCTTCGGCGAGCGTACCGGGGCCCTCGCGCGCGAGGGACGTGACGTAGATCACCCGGCCCCCGCGGCCTCCGGTGGCGCGCGCGCCGAAGCCGTCGGCGCCTGGAAACGCCCTGATTCCAGGCTGTGACGCGAGGGTGGGCACCTGCGCGACGGTGGCCCTCGGCACCGCGGGCATGAGCGTGAACGCGCTCTCCGAGGGGATCTCGGGGGCCGGTCCCGCCTCGTCGCCGCCGCACCCTGCGAAGCAGGCCGACGCGACCAGCGCGATCGCGCGCCGTGGTTGAGATTTCATGGCGCGCGATGGTGCGTGAGGAGCCACCGCGGAACAAGTGCGAGACGCGCTCCCCCGGTTGAGCCCCGCGCGGACCGTGTTAGAGAGTCACGGAGGTCGCCATGAACGCTTCGATGCTTGCTGAATTGCTCGACGGGCGACGCGCGCGCCCGGCGGTGTCGCTGCTCGCCGCGCTCCTCGTCAGCGGCTGTCCCACCCGAGGCACCCCCATCGAGCCCGGCTCCAACGACGGCGGCGACCCCCTCGTCGACGTGCCTCCGCCCGACGTGCCTCCGCTCGGCCCGATGTGCCGCACGCCGACGCCGACGCCGCGCACCGACCCCTGCCCCGGCCGCGCCTCGTGCGACCGCCCCTCACAGGCCCGCGTGGCCGTGACCGGCGCGCGCAGCACGCTCACGGAGTTTCAGGTCCAGGTGACGCTCCCCGCGGCGGTGCTCGGCGCGGTGGGGCCCGCGTGCGACCGCATGGTGTTCCGCACCGCGACGGGCGCGTGGGCGCCGCACTTCGTCACCGACTGCGCCGCGGGCACGGTGTGGGTGCGCGTCCCCGAGATCCCCGCCGCGGGCGCGAACCTCACGCTCCACTACGGCGGCGCGTCGGCCGTCACCGCCGCGAACAGCTACGACGACACCTTCGACCGCGTGCCCGCGCGCGGCGCGAACCTCCTCGGCACGTGGACCTTCGACGAGGGAACCGGCACGCGCGCCTGCCCCACCACGGGCACCGAAGCCTTCGACGCGTACACGCACGACACCCCCGTCGTGCACGGCACGCCCGAGGCCGCGATGCCGCCCGCGCTCTGGAGCCGCGAGGCCCCGCCGTCGCTCCTCGCGCCGACCAACCCTGCGGCGCGCTTCACGCGCAACCAGTGGTCGCTGAACTTCCCGCGCATGCAGGTGATCCCCGACCGCACGCGCCCGACGCAGACGCAGACCGGGCGCATCGTGAACTGGCGCACCGAGCACGTGAAGCCCTTTCAGGCGGCCAACATGCAGCTCACGGTGGGCGTGTGGGTCTACACCGAGACGCCCGCGAACATCTTCAAAGACAACTTTCAGACGGTGATCTGCGCGGGCTGGCCCGAGCGCGCGACGCCGCCGTTTCCGGGCGCGGTGTTCGAGGGGTCCTCGATCTTCAACCCCTGGGCGATCTTCTTCCGCTCCGACGACTCGACCAACTCGTTCCTCCAGGGCAACACCTGCGTGTACCCCTGCCTCAACGTCGACCAGTACGCGCACGTGACCACGCGGCGGCCCTTCACCGCCGAGGAGTTCGCCCGCCGCTGGCACTTCGCGGCCATGACCGTCGACGTCACCGCGACGCCTCACGCCACGCGCCGCAGCTACTTCGACAGCGCCATGTACGAGTTCCCGCGCGACCTCGACCTGTGGCCGCAGGAGCGCTACTGCCCCGGCGGCGTGTGCCGCTATCCGCCCGACACGCCCATTCAGTACTACGCGGCGCCCGTGGTCATCGGCGCCGACATGAACGCCGGCGAGGCGCAGCTCGGCCTCGAGGGCAAGGTCGACGACCTCTTCGTCTTCGCGCGCGCGATCTCGCCCGACGAGATGCGCGCGTACCGCGAGCGCAGGGCCTACAGCCCCGATCCCGTCATGGCCACCGTCACGCCGTAGGGCGACGCCCCGCGGCCTCTTCACACACGCGCAGGAGCTCCATCGCGCGCGGCTCCCACCCGTAGCGCTCGGTCACCACGGCCCTCGCGTTGCGCGCGAGCGACGCCATGCGCGCCGGGTCGTCGAGCAGCGACAGCACGGCGCTCGCGGTGTCTGCGCCGCCATCGTCGACGCGCGCGACGGTGAGGTCTTCGCCCACGCGGGCATCAATCCCCTCGGCCGCGCCCGGTGAGCACACCACGGGCACGCCCATCGCCATCGCTTCGAGCACCTTGTTCTGCACGCCCCGCGCGACGCGCAGCGGGATCACACACACCGACGCCGCGCGCACCGTGGGACGGATGTCCGCGAGGTAGCCCGTCACCGTCACCCCCGGAAGCTCCGCGAGCGCCTGCACCTCGCGCGTCGGCCGCGAGCCCGCGATCACGACGCGAAAGCCCGGGTGCTTCGCGCGCAGCTTCGGGAGCACCTCTCGCGCGAGGAAGACCGCGGCCTCGGCGTTGGCGTGATAGTCCATCGCGCCGAAGAACACGGCGGAGAGGCCCTCGGGCACAGCCTCGCGCGGGGCGAAGTGATCGGTGTCGACGCCGTTGGCGAGCGTGCGCACGTCGCAGCCCGGCGCGATCGTCTTCATGAGCGCGAGCTCGCGGTCGGCGGTCACGAGAGACACCTTCGCGCGCTCCGCCACCGCGCGCTCGAAGCGCCGCAGCGTGAAGCCCTCGCGGAGGTACACCGCGCGCATCGGGAGCTTCGCCTTCTCGGCGTACGCGGTCCACTTGGCCGAGTCTGCGTCGAGAAAGTCCATCACCAGGGGGAGCTCCGGGTGGCGCAGCGCGTAGGGCGCCATGCTGCTGCTCTCGGCGAAGAGCACGTCGGGCCTCACGCGCTGAACGATGCGCGCCACCGCGCGGTCCATCGCGCCGCGATGAAAGACCGACAGCGTGAGCGGCGAGAGCGTCGCGAGGCTCGGGAGGGCGCGCGCCTGCTGCCAGCGCATGTGCAGCGGGATGAGCTCGACGGACGCGAAGTGCTCCGCGAGGGCGCTCGCGTGGGCCATGTCGCTCGGCGGTTCGGCGAAGGCCGCGAGGTGCACCTCGGCGTGGCGCGCGAGGCGCGAGAGCAGGTGAAACGCGCGGATCTTCTCGCCCTTGTCCGGCGGAAAGGGCGTGCGGTGCGCGAGCGCGACGACCTTGATCACGGCGCCACCCACTGCTTGGTCACGGGGTCGCGGCGCTTGAGGATCTTCGCGGGGTTTCCACCGACGATCACGTCGTCGGGCATGGGCTTCGACACGACGGCGCCCGAGGCCACGACGGAGCGCGCGCCCACGTCGGCGAGCACGATGGCGCCGTTGCCGATCCACGTGTTGGTGCCGATGCGAACGTGCTCGTAGCGACCGGGCTGATCCTGCACGGGGCGGTCGGGGTCGTCGAAGCCGTGCTGATTGCGCCCCGAGGGGATGTCGACGTTCGAACCGATGGTGACGTGCTCCTCGAGGATCGCCCTGCCGATCATGCAGCGCGCGCCGATGTACACGCCGCGCGCGATGCGCACGTCGGCGGCGGAGAACACCACGCCCCACTGGATGCAGCTCTCCTCGTGGCACTCGGTGAGCACCGAGGCGTAGAAGGCGCGCCGCACGAACTGACCCGTGAGCCCGGGTAGCGCCGAGAGCACCTGCGAGTAGGTCTGAAACACGAGGTCGGCGCGGTGCTTCGGCCAGAGCGCGAGCTCGATGCGGTACGCGGCCACGAGCGGCGCGACGGTGCCCTTCATCGCGGCGAGCGCCGCGGCCTTGGCGATGGAGCGTGGGTTCATGTCGGTGTTCTCCTGCTCGTGAGCGTGCGTCCGAGGAGCGATTCGTAGAGGGCCACGTAGCGCCCTGCGCGGCGCGCGGGGTCGTGTCGGTCGATGGCCCTGAGCCTCGCGGCGTCGGCCCTGCGCGCGCGCTCCGCGGGGTCGCGCACGCACGCGGCGATCGCGTCGGCGAGTCGCTCGGGCGAGTCGGGATCGACGATCCACGCGTGCTCGCCGTCGTCGGCCACCTCGGGCACGCCGCCGACGCGCGTCGCCACCACGGGCAGCGACACGGTCATCGACTCGAGGAGCGCGTTGGGCATCGCCTCGGAGCGCGAGGGCATCACCATGAGGTCGCTCGCCGCGTACACCACGCCCACGGACTTCTGGTGCCCGAGAAAGTGAACGTGGTCACCGAGCCCGAGCTCGCGCGTGAGGGCGTCGAGCGCGGCGCGATCGGGACCATCACCCGCGAAGGCGAGGTCGACCTCGACGCCGGCGGCGCGCGCGAGGGCGAGCGCGCGGAGGGCCACGTCTTGCCCCTTCTCGTGCGAGAGGCGCCCCACGACGCACGCGATCATGCGCCCGGCGGGCAGGCCGAGCTTCGCGCGCGCTTCGTCCTTCGAAAGCGGCGTACGAAGGTCCACCGCGTCGACGGCGTTGGGGATGATGACCACGCGCTCCGGCGAGACGCCCTCGCTCACGACGATGTCGCGCGCGCTCCCCGCGACGGCCACGACGCGATCGGCGCGCGGGAGCGTGGCCGCGTCGACGCGGTGATACATGCGCACCTTGGAGTTCTCCGCGGTCCACCCGTGGTGATGACCTATCCACGGGATTCGCATCACGGTGCGCGCCGCGAGGGCGAGCACGTGGGGCTTGTAGCTGTGGCTCTGCACGACGCCCGCGCGGATCGAGCGGACGAGCTTCAACACCCGCGCGAAGAGCAGCGGGTCGAAGGCCGTGAGCTCGGGGAGCTCGTGCACCGTCACCCCGCCGCCCGAGAGCTCGTCGAGGCGAGGAACGGGCCCCGCCCCGCGTCCGCGGAGGATCGCGACGTGGAGGCGCACCTCGGGAGGGAGCGCGCGGCCGAGGTGGATGATCCCTCTCGCGGGCCCCGTGACGACGGGCGCGTCGAGGATGGAGAGGACGTGGAGCGCGCGGTCTGTCACGGCGAGCGTCCGTTGCCCCCGGGGGCCGCGTGCACGACGCCCTCGACCACCACGCGCCGGATCACGTCGGCCATGCGGCGCTTGCCCTCTGCGTTGGGGTGGAGCCCGTCTTCGCTGAGCACGTCGGGGAGGTACCCCTGCGGGTCTGCGAGGGCCGACGCGTAGTCGAGCACCACGTCGCGGTTGCGCTCGGCCTCGGCGCGCACCCAGGCGTTGAACTGCTGAATGCGCTGCGCGACGTGGCCCTCCCCCTCGGCGGCGTCGTAGCGGCGAGAGACGGGGACGGCCGTCGCGACGATGACCCTCGCGCCGTGTCGCCGCACGGCGTCGGCCATGCGCGCGAAGTAGCGCTGGGTCTCCGCGAGCGGAGGCGCGTCGGGGAGCATGTTGATCGCGCAGGTCTTGATGACGACGGCGGCGGGTTCGAGCGCGAGGGCGTCGGCGTCGAGGCGGAGGTACTGCTGCCACACGAGCTGCCCCCCGACGCCGCGATTGACGAGAGGCTCGTTGGGAAAGAGCGCCGCGAGGTCGAGCGACTCGGTGATGCTCGCGCCGAGAAAGACCACGCGACCGCGCGCGGGCCCCGCGCGACGGAGGCGTTCGTTGTCGTCGCGATACCGCTCGAGGCCCGCGGGGTCGCGGTGGAGGGCCGTGTAGCGCGCGTGCCAGAGCTGCGCGTCCTTGCGGTAGCGGAGGGCCTTCCAGGAGATCGCGACGCCGCCCGCGATGGCGAGGGCGGCGGCTGCGATGACGAAGCGTTTCATGGTCGCTCTCCGATCACGGGAGTCACTCGAAGTGGGGGCGCGGATCATGCCACAGCCCGCATCCAGTACAGCGGTTACAGCGCCGTGCGCGACGCGCGCCCTCGCGCTAACGCTCGCGCGGGTGCGACGGGGCGTGTATGGTCGGCGCTCACGATGCGCGCACGTCTGAGAGGCTTCGCGCGCGGCGGCGACCCCTTGAAGATGCAACCTCGATGATCCCGACTGCCCTCGCGCTGATGGTTTCTGCGCCCCTTCAGCTCGCGGCCGCGGCAGGGGTGGAGCTGACCGGCGGGTACGACACCACCGTCGCCAACGCGCTCACGCTCTGCCGCTACGGTCAGACGTTCTCCGCGCCCTGCTACGGCGACGGCGGGATTCTCCGTACGGCGATTGACATCCAGGTCGGTCACCACACCGACACGCTGCGGCAGACCCTTCGCGCACGCGGGGAGTTCTATTACGTGGGCGGCGAGGGGCGGCCCATCGACAACGGGAACATCCTCAGCCTCAACCGCTACACCCTCGTGTGGGAGCCCTCGGATCGGTGGAGGGTCGCCCTCGACGGGAGCTACAACGTCGGCCGCGGCGTGCTTCTGGCGCAGAACTCCCTGACGCTCTCGACGGCCTTTCTCGACACGTGGTTCGGCGAGTACGGGGCGCACGGCTCGGTCACTCGGGGCATCTCCGAGAACGCGCGTCTGGTGTTCAACGCGGGCCTCGATGGGCGTCAGTCATTGAGCGTCCCGCCGGGCACTCCGCGCGCGGATCAGGTGCAGGTCACGGCCGGTCTCAACGGCTCTTTCGAGATCGGAGAGCGCGACACGCTCGGGCTCACGGGGGCCTATCAGGCGCTTCAAATCACGGGGCTCGGCGATTGGATCATGCGCGTCACGCCCTTCGCGACGTGGCGTCACGGGTGGAGCGAGCAGGTCGCGACGACGGTCTCTGGCGGCCTCGACATGATGCAGGACCAGACCGACGAGACTCGCTCTCGCTGGAACACCGGGCCCTACGGGAGCGTGACGTACCAGCAGACGATCCCCGACGCGAACCTCGGGATCATCCTGCGAGGCGGATATCAGTTCACGACGGTCAACGCGGTTCGTTGCAACGGCGCGCTCGATTCGAGCGGTCGCTGTCCGCCGCGCCAGGTGATCGCGGGCGGCGCCGGTCGGGTGGCGTCTGCGGCCCTTCTCCTCCTGTGGCGACCGTTCGACCGGGACCTGGTGTTCCAGGGCACGCTCGGGGGGGATTATGGGATCACACAGAACTTCAACCCGCTCCCCGCGGGCAGCACGGCGACGCCGACGACCCAGGACGTCGGCAACTCGAACTTCTCGGCCGTCGCAGGCGCGCGGTGGATCATCACCCGAGGGATCTCGGCCTTCGTGCGCTACACGTTCCTCTACCAACACGTCGACGAGCCCGTGGGGAACCCCGACATCGTGCGCCACGTCGCGATGGCGGGTGTGACCTTCTCGGCCTTCGCGGGCGACGCAGAGGAGCTCCTGGGCGTCACGCCGCTCGAAGAGTCGAACGCCGCGCAGGCCCTCCGCGGCGCGACCGGAGGCCCTTCGGCGACAAGCGAAGGCAACGAGCGCGGCGACGACGAAGGCGCGAGCGTCACCGACGACGGCTTCGGCGCCGCCGAAGAGCCCGCGCCCTCGGAGCGCCCCGGGCGCAGCGTCATCGAGCGTGAAGACGAAGCCGCTACGGCGCAGGGCCGACCGCGTCAGCCCCGTCAGCCCGCTCGACCCGCGGCGCCCAACGGACGCCCGCTCCAACCCGGGCAGACGCCTCCCACGCAGCAGAACACGACGCCGCGGCCTCCGACCACGACGCCGGGCTCGACCCCCGCGACGACGAACGCGAACACGCCCGCGACGCCTCCGTCGACGCCGCCCGTGACGCCTTCGACCGCGCCTGCGACGACGCCTCCGGCGACCGCGCCCACGACGACCGCGCCGACGACGACCGCGCCCACGACCACGCCGGTCTCGACGACTGCACCGGCCGACACGCTCCCCGCGACGACGCACTGAACCGCACGATGAGGTGACCGCTGATGACGGTCTCGAACAACAACCCTGAAGAGCAGGTATTCACGCTCCGCGATCTCGCGATGAACTACCTCGCGCTGGCGAGGCGCGGGATCCGTTACTGGTTCCGCGGCGCGTTGATCTTCACGGTGGTCTTCCTCGCGGGGCTCGCGTGGGTGGTCACCAAGGCCCGGGTCTACAAGTCCGAAGCCGCCTTCCAGGTGCAGGACTCCAACACCGGAGGCGAGCACTCCGACGCGAGCGAGGAGCAGATCCAGCGCAGCGTCGAGGCGAGGCTCAACCAGATCTATGGCTCGCGGCGCTACATGATGAACATCATCCGCGAGCTGCACCTCTACGATCACCTCCTGGGCGTGGGCGCCGACGGTCGGCCCATCACGTCGGAGACCAAGATCGTCGACATCTTCACGGGCGGCATCGATCGTCGCGTCGAGCGCAACATCGTGCACCTCGGGTTCACGTTCAAAGAACCGGCGCGCGCGCAGCAGGTCGTGCAGGCGCTCATCAGGCTCTTCGTCAACGAGCGCAAGATGGCCGCCGAGGAGCAGGCGCGAGACACCCTCCAGCTCGTCGAGGGGCAGCTGCGCGAGCTCGAGAACGTGCTCGCGCAGCGGCAGGAGGCGCTCGATCGCTTCATGATCGCCAACCAGGGAATGGTCGACCAGATCCGCGTGCAGCGCGGCGGCGTGATGGCGCGCATCGCGAACTCCATGGCGGGCGGCGACCCCGGCGGGCACACGCCCTCCGCCGACACCCGCTCGAGCAGCCGGACGAGGGGCCTGCGGGCGCGGCTCTCGCAGCTCCAGAGCGCGCTCGACGCCCTGCGCAACCCGCAGTCGGCGCAGGCGCCTTCGAACGACGACACGCCCGAGATCCAGGCGATGCGCGAGCGCGTGCGAGACAAGCGCAGCGCCGTCGACGCGCTGCGGGCGCGGGGGCTCATGGCCGACCACCCGACGCGCGCCGCAGCGGAGCGCGAGCTCGCCGAAATGGAGTCGCAGCTCAACGGGGTCATCGCGCGTCATCGGGGCGTGCAGGTCGCCCGAGAGAACCTCACGCAGTCGGAGCGCAACGCGCGCATCGAGCAGCTCACGCGCGACCTCCAGGTGGCCCGCGAGGAGCTCGCCGCGAGCGAGCGCACGGACAACGCCGCGCATCCCATGCAGCCCGGCGTGCCCGCGCAGCCCGCGACGCCGCCCGGCCAGCTCGCCAACGTGGTCGAGGTCGAGGCCATGTGGGACCGCCTCCAGAACGACCTCTCGGGCACGCGGACGGCCTACAACGACCTCCTGCGCCGCAAGCTCGAGCGCCAGTCAGACCTGCGGCGCATCCAGCTCGCGGGCGGCGAGACCGTGCGCATCATCGATCCGCCGTCGAGGCCCGTGGAGCCCGAGCCTCCGGGTCGCACGAAGCTCGCGTCGATCGTGATGTTCCTCGCGATGGTGGCGGGCCTCGGCACCGCGCTCGTGTCGGGCTTCATGGACACGCGCATCTACGACATGACCGACCTGCGGCGCTGGGGTGAGCTCCCGGAGCTCCCGTTCATCCCCGAGCTGCACCTCGACGCGCCGTCGGTGGCCCCCGAGCGGGGCGCCGCGTCGGGCGCGCGAGGCGGGTAGCGCGCGACCGCCGGGCGACGTCCTCCGCGCGTCGTTGCAATCCCTTCCCACAAGCTGTTAGAGAGTGCCGGTGTCAATCCGCGCCCCCCTCCCCTTCTCCCTCTCGCTGATCGCCCTCGTGTCCGCCTCGGCGGGATGCCACACGCCGCTCCCCGGTCCGTGGCCGCCCATCGAGGCCGCGGGGCAAACGTATCGCATCGGCCCCGGCGACGTGCTCCGCGTGTCGGTCTTCGGCAATCAAGACCTCAACACCCGCGTCACGGTGCGCCCCGACGGGCGCATCGCGCTGCCCCTCCTCGACGAGCTCGCCGTGGCGGGACGCACGGTCAACGAGGTCACCAACGAGGTCTCGCAGTCCTATCGCCGCTACGTGCAAGACGCCCGCGTCGCCGTGGTGATCGAGGAGGTCCACTCGTACCGCGTCTTCGTGACCGGCAAGGTTCAGCGCGCGGGCGAGTTCGAGTCGGCCACCGCCCTCACCGTGATGCAGGCCCTCGCGCTGGCGGGCGGCGGCGCGCGCGGCGCCGACATGGACGCGATCGTGATCCTCCGACGCGGCGCCAACGGCCGCGACGAGCGCTACGAGTTCTCGTACAACGAGTGCTCCGAGGGCCGCACGGAGATGAACTTCCTCCTGCGCTCGGGCGACACGATCATCGTCCCCTGAAGACGATCGCGGCGCGCGTCGCGGTCACTCCCTGCGAACGGGAGCGCCCACGAAGCTCACGCCCAGGATGCGATCCCTCTGGAGCCGCTCGCTCGCGCGAGAGAGGTCTTCAGAGGTGGTCTTTCCGGCGCGCGCGACGAGGATGTACTTGTCGATCATCGAGTGCCACGCGAGCGTCTCGGCGGTGCCGAACACAGGCGACGAGTCGACGATGATGTACCGATACTCCTTGCGGATCTGCCCGAGGAGCACGGCCGCGGGCTCCGACGAGAGGGCCGCGTAGGCGCTCTGCACGGCAGGGCCCGCGGGGATGAGCGAGAGGCTCGTCGAGATGCGGATCACGTCGATCGGCATGCTCGGATCGTTCTGTCGCGCCGCGAGCACGCTCGTCAGCCCGAGGTCGCCGCGGATGCCGAAGAGCTTGTGCTGCGCGGGGTTTCGAAGCGCCGCGTCGACGAGGAGCACGCGGATGCGACCGCCCTCGGCCAGCGCGAGCGCCAGGTTCGCGGCCGTGACGCTCTTGCCGTCGCCCTCGCGCGCCGACGTGACCACGACGACCTGAATGTTGGGCTCCTGCTCGAGCCTGTAGCGCAGCGCCCTGAACTGCGCAGCAGCGAAGCCGTCGGCGTTCGAGAGGAGCACGAGGTCGGGCGACGGCGCCGCGACGTGGTCCGCGGTGTTCTCACGGATCCACGACGCGCCCGCGCCGTGCGCGGCCTCGGCGGCGGCCTGCGGGTCGTGCATCCCGAGGGTGTAGTCTTCGGAGGTCGCGAGGGCCGGATCGATGACGTCGCCGCCCACCGTGGGGATCGGCTCGCCGGAGGGCAGCTCTTCGTAGTAGCCGGGGTTGTAGTGCATCCCCGAGGGACCCGTGAACGCGTGCGGGTCATCGCTCTCGGGCCACACGCCGCCGGGCTGCGGCTCGTAGTAGGGCGACGCGCGGCCGGTCTCGTAGAGGTTCCGCTGGTTCGAGACGCGCGTGGCGGCCTCGCTGTCGATGAACTCGTGCGCGGGCGCCGGGGCAGGCCCTTCGGAGAAGTAGTCCGCAAGGTCTCCGTGCTGCGCGAAGAGGTCATCGTGCGCGCCCGGCGTACCCGCCTGCCTCGGATCTTGAGGGGGTTTGCGGTGAGGGCGATCAGCCATCGGAGTGCGACCCTACGCGTGGTTGCCGCATCTCGTCAAACTCGCAGTGAGACTGTAGCGCCGTGGAAAGAGACACTTTCGATGCGGTCAACGACCGCGCGCGCCGAGCATCACCGCGGGCGTGCGGAGGATGACGTGGAGATCCGTGCGGAGGAAGGTCCAGAAATCTTCGAGGCGCGCGGCGTAGGCGAGGTCGAAGAGGAGCTTGGTGCGCATGTCGTCGGCGATGGAGCCTTCGAGCTCTTCGAGCTTGAGCGGGTTGAGGAGCGTGTCCTTGAGGCGCGCGAGCTCGGAGTCTTCGGGCATGCGACCGAGATAGTCGAGAGAGACCTGCGCAAGTCCGGTGATACCCGGTCGGACCATACGGGTGCGCTCTTCGAACATCGGGATGGCGGCAGAGAGCGTTCGAACGAGCTCGGGGCGCTCGGGGCGCGGGCCGACGATCGACATGTCGCCGATGAGCACGTTCCAGAACTGCGGGAGCTCGTCGAGGCGCGTCTTTCGGAGCATGCGGCCGACGCGCGTGACGCGGTCGTCGTCGGCGGTGGCGAGGCGCGCGCCGCCCTTCTCCGCATCGACGCGCATCGAGCGGAACTTCCACATCTTGAATGTCGGCAGGTCGGTCTTGAGCGGGTCTGCGGTGGCGTGCGTGCGACCCACCCTCACCTGCGAATAGAAGATCGGCCCCGGGTTGTCGATCCAGATGGCGACGGCGATCGCGGGAAAGAACGGCGCGACGACCGCGAGCCCCGCTGCGGCTCCTACGACGTCCATCGCGCGCTTTACGACGCTGACCTTCCAGTCCATCTCGGCGACGGGACTCATATCAACGTGGGACGAGGTTTCGCAAGCGCATGCGCGCGTGGAGGGCGCGCGAGCTGTGTTATGGTCGCGCTCCGGAGCGGTGCTGCGACCCTTGACCCTTCGATTCACAGCGTGTGTGCCGGGCGACCTTCGCTACCGCGACGTGGCGGGGGCGATGGTGCGCGCGGCCTGCATCGAGGTCGAGCGAGGCCGCGGGTGCTCGGGCCTCGAGTGGCGCGTGATGAGCGCGTTCAACGAGGCGTTCAACAACGTCGTCGAGCACGCCTACGCGGAGCGCTGCGGCGACGTCGAGGTGGCGCTCCAGGTCGACGACGACCACCTGGAGCTGCGCATGGTCGACCACGGGAGCAGCTTTGATTTCAGCCACTCGGGGGCCACGATCGCGCCCGAGTTCGACACGCTCTCCGAGGGCGGCATGGGCCTCTTCATCATCCGTACGGTGATGAGCGAGGTCACGTACGAGCGCCGACGCGAGCAGAACCAACTGACGATGATCAAGCGACTGTCGGAGTGCCCGAGCGACTCCGAGACGACGGGCGGGTAGGCGATGCGGAATCATGAACTGATCGAGTCGGGCGGCGTGACCATCTTGAAGCTCAACGTGCAGAGCCTCGATGCGCTCACGGTCCCAGAGCTGCGCCCGGCGGTCGAACAGCTCGTCGAGCGCGGCGGCGTGAAGGTCGTCGTCGACATGGCCGGCGTCGAGGTGATCGACAGCTCGGGCGTCGGGGTCATCGTGGGGCTCTTCAAGCGCATGCGCTCGCTCGGCGGCGCGGTGCGCGTCGCGGCCGTGAACAAGCAGCCGATGGAGATCTTCAAGGTCATGCTCCTCGACCGCGTCCTGCCGATCTTCCCCGCGGCGAAGCAGGCCCTCGAAGGGTTCTGAGTGCACACCGCAGCGTCACATCACCCGCACACCTTTCTTGAACGGGCGGGGAGCAGCTCCGAACACCGTGGCACGCATCATCACCCTCAGCCCTGAAGCCGGTCGGATTCACCGCCTCGACGGCCCCGAGTGCCTCCTCGGGCGGCGCCTCGACTGCCACATCCACATCAACGACCAGCGCGTCTCGCGACGCCACGCGCGCATCCGCCGCGAGGGCGACGCGTGGCAGCTCGAAGACCTCGGGAGCTGCAACGGGACCTTCATCAACGGCCGCCGCATCCAGGGGGCGGCGCGGCTGCGCCACGGCGACGAGGTCGAGATCGGCGCGTCGCGCTTTCGCATGGACCTCGCCGACGAGATGATCGCCGCGGTCGAGAGCGCGCCCGTGCTCGTGCCCGACGCGCCCGACTTCAACACCGCGCCCCTCATCGAGGTCGCCAACCTCAAGCAAGACACCGCCACGCGGAAGATCCTCACGGTGCCCGACGCGGCGCGCGAGGTCGACCGCGTCCAGCGCAAGCTCCAGGCGATGTACCAGATCTCCGAGACCGTCGCGAGCACGCTCGAACCGCGCGCGCTCCTCGACAAGGTCACGGGGCTGCTCCTCGAGGTCTTTCCCCAGGCGTCGGCCGCCGCGGCGGTGACCTTCGACACGCGCTCGCAGCAGCTCCGCACGCAGGCCGCGCGGCGGCGCAAGGGGCGCGACCGCGACTCCCTCGCGCCCAACATGAGCATCCCCCAGAACGTCGTCGACCGCGTGCTGCGCCAGGGCCAGTCGGTGCTCCTCCGCACGCAGGGCGACGCGTTCTCGTCGCAGCCCATCGACCCCGAGTCGGTGCGCGAGGCGCAGATCGCCGCGGGCCTCCGCGACAGCGTCGTCAACAACGACCCCGGCGGCCCCGTGGGCTGGCGCATGGGCGCGCCGCTCTCGTGCCGCGGTGAGCACCTCGGAATCCTCCACGTCGAGGCCGAGCCCGTGCAGGGCTACTTCACGCAAGACGACCTCGACCTCCTCGGCGGGCTCGCCGCGCAGGCGGGCGTCGCGCTGCACCTCATCGGCCTGCACCAGAGACTCCTCGCCCGCGAGCGCCTCGACTACGACCTCCGCCTCGCGCGGCAGATCCAGCGCAACCTCCTCCCGCGCGACCCGCCGCGCGTCACGGGACTGGAGTTCGCCGTCCACTACGAGCCCGCCTTTCACGTGGGCGGCGACTTCTACGACTTCCTCTGGCTCGACCCGAACAAGCTCGCGCTCGTGGTCGGCGACGTGTCGGGCAAGGCCATCTCGGGCGCGCTCTTCATGGCCCGGGTCACCAGTGAAATCCGCGCGGCCGCGCCCGTCGAAGCCTCTCCGCGGCGCGTGCTCCAACGCGTCAACCGCGCGCTCTCCGAGGTCGCCGAAGACGGCATGTTCACCACGATGGTGTACGTGGTCATCGACCTCGCGCAGAACTCCCTGCGCTTCGCCAACGCGGGCCACACGACGCCCATCCTCCGCCGCGACGGAGAGGTCATTCCGCTCGAGTACACCGAGGCCCGCACGCTGCCCCTCGGCGTCGAGGTGAAGATCGAGGTCGGCGAGGCCCAGGTGCAGCTCCAGCCCGGCGACATGCTGATGCTCTACACCGACGGCATCATCGAGGCGCGCTCGGTCAACGGCGAGTTCTACGGCCAGGAGCGCTTGCAGCACTCCGTCGCCCGCGCCCCCGCGAGCGCGCGCGCCTCGCTCGAAGCCGTGCTCGCGGACCTCGACAGTCCCACCTCCCCGAACACCACCCCCACGAAAGGAAAGACGTCATGACCGACTCAGCCCCGCGGCATACGGACACCACGGCGCGGATCGAGGCCGACCCGGACGTGCCCGCGATCCGGATCACCCGCGATTTCACCGCTACGCCCGCCCAACTGCACCGTGCCCACACCGATCCCGAGCTCTACGCCCAGTGGTGCGGTCCGCATGACCTCACCACGACGATCGGGCACTGGGATGCGCGCACCGGTGGGTCCTGGTCGTTCAGCAACCAGCGCGACGGCGAGGAGATCGCCTCCTTCCATGGGTCCTTCCACGACGTGACCCCGGAGCGAATCGTCCAGACCTTCACCTACGACGGCTGGCCGGAGTCGGTGTCCCTGGAGACGATGACCTTCGAGGACCTCGGGGACGGCCGGACCCGGTTGCACACCGTCTCGCTGGTCGGGTCCTTCGAGGAACGGGCCGGGTGGTTGGATTCCGGCATGGAGACCGGCGTCAACGAGGGCTACGAGAAGCTTGACGGACTACTCGCCAAGGGAGAGGGGTGATGGAGGGTCT
>JBPOHC010000697.1:0-3913 GCA_052035985.1 Myxococcota bacterium | reverse complement strand
TCGCGCCGCACGCGCGCTGGCTCTTTCTCGACGGCCGCGTCGACACGCTCTGGGCGCAGGCGATCGGCCCCATCGAGAACCCCATCGAGATGCAGTTCACGCGCCTCGCCGCCGTGCATCGCATCGCAGACCGCTACGCCACGGAGTACACCGCGATCTTCGGCGCGCTCCCCGACCTCTCGAACGCGACGCGATTCCCCCCGAGCGGAATGCCGGGGATGCCCGCGTGGGACGCGATGACGACGGAGGATCGCGACACGGTCAACCGCGTCTACGTCAACCTCGGCAAGGCCATCGCCGCGTATGAGCGCACCCTGCGATTCCCCACCACCGCGTTCGATCGCTACGTCGCGGGAGACATGACCGCGCTCACGGAGTCGCAGCGCGACGGGCTGCAACACTTCGTCATCAACGGCTGCGTCCAGTGCCACCACGGCCCCACGCTCAGCGACGACAGCTTTCACAACATCGGGATGCCCACGGGGCTCCGCGACGGCGTGCCCGACCGCGGGCGCATCGACGCCATCGCGTCGCTCATGACCTCGCCGTTCCGCAGCGACGGCCCCTACAGCGATGACCGCACGCCGGGCGCTCACATCGCGCGCATCCTCGAAGACCCGTCGCTCCTCGGACGCTTTCACACCCCATCGCTCCGCGGCGTGAGCCGCACGAGGCCGTGGGGTCACGGCGGAACCTTCAGCACGCTCAACGACGTCGTCCGCCACTACGCCATGGGGACCGTCCTCGCCCCCGTCGCGACCACCACGGGGACGCGCGACATGCACCTGCCCGCGTTCCACTCCGACGACGGCACAGTGCTCCCGATGGTGAGCCTCCTCAACGCCCTCTGACCCGCGCGCAGAGTCGACGACGAGACGCACGCGTCTTGCACGCCGTTCTGCCATGAATCACAGCACTTTCTGCGTCCCTGCGGCGTCGTCGTCGAGGCTCTCGATCCTCGCCGCGCTGGTGCTCGGCGCTTGCAGCTCCTCGACGCCTACGCCCGACGCGTCACCCTCGCTCGACGCCTCCGACGCCGCGACCGACGCCGCGACCGACGTTCGCGACGCGCACACGACGAGCGACGTTCCTTCGCGCTGCGTGAACGGCATGGCGCTCCCGTACCCCACCACGATGCTGCCCGTGGTCGAGACCCGCGCGCTCCCCGACCTGCGCTTCGAAGCGCCGACGGGCGCGGTCAACCTCCGCGACTGGTACGCGCCCTGCGCCGCGTCGCCGAAGGTCCTCGTGATCCGCACGCTCACCGCGTGGTCGGGGCCCTCGCAGCACGCCGCGGCCCACACGCAGCGGCTCCTCTCGCACCCGCAGGCGAGCCGCGTGGCGCTCCTCGACCTGCTCTCGCTCGGCCCCGACAACACGCCCGCCACGCTCGCCGACCTCGCCGCGTGGAGGGCGCGCTACGACGTCGCCCCCACGGCCCTCGCCGCAGACCCCGCGTACAGCCTCCAGTCGTGCTTCTACAACGGCGGCGAGCTCCCGCTCTACGTCTTCGTCGACACGCGGACCATGCGCGTCCTCTCGGTGCTCATGCGCCCTTCGAGCGAAGACATCGCCTTCACGATCAGCCGCTCGCTCTCGATGATCGACGGCCTCCCGCGGCCGACGCAGCCCGTCACCGCGCTCGTCGACGGGCGCTTCACCCGCGACGAGTGGGAGATGATCCAGGCGATGCGCGCGCCCACCGCGCCGCCGCCCGATCCGACGAACCGCGTGGCCGATGACCCTCGCGCGGCGCGCTTCGGCGAGACGCTCTTCAACGACACGGGCTTCTCGTCGAACAACATGGTCTCGTGCGCCACCTGCCACGCCTCCGCGACGCTCTTCACCGACGCGCGCGCGCACGGCCTCGGCGTCGCCGAGGGAGGCCGCAACACGCCCACGACGCTCCTCGCGCCGCACGTGCGATGGATCTTCTGGGACGGCCGGGTGGACACGCTCTGGGCGCAGGCGATCGGCCCCATCGAGAACCCCATCGAGATGCAGTTCACGCGGCTCGCCGCCGTGCACCGCATCGCCACGCGCTACGCCACGGAGTACACCGCGATCTTCGGCGCGCTCCCCGACATGACGAACACCGCGCGATTCCCCGCGAGCGGAATGCCCGGCACCGCGTCGTGGGACGCGATGACGACGGAGGATCGCGACACGGTCAACCGCGTCTACGTCAACCTCGGCAAGGCCATCGCCGCGTTCGAGAGGACCCTGCGATTCCCCACCACCGCGTTCGACCGATACGTCGCGGGAGACACGACCGCGCTCACCGCGTCGCAGCGCGACGGGCTGCGCTTCTTCTTCGTCAACGGCTGCGCGCAGTGCCACTTCGGGCCCACGCTCAGCAACGACAGCTTTCACAACATCGGCATGCCCACGGGGCTCCCCGACGGCTCGCCCGACCGCGGACGCATCGACGCCATCGCGAATCTGATGACCTCTCCGTTCCGTAGCGACGGCCCCTACAGCGACGACCGCACCGCGGGGCCGCACATCGCACGGCTCACCTCGCACCCGTCACAGCTCGGGCAGTTTCACACGCCGACGCTGCGAGGCATCAGCCGCACGGGCCCCTGGGGACACGGCGGGACCTTCACCACGCTCTCCGACGTGGTGCTCCACTACTCCAACGGCCAGGCCACCGCGCCCGTCGTCGGGACCACCGAGCCGCGCGACCTGCACCTCTTGTGGTTCCACATCTCCGAGCCGATCCTCCAGCCGATGGTCGACCTCCTCAACGCGATGTGATGACTCGCGATACGATCTCGCCCGCCGTGCTCAGACGCAGCCTCCTCGCGCTCCTCCTCGCATCGTGCGCGTCGTCGACGAGCGCGCCGCAGCCTGACGCGGCGCCCCTCGACGTCACGGCCGATCGCCTCGACGCGTCCGCCGATGTCACCGACGCGCGCGCCGACCTCGCCGATGTCGCCGATGTTCGCGACGCGCGCTCCCCGTCGCCGCGCTGCGTGAACGGCGTCGCGCTGCCGTACCCCGAGGCGCCGTCGACGATCAGCGCGGCGACGCCCATCGCCGACCTGCGCTTCACGACGCCCACGGGCTCGCTCTCTCTGCGCGACTGGTACGCGCCCTGCGCCGAGGCGCCGAAGATCCTGGTGATCCGCACGCTCACGTCGTGGTCGGGCCGCGCGCAGCACGCGGCCTCGCACACGCAGCGCGTGCTCACGCATCCGCAGCGAGACAGGGTCGCGCTCCTCGACGTGCTCGCGCTCGGCCCCGACAACACGCCCGCCACGCTCGCCGACCTCGCCGCGTGGAGGGCGCGCTACGACGCCGCCCCCGACGCCGTCGCAATCGACCCCGAGTACCGCTTTCAAGCGCTCTACGGCGACTCGGGGATGCTCCCGCTCTACGTGTTCGTCGACACGCGGACCATGCGCATCGCGGCCGTGCTCGAGCGGCCGTCGAGCGCCGCCGTGACCTCGGCCATCACCCGCGCGCTCGGCACCATCGACGGCCTCCCGAGGACCTCGTTCCCCACGGTGAGCCTCATCGACGGGCGCTTCACGCGCGACGAGTGGGAGATGATCCAGGCGATGGTGCCTCCGGGCGCGCCGCCGCCCGATCCGACGAACCGCGTGGCCGATGACCCTCGCGCGGCGCGCCTCGGCGAGACGCTCTTCAACGACACGGGCTTCTCGTCGAACAACATGGTCTCGTGCGCGACCTGCCACGCCTCGGCCACGCTCTTCACCGACGGCCGACCGCGCGGCCTCGGCGTCGCCGAGGGAGGCCGCAACACGCCCACGACGCTCTTCGCGCCGCACGCGCGCTGGCTCTTTCTCGACGGCCGCGTCGACACGCTCTGGGCGCAGGCGATCGGCCCCATCGAGAACCCCATCGAGATGCAGTTCACGCGCCTCGCCGCCGTGCATCGCATCGC
>JBPOHC010000971.1:0-19726 GCA_052035985.1 Myxococcota bacterium | reverse complement strand
CTGCAAGCGTCACGTGTGCGCGTGAGAAGCTCCGCCCTCGCTCCGCGGGGGCGGGGCGCGCGGCAGCGCGGGTGGGGGCCCCGACTCAAGGCACGTATGTGCGGCAGCTCCGCGTGCCTGCGTCGGTGGTCTCGCAGCGCACGGCGATGGTGCCGCCGTCGGTGACGCTGCGTCCGTCCTGCGCGCGGCGTCCCTCCATCACGGGGCATCCGAGCGCACAGTTCATACGCGCGATGTCTTCGCAGCGCGTGACGGCCGCGAGGTACGAGACCGAGACGCCGCTCACAGGCTGCTGACCGCAGAAGCACCCGGCGGCGTACATCGCGCAGTCGGAGTCCGTGGTGCAGACCGTGTAGTCGAGCGGAGGCAGCGGGCAGTTGGTCGGCGCGTCGCCCGTGTCCGTCGACACGTCGGGCGCGTCTCCCCGCACGTCGATGGGCTCGGGGCGGTCTTGCGTGGCGTCCGTCGCGGGGACGTCGCTCCCTCCGTCACCGCACGCGCCCATCGAAGCCCACGGAATCGCCGGAGGCCACTGTCCTCCGCCCACGTGCGTCACGCCATCGCAGCCGCAGAACGTGATCGCGATGGCGTCGCCCGATGTGTCGGCCACGCACGACGCCGCGGTCCCACAGCCCGACGGATACCCGAGCACCTGCCCCGCGGGGCACGGTCCCGGCGTCGGCGTCGTCGTCGAGGAGCACGCGAGGAGAACAAACGGAATCAGCGCGGAGAGCGACTTCATGACGAATCGAGAGAGCAACGCCCGCGCCACGAGCGCCGCACCAGGGCTTTCCGCGGCCTCTCGACGCGATCGTGGGAGCGTCGCGCGACTCCGCGGCGGTGCGATCGGCACACGGTGGCACGGGCGCACCGCGCTCGACGCTGGCAACGACCGCGACGGCGGCGGTATACGCCCGCGCGATGACCGAGAAGACCGAACCGAAGCCCTCGCTCGACGCCCTCCTTCGTCCGCGCTCCGTGGCCGTCATCGGCGCGTCGCGCAACCGCGGAACGATCGCCGCCGAGGTGTTCCACAACCTCATCGCGGGAGGCTTTCAGGGCGCGGTGTACCCCGTGAATCCGCGCGCCGCGGTGATCCAGTCGGTGCGGGCCTATCCCTCGATCGAAGAGGTCCCCGACGCCGTGGATCTCGCCGTGATCGTCGTGCCCGCAGCGGCCGTCCCCGACGCCGTCGAAGCCTGCGGACGCAAGGGCGTACGCGCCATCGTGGTCATCACCGCGGGCTTCGCCGAGACGGGCCCCGAGGGCCGCGCGCTTCAAGCTCGCGTCGTCGAGACGGTGCGGCGCTACGGGATGCGCATGGTGGGCCCCAACTGCCTCGGCGTCGTGAACGCCGACCCCTCCGTATCGCTCAACGCGACCTTCGCCACGGCGCTCCCGCCCTTCGGCAACGTGGCCTTCTCGTCGCAGTCGGGCGCGCTCGGCCTCGCGATCCTCGACCACGCGCGCGAGCTCGGCGTCGGGGTCTCGCAGTTCGTGAGCGTGGGCAACAAGGCCGACGTCTCGGGCAACGACCTCATCGCGCACTGGGCCGACGACCCCGCCACGCGCGTGATCCTCCTCTACCTCGAGAACCTCGGAAACCCTCGTCGCTTCATGGACCTCGCGCGTCGCGTCTCTCGCACGCGCCCCATCGTCGTCGTGAAGGCCGGACGCACCGAGGCCGGCGCGCGCGCCGCGAGCTCTCACACGGGCTCGCTCGCGGGTCTCGACGTGGCCGTCGACGCGCTGCTCGGTCAGGCGGGCGTGATCCGCACCGACACCATCGACGAGCTCTTCGACGTGGCGATGCTGCTCGCCAACCAGCCCGTCCCTCGCGGGCGGCGCGTGGCGATCCTCACCAACGCGGGAGGCCCCGGGATCATGGCCAGCGACGCGTGCGAGAGCCGCGGCCTCGAGGTCGTGAAGCTCAGCGACGAGACGCAGCGCGCGCTCCTCCCGCTCGTGCCCGCCGAGGCGTCGGTGCGCAACCCCGTCGACATGATCGCGAGCGCCTCGGCGACGGCCTACGAGCGCTGTCTCCGCGTGCTCCTCGACGCGCCCGAGGTCGACATGGTGCTCGTGGTCTTCGTCACGCCCATCGTGACCGACGCGGGCGACGTGGCGAGCGCCATCCTCGCGGGCGCGAAGGGGAGTTCGAAGACCGTCGCGACCTGCTTCATGGGCCGTCGCGGCGTGCCCGAGGCCGTGCGCTCGCTGCGCGATGGACGCTATCCGTCGTACGCGTTCCCCGAGTCGGCCGCGGCGGCGCTCGCGAGGGCCGCGCGTTACGGTCGCTGGCTCGCCACGCCTGATGGTGAGGTCCCCGCGCTCACGTCGATCGACACGGAGCGCGCGAAGAGGGCCCTCGCGGCGTCGCCCGAGTCGCGCTGGCTCACGCCCGAAGAGGTGCGCGAGGTGCTCGGCGCATACGGCATTCGAACGCCGCGCGAGACCGTCACCACGACGGTCGAAGAGGCCGTGACCGCCGCCGAAGCGCTCGACGCGCCTGTGGCGCTGAAGCTCATCTCCGACACGATCACGCACAAGAGCGACGTGGGGGGCGTGGCGCTCGGTCTCCGCGGCGGAGCGTCCGTTCGCGCGGCCTGGGAGGCCATGACGCGACGCCTCGAAGCGCTCGGGAGGCTCGACGAGATGCGCGGCGCGCTCGTGCAGGAGATGGCCCCCGCGGGCGTCGAGACCTTCGTGGGCGCCACGCGCGACGCGGTGTTCGGTCCGCTCGTGGGCTTCGGCCTCGGCGGCGTGCAGGTCGAGCTCTGGAAGGACGTCGTCTTCCGCGTCTCGCCCCTTCGCGACCGCGACGCCGCGGAGATGCTCGAACAGATCAAGGCGAAGGCCCTCCTCGAAGGCTTCCGCGGTTCAGCCCCCGTCGACCGCGCGGCGCTCATCGACGTGATCCTTCGCGTGAGCCGGCTCGTCGAGGAGCTTCACGAGGTCGTCGAGATCGACCTCAACCCCGTCGTCGCGCTGCCTCGCGGCGCCGTCGTCGTCGACGCGCGAATCCGCATCGTGCGGTAGTCTCCGCGCCATGCTCACCCCCTTCGCAGACGAGCTCTGGATCGACACGCGCGAGGGCAGGTTCCTCGGCGTCGAGACGGGCACGCGCATGACCGTGATCCGACTCACGGACGGAGGACTCTTCGTCCACTCTCCCGTGGCGCTCGACGACGACACGCGACGCGCCGTCGACGCGCTCGGCGAGGTGCGCGCGGTCGTGGCGCCGAGCCTCTTTCACCACCTCTACGTGGGCCAGTGGATGCGCGCGTACCCGAAGGCCATCTTCGCGGCCTGTCCGGGCCTCGAGTGGAAGCGCCCCGACCTCGCGTTCACCTGCGTGCTCGCCGATGAGCCGCTCCCCGCGTGGGAGGCTGAGATCGAGCAGGTGTACTTCTCGTCGCGCCGCGAGAACGAGGTGGTGTTCTTTCACCGCAAGAGCCGCACGATGGTGTGCTCCGACGCGCTGCTCAACCTCTCGACGCATCGCTCGCTCGTGACGCGCGCCGTGGCGGCCTTCGCGCGCAACACCGCGCCCGGCTTCGGCTGGCCCGAGCGGCTCATGGTGCGAGACCGCCGCGTCGCGCGACGTCAGGTCGACCGCATCCTCGCGTGGGACATCGACAAGATCGTGCTCGCCCACGGCGACCTCGTGGAGCGCGACGGCCGCGAGACCGTGCGACGCGCCTACGCGTGGGTCTGAGCGCTCACGTCACGCGGTGACAGGGAGCCGCCTCCGTCCGCCGCGCGCGGCCGTCTCGGCGACGAGCGCCGCGGCGACCTCTGCGACCGCGGGGAGAAGCCGCGCCTCGGGGTCCGTCGCGAGCCGGGTCGCGTAGACCGAGATCCAGCGGGCCGTGTGCGACACGGCGAAATCTGCCGCATCGACGACCGCGCGACGCTGCGCCTCGGCGTCACCGCGATCGAGCGCGGCGAGCTCACGCGCGGCGAGCTCCGACAGAAACGCCAGCTCGCAGCCCAGGTGATCGGGCAGCTCGGGCGTTTCGAGCGTGAAGCCCGCGGCGGCGTAGCGCTGTCTCACCGCGTCGCTCGACTCGCCGAGCAGGAGCCCTCCGACGACGCCCTCATCCAGCTCCCACGCGTCGCAGTAGACCGACTCGAAGGGCGGCTTGTAGCGCGAGCCCGGCACGGCCACGAGGTCGAAGAACTCGCGTCGCATCTCGTCATCGAAGCGCAGCGCGGCGATCGCCGAGAGCGGCGCGGCGACGCGATCACCGAGGAACGCCACCAGCACGTCTCTCGCGTCGGGGTCTTGGAGCGCCGCGATGGCGGCGGGCTCAGGCGCGGCGAGAAAGAGCGCCGAGAGGAGCTTGTAGAGGTCGCGACGGAGGGACGCGACGGAGGCTTCTTCGGCGGGGTCGCGCGACGAGGCTTCGGTCACGGACGAATGAATCGGATCGAGGGGTTGGTGAGCGCGGGGTCTGCGAAGCCCGTGGGCGGCTCCGACGAGCCCGGGGTGAACTCTCGCGTGAACTGGAGCGCGCCCGTGGGGCACGTCGAGACGCACGCGGGGGCGAGGTTCTCGGCGAGCCGATGCGCGCAGCCGGTACACTTCTCGACCTTGCCCGAGAGGTCGTTGAACTGCACCGAGCCGTAGGGGCAGGCCCACTCGCAGTAGCGGCAGCCGATGCAGGTCGCGTTGTTGATCTGCACGAGGCCCGTGGTGGCGTCCTTGGTGATGGCGGCCACGGGGCACGCGGGCAGGCACGCGGGCGACGCGCAGTGGTTGCAGGCCGACGTGACGAACACCTTCGAGAGCGATGGAAAGGCCCCGCTCTCGACCGTGAGCACCGCGCGGTAGTTCACCTGGATGGGGTGCGTGTTGCGGAAGACGAGCGGCGAGCTCACGGGCTCGGTGTTCATCTCCGACTTGCACGCCACGCTGCACGCGTTGCAGCCGACGCAGCGACGGAGGTCTACGATCCAACCGAACTGGGCCATGGTGGTCCGTCCTCCTGGTTACCGCGTCACGACGGGTTCGATGCGAACCCAGGTGTCATTGAACGAAGCGCTCCCGCCGACGGGGTCCTGGAGCGTGACGTCGCCCGAGAAGTCGTCGAGCCGCATCACGGGGTTGGCCGTGACGCCAGCGCCGCGCGAGGGGTCGAAGGCGGTGGCGCGTCCCGCTTCGATGTGGGCCTTCGCGCCGGCCTCCCAGTGACCGAAGCCGTTGGAGACGGCCACGACGCCGGGGCGCAGCCCCTTGATGACCTTCGCGACGCCGATGACGCCGACGGGGTTCGACGCCGAGGTGATGCGCACGCGGTCGCCGGTCTCGACCTCCGCGGCGCGCGCGTCGGGCTCCGAGA
Source organism: Myxococcota bacterium (assembly GCA_052035985.1). GTDB lineage: Bacteria > Myxococcota_A > Polyangia > Polyangiales > CAISKJ01. The sequence goes on along the minus strand of JBPOHC010000971.1, from coordinate 14,381 downwards.
GCTCGACGTAGTTCCTGGGCTGGATGCCCATGAGCCACGAGCTCGTGTGCGTGCGCGACGGGGCGTGGAGCGCCGGGGTGTACGTCACGAGCTGGAGCGGGAAGGCCGAGTCTCGCACGGGCGTCCCGTCGAGGTGGCGCTTCACGTCGTAGTGCGCGACGCCGCGGAACCTCCGCCCCGTCACCGGGTTGATCGTCGCCGCGAGCTTCGGGACATAGAAGTGCAGCACCGAGCCGTGCTTGTTGTTGAGCAGCGCCGCGTTGGTCGGGTCGTAGCCGCTGTTGAGGGCGGCGAAGGCGCCGCCGCGGGCCATGATGTCACCCGAGGCGACGGTCGCGCCGGTGAGGGCGGTGCCCACGTTGCGCGCGAGGTTGCTGAACTGGTGGCGGTAGAAGTCCCACGCGCGCTCGAGGTTCACGCCCGCGCCGAGCGCGTCGACGCCCACGCCGGGGAAGCTCGGCGAGAGCGCCCGCGCGAGGCCGATGAGAATGTCGCCGTGCATCTTCGTGTCGGGGAGCAGCGGCGTGTACGCGTTGCGCGCGGAGGGGTCGAAGGCCCAGCGCCCCGTCGCGCCCACGCCGGCGCCGTCGAAGGCGCCCGCCACGGGCTGCTGAATGGGCGTCTGCTTCGTCGAGATGGCGGCGCTCTGCCCGGGGAACCCCCACGACTCCAGGTACGTCGTGTCGGGGAGCACGTAGTCGGCCCACGTGGCGACCTCGCCGAACACGGGGCTGATCGAGACGAGCAGCGGCAGCGCGGTCTCGTTCGAAACGGTGCGCTCCCACACCGCCTTGCCGCCCGGGACCGCGTAGGGCCAGTCGGTCCACGCGGTGATGAGGGCCTTGATGGCGTACGGATAGCTCTGCGCGATCGAGGGGACGAGCTCCTGATAGTTGCCCGTCGTCGCGAAGGGGAACCACTGGCGCGGCGCCGGATAGCCCCTGAAGTAGCTCTTGTCCGCGGTGTACTCCGCGCCGGCGCGGTCGATCCTCGGCCCCGCGGGCGTCACGGCCCCGGCGACCGCGGCCGTGTTCACGCCGCCCGTCGCGTTGCCCTCGGCCCACCCGCCGCCGCCGCGAGAGAGCCCTCCCGCGTAGTCGACGTTGCCGATCATCCAGTTGAGGGCCATCACCGCGAGCTGCGTGTACGCGCCGTTGGTGTGCTGCAGCGCGCCGCGGTACGCCCACGCCGACGCGCGCCGCCCCGACGAGGTGAGCTCCGTCGCGAGCTGCGTGATCACCGCTGCGCTCACGCCCGCGATCGTCGCGTACTGGTCGAGCGTGTATTCGAAGACCGCCGCGCGGTAGATCGCGAACGACGACCTGCACCGGATGCCGTTGACCGTCACGTAGTCGGCGCCCGCGCTGACGGGTTCGAGCGTGCCCACGACGGCCGTCGCAGGGCCCCCCGACGGGCCGTTGATCTGCACCTCGACGGGCGCGCCGTCGCTCGACCGGATGCACACGGGGTGCGCGGGGTTGACCACGCCCGTGAGGCCCGCCTCGGCGGGCGTGAGGAGCTTTCCCTCGTTGGGGTGTCCGGCCTCGACGATGACCAGCCAGGTCGCGTCGGTGTAGCAGGGCTCGTTCGCCGCCGTGGCCGCCGCCTTGTTGGCGTTGCGGAGGAAGGCCACGTTGTGCCGCGCGCCGGCGATCATCGCGCGGGCGATGCCGAGCGCGAGGGCCGCGTCGCCGCCGGGCTTGATGGGCACCCAGAGGTCGGCCTTCGCGGCGCTGTTCGAGAAGCGGGGATCGACCACCACGATGCGGCCCATGCCGCCCGAGCGACGCGGGTCGCGCATCTCGGCGGTCTTGCGCGCGAGGGCGAGCATCGGCGGCGACGACTCGACGGGGTTGGCGCCGAAGACGAGCATGTAGGCGGCGCGGTCCATGTCGGTCTTGAGCTCGCTCAGACCGGGGGTGCCGCTGACGTGCTCGTAGGTCGCGAGCTGCGTCCCGACCTGCGCGCTGCCCTCGATGATCGACGCGTCGTCGATGTCGTAGTTGGCGGTGCCGTAGCCCGACTTGAAGATCCTCTCGGCGAGGGCCTTGTCGACGCCGCGGCCGGGGCAGTAGACGAGCCCGTTGGCGATCTTGCCGAGGTCGGCGTTCGCGGGGTCGATGTCCCGCGTCACGCGCTCGGCGAAGGGGATGAGCGCGTTGATGCGCGCGGCGATCTCGGTGAAGGCCTGGTCCCAGGTGATGACCTCCCAGCGCCCCGAGCCTCGCGCGCCCGAGCGGCGGAGCGGGTGCTGGATGCGGTACGGGTCGTAGAGCGTCTGCACGCCCGCCTGGCCCCTGGGGCAGAGGCGCCCGAACTCGTTGCGAGACTCCGTCGGCGTGCGCGTGAACGCGAGGCGCTCGTCGTCGCCGCGGTTGTTGGGGTGATACGGGTTGCCGTCGATCTTCACGACCCGCCCGGCGCGGAGCTTCGCCTTGATCCCGCAGCGGCTCTGGCAGATCCGGCAGGTCGAGAGGATGTAGAGCACCTCGGCGTCGGCGCTCGGGGGATCGGGGTCCGCGAGCACCTCTCGGGCCTTGAGCACCACCGGCGTCGCGGCCGCGGCGGCGCAGAGGAGGCCCGCGGCCTTCATGAACTGCCTGCGGCTCACAGCCCCTTCGGGGGTGGCGGGGCCCGTGTTGTTCGATCCGTCCATCGCGATTGCTCCGTTACCCGTGTGCTCTCAGGGGAGGTAGTAGTCCCAGCGCCCGTCGTGGTGGCAGCCCGCGCAGTCTCGCGGCGGCACCTGTCGTCGGAGGCCCGCCGCCGAGTGCTCGCCGCTGAAGTCGACGCCGCCGCGGTGGCAGAACGCGCAGTCCTCGTTGCGGGGCGTGCCTCGCCAGTTGCCCACGAAGGGCAGCATCCGGCGGTGGATCTCCAGCACCCTGGGGTCGAGGGTCGTGCGATTGAGGATGTCCTGGTGACAGTGGAGGCAGTTCGAGATGTACCGGGTGGACACGGGGTTGTGGATCGCCGTGAGGTTCAGCGTCGACACGTCGAGCCTCGGGTGGCAGCTCTGGCAGATCGCCTGCGGATCGAGCCTCCCTGCGTCGTCGGGGGTGACCGCGTCGGGCAACACGTCGGGCGCGACGTCGTCGGGCGTGTCGGTGGTCGTCACCGCGTCGACGGGCACATCGACCGAAGAGTCGATCCCAGGCCCCACGGGACCGCGCGGACCAGGAGGTCCCGCAGGCCCGACCGGCCCCTCACACCCGGCGAACATCGCCACCGCCAGAGGGAGCACGAGAATGACAAACTCCCTCTTCAAGCAAGCACCGGGCATGGTCCTCGTCCTCCGTCGCTGTTCCGCGTCTGCCAACGCAGAACAGTCGCGACAAAGCACGTGGCATACCCGTCGCCCCCGGGCTCACTCCCGCGCAGCCCAGGCCGCCAATTGTCGGGGAGTATGACCTTGCGCAGTCTGCGCGCACGCACCGCACGCACGCACACGACGCGCGAACAGTGATGTCCGGCAGAACTTCGGAGGGCGATCTGTTCGGGGGGCGCTCGGGGCTTCAGCGCCCGCGGCGTGACGACTTCGCGGCGACGGGGGCGGCGACGGCGACGGCGGACTGCACCACGGGGTGCTCACCGCTCACGGCGGGATTGCCCGCGGGGCTCACGGGCGTCGGTGTGACGGGCTCTGCGATCACCTCGGCGCCGCCCTTGCGAACCGCCGCGCGCGAGAGGAGGGCGGGCACCATCGCGTCGGCGTCGTTCTCGAAGAGCGCCCGCGCGATCACCCGGAGCTTCGCGTCGCGCGCCTGGATCATCGCCCAGAAGCCGTCGCGCTCGCGCGCCGCCGTGTTGCTCGCGGCATCGACGGTCTTCGCGGCGCCGCTCGGCGTGATCGCCTGCTGGAGCCACACGCCGATCTCCTCGGCCTTCGCGAGCCACGCCTCGTCGAAGGGGTGCTTGTGCTTGATCTCCGCGGCGAACTCGCGGAAGAGGCCCACGAGGTCGGTGAGGTCGCGCGCCGTGTCGTAGGGCCCCGTGCCCTTGCGAATGTTCGCCACGCGCTCGGGCGGGAGGAGGGCCTCGGGCATCGCGGCGAGGCCCTCGGCGACGAGGAGCATGGGCTCGCGCATCCGACGCCCCACGGCGAGCTTGTCGGCGATCTCGCCCGACGAGGCGACGACGATGACGCGGCCCGCGGCGTACGACAGCCCCCGCGCGAGGTTCGGCATCTCAAGCACGAAGCCCAGGTCGATCGTCGGGAGGATCCGCGGGATCTCGTTCAGCCGGGGCTCGATCGCTCGGAACGCGGCGTCGATGTTCACCGTGACGACGGCGGGGTCGGCGTTGCAGGTCACCGGCTCGACCTCGGCGCACCGCGGCGCGAAGCACGTGTAGGCCGCGTGCGGCGAGAGGAGCTGAGGCATCACATAGGTCTTGCTCTTCATGGGTGGTGGACCTCCGAGCGCGGGGTTGTGCGTGGCGCTCGACTCCGGGTAACGGCGGGTGTCGGCCGATTCCACAGACGTCGGCGGTCGATTTCTGGCGCGTCGAGGCCAACGGGGTGACCGCGGCGGTGACGGTCGAGGGGTCAGCACCCCCTCGGCGCGACCGCGGCGGTGACGACCGAGGGGTCAGCACCCTCGAAGCGCGACCGCGGCGGTGACGACAGACGGGTATGACGGCCCTCGCGGTGACCGCAGCGGTGGCGACGGACGGGTCTGACAGCCCTCGCGGTGACCGCAGAGGTGACCAACCGGGGGTGCGCACCCCCTCTGCGCCGCGTCGCCGGTCGCGATCAGGCGCCAGCGACCAGCGCGCCGCTCGTGAGCAGCGCGCGGATCTCGTCTCGTGCCGCGCGGAAGCGCGCGAGCATGTCGTCTCGCGTGAGCGTCGGGTCTTCGCTCGCAGGGTCTCGCACGGGCCAGTGGAGCCGCGTCGCCTTGCCGAGAAAGACCGGACAGACCTCCTCGGCGCAGAGGGTGACGACGGCGTCGACCGTGGCGGGGTCGATGGTCTCCACGGACTTCGAATGGTGCGCCGTGAGGTCGTAGCCGAGCTCTCGCATCACCTCGACGGCGTAGGGATTCACCCGCGAAGGCGCGCTCCCGGCGCTCTGCACCCGCGCGCGGTCGCCGAGGATCATCCGCGCGAGCCCTTCGGCCATCTGCGAGCGCGCCGAGTTGGCGACGCACAGAAAAAGCACGCTCCGTGTCGTGACGGGTCCCATGTTCACGCTCCTGAGGGGCTCGCCCCGGCGGACTCGTCGGCGAAGTACCGACGCTGTATCCAGAGCGCGACGTTGACGAGGCCGATGAGCGCGGGCACCTCGACGAGGGGCCCGATGACCGCCGCGAAGGCCGCGCCGCTATGGATGCCGAAGGTGGCGACGGCGACGGCGATGGCGAGTTCGAAGTTGTTCGACGCGGCCGTGAACGACAGCGTGGCCGAGCGCTTGTACCCGGCGCCGACGCGCGCGCTCATGAAGAACGACACGACGAACATCACGGCGAAGTAGACCAGCAGCGGCGCGGCGATGCGCAGCACGTCGAGGGGGAGCTCGACGATCGCCTCGCCCTTGAGCGAGAACATCACCACGATCGTGAAGAGCAGCGCGACGAGGGTGATGGGGCTGACGCGCGGCACGAAGCGCTTCTCGTACCACTCGATCCCCTTCGCGCCGACGAGCGCCTTGCGGGTGATGAAGCCCGCGGCGAAGGGGACGCCGAGGTAGACCGCGACGCTCTGCGCGATCTGGCCCATCGAGATGTTCACCGCCACGCCGTGGAGCCCGAGCCACGTCGGGAGCAGCGTCGCGAAGAGGTACGCGTACGCGGGGAAGAACAGCACCTGAAAGATCGAGTTGAAGGCCACGAGGCCCGCGCAGTACTCGGTGTCGCCCTTCGCGAGGTCGTTCCACACGATGACCATGGCGATGCAGCGGGCGAGGCCGATGAGAATGAGCCCGAGCATGTACTCGGGCTTGTCGCGGAGAAAGAGCACCGCGAGCCCGAACATCAGCAGCGGGCCCACGATCCAGTTCTGCACGAGCGAGAGGGCGAGCACGCGACGGTCGCGGAGCACCTTGCCGAGCTCCTCGTAGCGCACCTTCGCGAGCGGCGGGTACATCATCAAGATCAGCCCGACGGCGATGGGGATCGAGGTCGTCCCCACGCTCATGCGGTTGAGCGCCGCGGGCACGCCCGGCGCGAGGAACCCCAGCGCTACGCCGACGGCCATCGCCGCGAAGATCCAGAGGGTGAGGTATCGGTCGAGGAAGGAGAGGCGTCGCGTGACGCTGTTCGGGTCGGAGCTCATCGGCGGGAGACTCGTGGGTTCAGAGGGTTGGTTGCGCGGTGACGTCGGAGGCGCGGGGCGGCGCGACGGAGGCGCCCGCGTCGCGCCAGACGTCGAGCGCGATGCGTGCGGTGTGCGCCGCGAGCTCGCGGAGGTACGCGCCCTCGTGGGCCTGACGCGAGCGCAGCACCGGGTCGGTGACGCGGAGCGTGGTGAGGCACTGGTTGACCACCCACGCGTCGGGGGTGATCCCCGCGCGGGCGAGGTCGCGCTCGAGCTGCATCGCCTCGTGGATGGGCGTCGCCTCGGGCAGCGTCACGAGCACGACGTGGGTGTACGCGCGGTCGCGGAGGCGCGGGAGCAGGCGGCGCACGGCCTCGGGGCTCCCCCCGGGCTTGCGCAGCACCTCGCGGTGATACGACTCCGCCGCGTCGAGGAGCAGCAGGGTGTGCCCCGTCGGCGCCGTGTCGATCACGACGAAGCGGTCTTCGCCCTGCGCGACGGCCTCCGCGAAGGCGCGGAACACCGCGATCTCCTCGGTGCAGGGCGAGCGGAGGTCCTCGGCGAGGAGCGCGAGTCCGGCGGCGTCGACGAGGCCCGCGGAGGCGGCGAGCACCTCGTCGGTGTACCGCTGCGTCTCGACGGCGGGGTCGATGCGGGCGACCTCCATGGTCGCGGGGCGCTCGCGCGCGGTCTCTGCGACGTGGGCCGCGGGGTCCGTGGTGGTGAGCAGCACGCGGAGCCCGCGGCGGGCGAGCTCCGTGGCGATGCGCACGGCCACGCTGGTCTTGCCGACGCCGCCCTTGCCCATGGTCATCACCACGCCGTGACCGCCCGCGGCGATGCCTTCGACGAGCGCGTCGAAGGGCAGCGCGGCGAAGGGCAGCGCGTCGTCGGGCGTCGCGGGCGCGACGATCGCGACGGAGGGGTCGCGACGGGTGAGGGCCCGGAGCGCGTCGATGCCGACGAGGCCGAAGGGCAGGAGCGGCACCTCCACCCGACGCAGCGCCGCGAGGCCCGCGGGCACCGAGGCGAGGGCGGCCTTCGCGCGGGCTTCGAGGGCGAGCGCCACGGGGTCGGCGCGGTCGGTGGCGTGAAACACCGCGTTCACGACGAGGATGAGGTTCGACACGCCGAGGGCCGAGAGCTCGCGGCGCGTGCGCTCGGCCTCGTCGAAGGCCGCGCGCTCGGGCCGGGCGACGAGCACCAGGGTGGTCTGCGACGGCTCGCGCAGGGCGGCGTTCGACGCGGCGTAGAGGGCCTTCTGCGCGCCGAGGCCCGAGAGCGGCCCCAGGCACGACGTGCCGCCGACGTTCGCCTCGATGAAGGAGCTCCACGCGGCGGGGAGCTCGAGGAGGCGCAGCGTGTGGCCCGTGGGCGCGGTGTCGAAGATGACGTGGTCGAACGCGGCCGTCGCGGCCTCGTCGCCGAGGAGCTTTGAGAACTCGTCGAAGGCCGCGATCTCGACGGTGCACGCGCCCGAGAGCTGCTCCTCGATGCTGGTCACCGCGGCGGCGGGGAGCACGCCCCGGTACGGTCCCACGACGCGCTCGCGGTACCGCGCGGCGGCCTCGACGGGGTCGATGTTCATCGCCGAGAGCCGGGGCACCGACGGGATGGCCGCGGGGTTCTCACCGAGCGCGACGCCGAGCACCTCGTCGAGGTTCGACGCCGGGTCGGTGCTCACGAGCAGCACGCGCTTGCCCGCGTCGGCGAGCGCGATCGCCGTGGCGCAGGCGACGGAGGTCTTGCCCACGCCCCCTTTGCCGGTGAAGAAGAGTACGCGGGTCGGATCTTCGAGGATGGAGGACATGGAGGCACCGCCTTCCGAGGCGAGGAGAGACCTTCAGCAGCAGCCCGTGCTCGATCCGCCGGGCTTCGCGGGGCCGCAGCACGACGTCGCCGCGGGGGCGGCGGCCTTCGCCGTGGCCGCAGGGGCGCAGCACGACGCCGCGGGGGCGACCGCGGCCCCCACGCGGTGCGCGAGGGTCTCTCGCGTGGGGTAGAGCCCCTTCGAGATCACCTCGCCGTCGCAGAGGATCATCGGGAGGCAGTCGTTGCCGTCGGTCTGCAGGGCGGCCTTCACGGTCGCCGTGCCCGCGAACATGCCGGGCTGCGTCGAGAGGTTGTACCGCTCGACGGCGAACCCCTGCCCGCGGAGCCACTCGAGGTCCGCCGAGAAGCGCGCGAGCCGCGGATCAACGGACGGGCCGCACACGCCGCTCTCGCAGCACATCGCCGGGTCGAACACCTGGATCGTCTTCATGGTCGTCAGTCTCCAATTTCGTCGTTCTACGATCGGATTCTTACAGCCCGCCCACCAGGGCCTTGAGGCGCCGGAGGGTGCGGGGTTCGAGGCAGTACCCGACGCGGGGCCCGTCGATCTCGCCGCGGATCAGCCCCGCGTCTTTGAGCACCTTGAGGTGCTGCGACACCGTCGACTGCGCCAGGCCGACCTCCTCGACGATCTCGCCACAGATGCACTCCTCGCGCCGCGCCAGCAGCCGAAGAATTCGAACGCGCGCGGGGTGGCCCACGGCCTTCGAGAGCGTGGCGAGCTCCTCGTCGGCCTCGGCGCCCTCGACAGGACGCGTGTCGGGCGACATGTCGGGCGCGGGGCAGCAGGGCTCGACGGGGAGCTTCTTCATCGCCAATCAACGATAGAGATGCGCCCCGCCGAGCGCAAGCGCCGATCGCCCCCGGGTGCGGCGCAGGGGATCAAACGCGCGGGACAGTCCGCCACGTGGCGTGTTAGCGCTCCCGGTCACGAGGTGAACGAATGAGGTTCGATCCGTCACGCGCCCGTGAGCGCGTCGAGAAATTCTGGTCGCTCAACGCCGAGTTCGGCCTGGAGCACAACGCCTACCGCGTCTACCTGAACGAGATCGTGAGCGACCGCTACGTGCTCGTGAACGGGCTCCAGCTCCTGCGCGACGAGCTCCAGCTCGCGGGCGAGCGCGACCTCGGCGACGACGTGATCGCGTGCGGCGCCGACCTCTCGATCCCCAGCGTGATGACCACGCTGGCGCACACCAACTGCGGCGACCGCATCCACCAGGGCGAGGCGACGACCTCGTACGAGCAGGTCGTGGCGTCGCGCTTCGCCTGCATGTCCGAGATCGGCGAGCACAAGCTCGAGGCCTTCTCGCCCACGGGCGGCGGCACCGACGACGGCCACACGCTCGCGCACGTCACCGTGGCGCACGCGCTCGACGCGCCCATCCGCAAGCGTCTGTACGAAGGCAACGCGTCGACCTTCGTGCTGGTCAACATCGACCTCAAGACCCACGTGGGGCGCCTCGACGGCGAGAACGGCAAGCTCATCATCGGCCGCACGCAGGAGTCGAAGTGGCGCGAGCCCCGCACGGCGTGTGGCGCCGTCGTCGGGACCGTCAAGCACTACAACCCCGACAACGGCGTGCACCGGCGCATCCGCGAAGACCTCGGCGAGGCGAACTTCGAGCTCCTCTCGACGAAGGGCGTCCACAGCAAGGACGGCGTCGACATCACCGCCGCCGTGGCCGCGTCGATCGTGGCGATTCAGGGGATGCTCAACACCGCGAAGGCCCTCGAGACCGAGCTCGACGAGCGCGGCGTCGGGCACCTCACGGCCTCGACCACCGTGAACCGCCCCCACATGGACGACACGATCATCTACCTCGCGCGCGCCACCGTGTTCAACGGCGAGACCCGCGTGCAGGGCTTCGGCACCGACGCGTCGAAGTACTCGGGCCGCACCGTGGAGCACCGCGGCGACAAGCGCCTGCTGCTCCTCTACGACCGCCTCGACTCGGGTGAGCACGAGATCCGGTCGAGCGCCTACGCGCCGCGCCCGGCCTGACGCCCACCGGCGCGTGCGCGGTCTGGCGCCCACCGGCGCGCGCGGTCTGACACCCCCCGGCGCGTGCGGTCTGACAAGCACCGGCGCGCAAGCGCCGAAGGGCCGACACGAACGCCAGCAATCGCCGAAACGACAACGCGAGTCGATGATCGCGGGCGTTTGTGTTGGCCGCCCGGCGCGCACGCGCCGGGGTTTGTCAAACCGCGCGCGACGGGGTTTGTCGGGTTACGCGCCCCAGGCGTCGCGCATCAGCACGCGCTCGAGCTTCGCCACGGCGGGCTCCAGCGACTCGGGGTCGAGACCCCCCGATCGCGCCACGGCGGTGAGCAGAAAGCGCTGCTCGCCGGCGCTGAAGATCCGATGCGCGATCACGCGTCCGCCGAGGTCGAGCACGCGCACGCCGACGGGCGCAGGCTCGCCGTTCTCGACCACGCGATCGGCCACGATGAGGAGCTGCGACCAGACGCCCGCCAGCACCTCGGGGCGCTCGGAGCCGTCGCTCGCCGCCATCGGAAGACCCGAGTCATCGCTCAGCACCAGCGCGCTCAGGCTCCCCGCGGTCGCGATCGCGTTGAGGAGCCTCGGGAGCTCCTCGCGCGTCCCGCGGCCGAGGTCGATGTGCTGAATGGCCTGCGCCACGCGCTCTTTCTCGAGGAGCGGCGAGAGGATGCGCTCGACCTCGCGGAGGTCGCTGCGGCCCGTCTCTCGCGACTGCGCCACCGTGGCGGCGAGGCGCTTGAGCTCGTTCTGCGTCTGCGCGCTGAGCGCGTCGGAGCGCTTCACCTGACCCATCGCCGCGTTGAGCTCGGCCTCTGCGAAGGCCAGCCTGTCGCGCAGCTCTCGCACCTGCTTGAGCTCGCCCTGCGCCTGCGCGTTGAGCGCGTCGGCCCGCTGGAGCTGCGACCGCGCGGACTCGAGCTCGGCCTCGGCGCGCGCGGCGCGCTCGCGGAGCTCCTGCGAGCGATCAGCCTGCGAGCGCGCGGCTTCGACCTCGGCCTCGGCCCGCGCGACGCGCTCGCGGAGCTCCTGCGCCTCGCGACGCGCGCCGCCCTGCTCGGTCTCGATCTCCCGCGTGCGACCGTGGACGCGCTCGAGCTCCGCCATCGCGAGCCCCGCGTTGACGGCCTCGCGCTTCGTGGCCTCCTGCGCTTCCGCGAGGGCGGCCTCGAGGCGCTGCACGTCGGCGCGCACGTGGCCCTGATTCGACTGCGCCGCAGTGAGCTCCGCGCGGAGCGCGTCGCGGGCCTCGAGCGCGCGACGGACCCCGATCATGTAACCGCCGAGCAGGAACAGCCCGCACGCGAGGGAGACAAGGGTGAGTGAGAGAATCACGGGTCGACGACCTCCTCCGGGACACCTGCACAGGGCGCGACGCCGCGCACACGGACCTCGACCCGTCGAAGCGCGTCGGAGTCCCCTGCGCCCTCGACCTCCGCGGTGAACGCGCCCACGCCGCCGACGGTCACCTTCTCCGCGGGGACGCCCGCGCGACGGATCGAGACCGCCACGGCCGAGGCGCGACGGACGCTGAGCGCGTGGTTGTCGCGGTCGGTGCCGAGGGGGTCGGCGTACCCGAGCACGAGCACGTTGGCGCGAGGGTTCCGCGAGAGGAATCCGCGCAGCGAGACGAAGTGAAGCGCGAGCCTCGGCGGCGTCGACCACGACCCGCGACGGAATCGAATCGACCACCGCGGCGGACACCGCGGATCAACGGGCCCCGCAGGCGCCGTGATCGCAGGCGCCGTGACCACAGGCGGAGCGATCGCAGGCGCCGTGACCGCAGGCGGAGCGATCGCGTGGACCGCCGCAGACGCCTCTGCGACCGTCGTCGAAGCGACTCCCGCGTCACCCGTCGCCGCGACAGACGGCACCGCGGGCGATGCGTCGGATGAGACCGCGGACCCCGACGCAGGAGGCTCCGCGGGCGGCGACGGCGCGGGCGGCGACGGCGCGGCGGGCGGCGCGACGCGTGACGCGGGAGGCGCGCGCTCGGCCCGCTCTGCCACTGGAAACTGGAGCGCGCCGGTGACTGCGAGGCCCGTCGCGACGACGAGCATGGCGACGGTGACGCCGGGGGGCGTCCGCTCCCACGCGAGCGAGCGGTTGAGCGTGGCGGTCATGTTCCGAATCCCATCGTGCGGAGCCTCGCGAGGTTGGCCGTGAGGCTCGGCGACGCGCCCACGCGGCTCGCGGCCTCGAAGGCCTCGTAGGCGTCCTGGTAGCGTCGATCGAGGAGCGCCTCGACGCCCCTCGCGTAGAGCACTTCGAAGCTCAACGATCGCGTGGCCGACGGCGCGGCCTGCTCGGGCGTGAGGGGCCGCGGCGCGGGCGTGATGGGCCGAGACCCCGGCGTCTCCCGGAGCATCGGCCCGGGCTCGACGGTGCGGGGCGTGACGGGCTTCGGCGGCGGCGCGGGCTCGGACTGAATGGGGTACGGCATCGGACGCGCGGGCGTCGGGCGCGCGGGCGTCGGCCTCGACTGCGGGGGGCGCGACCCGACGACGCGACCGAGCTCCGCGAAGGCGAACTCCTCGCCCTCCCCCTGGACCCTGACCTCGTCTTGACGGCGGAGGCTGTCGAGGAGGAGCGCCTCGCAGCTCCCCGAGAGCGTGCGCGGGATCTCGGCCCCCATGGGGTGGGCGCCGACGGTGACCCCGGCGAGCGCGACGAGCCGCGAGAACGCCTCGACGCCCTGCCCGGCCTCGTCGCGCGCGTGCCACGCCTCGCCGCGGTGGATCACCACCTCGCCGAGCTGCTTGCCGTCGCGCGTGACGTCGAGACTCACGGACCGTCGGCCCATGCTCGCGAGCTGGATGTAGTCCGTGAGGGTGAAGGGCGCGGCCAGGTCGCGGAGCCCGAGCTGCTCGACGACGACCTCGCGGAGGTTGGCGAGCGCCACGGGCTTCTCGAGCACGACGATGCCCGGCCGCTGCGGGACCTTGAAGCGCCGGAGGTACGCCGACGCGATCACGATGGGGATGCGCGCGCCGATGCGGTCGAGCTCCGCGATCACCTCGAGCCCCGAGCGATCGGGGAGGTTGAGGTCGGTGATGAGGAGCTGCGGGACCGTCGCGCTGATGATGGCGTTGGCCTCGTCGACGGAGCCCGCCGCGAGCACCGAGACGCCGCTGAGCTTGGAGAGCCCGCGCACCATCGAGGCGCGGAGCATCGGCTCATCTTCGACGACGAGGACGGTCGGCATCAGAGCTTCACTCGGGGATCTCGATGGGGTCGGTCAAGAGGTCGGTGCCGCAGGGCAGCGCGTCGGCCCAGTCGATGAAGCGCTTGACCAGCGCGCGCCCGCGGAAGAAGGCCCCGTGCTGCGGCGCGATGATCTCGATGTCGAGGCGCCGCGCGACGGCGGCCCAGCGCTTCATCGCGGCGTTGTTGGCCATGTACCGCTGGTGAAAGCCCTGCATGAACTGGAGGTGGGCGTCGAAGTCTGTGACCTCGACGGCCTCGGTGCCCACGGAGGCGCCGAGGTCGCCCGAGTAGAGGATCTTCGAGGTCGGGTCATAGACCTGAAAGTTCCCGGGAGAGTGGAGGAAGTGCGCGGCGATGATCAAGAGCTTCGCCCCGCCGAGGGTGAGCACCATGCCCTTGTCGGGGATGGCCTTGAGGCGCTCGACCACGAGGTGATCGAGGCCGAAGTGGGGGACGAAGCGGGTCCAGAGGGCCGAGATGTACGCGTCGGCGTCGGTGGTCATGAGCCAGCCGTTGGAGGCCGCCACGATGTCGGGGTCCTGGTGCGAGAGGAAGATGTACTTGAGCTTCGCGCTCTGGAGCTGCTGGCTCGTGGCGGCGAGGACGCGCGAGTAGACCTTGTGCCCGCCGGGGTCGAGGATCATCCCCTCGCTCCCGTGGATGATGAGGTGCTGGTTGGCCTGCACGGCCACGCCGCCCGCGCTGAAGTCGGGCAGGAGGACGTTGCGGTGCGCGCCGCTGGCGTAGAGCGTGGTGACTTGATTCGACATGGTCGATTACCTCTTCGCCCTCTCTCAGAGCACCTTGCGCACGTCTTCGATGGCGCGTCGCACGTCGAGGAACAGCAGACCGAGCTTGGCGCTCTTGCTCGCGAGCGCGAGGAGCAGCGTGCCCGAGCTCGAGCTCATCATCACGGCGTAGCCCTCGGTGCCTCGAACGAGCACCTCCTGCACGTCGCCGCGCGTGAGCTCCGTGGCGGCGCGCGTGCCGAGCGAGAGGAGCGTCGCGCTCATGGCGCCCACGCGGGCCTCGTCGACGTGCTGCGGCAGCGCGCTCGCGATGATGAGCCCGTCTTCGGAGATGA
>JBPOHC010001158.1:0-2803 GCA_052035985.1 Myxococcota bacterium | reverse complement strand
CAGAGCTCGGACCAGATCCTCGGAAGCGAGCTACCCAGCAGCGAGAGCCGCTCGCCGTCGGCGCGCGTTGGTCGTCGTCCGAGGATCGCGAACGCCATCTCCTCGATGGCGGCGACCTCCTCGGCCTCGAAGCGTTCGAGAAAGCGCGCTCCACTCGGCGAGGAACCGTGCGGAGGTGCGTTCCTCGTCGGTCTCGACGACGGAGGGGACCCCGGGCGGCTCTGCGAGCGCCCTGTCGGGGCGCGGCCAGGTCATCGTCACTCGAATCGTGCGTCCGCCGACGCGCACCTCGGCGGCTTCGCTGCATCGCGCCGGGGTGTCGCGGAGCGCGCCACCGTGCGTGGTGAAGAATCGCGCGAGCGCCTCGCAGGGCGCGACCGCCTGAACGACGTCATCGCGCTCGAAGCGCACCTGCCGCCCGCGTCGGTCCGTGCGCATCGGGAAAGGTAGCGCCTTCGGTCCGTCGAGCTTCCATCCGCGCAGCGAGAGCTCCGTGCGCATCGGCGGAGGGAGGCTGTCGAGCGGTTCGAAGGTGACGGCGCGCGTCTCGATGGACGGCGGCTTCGCGTCGGGGTCATCGACGTCGAGACGCTCGCCCGCGAGGCGGAAGCGCTCGTGGTCTGCGGCCGACGCGTACCACGCCACGCCCATCGTCTCGCCGGCCATGCCGAGGATCGAAGCACAGGCGTGCTTCCAGCCCAGCAGAGGCGCGTCGAGCAGGAGAATGTCGTCGTCGGAGTCCAGGTACGTCCACGGCCGCGTGCGATGGAACGTGGCGGTCGCCTCGAAGAAGCGCGCCACGAGCTCGGGCTCCTCGTCGGCGAGATCGAACAGCTCCAGCTCCGTGATCGACTCGGCGCCGGTGGCGAAGTTCTGGACCAGGCCGCGCACCACGGCGTCGACCTCGGGCGCCGGCGACGCGGACGGCCACGCCGGGCCCGAGCACCTTCGCGATCGCGCGAGCGTCGGCAGCGTTGGCGACGCGCACCTCGGTGGGCGGCGGCGCCTTGCCCTGCGCGAGCGCGCGGGCGAGGCCGTCCGCGAGCGCCTTTCGTCCGGCGCGAGACTCGACGGGCGAGGCGTCGAGGATCAGGCCGTCCGCGATCCAGATCACGACGTCCATCGGCCCGAGGGAGCCAATGTTCGGCGGTATGGGCAGAGGGAGCCTCGCCCCGATCCACTCGATCGGCGCTTCGGGGCGATGCAGGGTCACCACCTGCGCGAGGGTGTCTCGGCGTGATGCGGGCTTCCTGTTCGCCATAACCTCAGCTCAGGGGCTCCTGGTCTGCGGGGAGTTGCAACATATAGGATCGCTCGGTCGGAAGCACGGGTGCGAGCCGATGCTCCGCGTCCGCGTCGGACGAAACGAAGAGCACGACAGCGCAATCGAGTTCGTTCGGCTGAGCGAGTTCCGCCTCAGCCTCGTGGATCGCCCCGACCTGCACCTTCCCCTCTGGAGCCACGCACGCGAGGATCTCCGACGCGAGGTCGAAGCGTAATCGCAGCGCGTCCGAGGAACGCAGGTGCAGGTACCACGTCTTCGCGGTCCCCTCGCCCACAGCCACGCATCGCACGCGCACGGCCTCGAATCCTGCGAGAGAGAGCACGCCCAGATCGCCGCCCCTCGTGGAACTTCGCGTAGGAACGCGGCGCAATCCTCGTCAAGGTGTTGTTTCGGCGGGGGCCTCATCGTCGCCTCGTCGGGCAGCGCGGAGCCTACCACCGCACGGAGATCGACCTCCAAAGTCACGACGCGTCGTGGGCGAGCAGCGTAGCAATCAGGGCGATCCGTCGTCCAAGAGAGGTGCGCCTCACGGACGGGTTGCACGACGGCTTTTCGCCGCGCGGAGACAAGTGACCCGAGCACCGCGACCAGGCGGATTCTTCACACCCCGGGTTCACACCCCGCGAGCGAAACGGCCTGGACTTCCGGCTGCGCTCTGGGAACGTGTTTCCGTTGAAAATCGAGCTCTCGGAACGCCTGGGAACGAGTCATGATCGCATTCCCAAGCTGAACGTCGCCGGTTCGATCCCGGTCGCCCGCTCTGAAAATTCTCGAACAAAATCAGCCAGTTAGCGCGGCGTCGCTAGCTGGCTTTTTTCGTTCCGGGGCGGTGCATACCACCATGCATACCACCGTGCATACCACCGGTGGTCTGCGAGGCCTCCTCCTCGGGGTTGGGGTTGTGGGCGCGGCGAAGACCGGCCGTGGCGACGATCCGCGCGATGCCGTCGTGGATCTCGCCCTGGTTGGCGGTCGAGTAGTGCCGCTGCATCTCCTCGGTCTGGTGGCCCGAGACGCGGCGGGTGATGAGGTCCGAGACCCCCGAGACGCGCGCGAGGTCCTGGAAGGTGCGACGCATCGCTCGCGGAGAGACGTGCTTGCCCAGGCCCATCTCGCGCGCCACCGCCACGAAGGGCTTCTGCAGCACCGACGGCGAGCGCAGGCCGCCCTCGTCGGTCGGAAAGAGGAGCTCGCTCTCGACGGCGCTTCCGTCGAGCGAGTCGATGTGCCAGCGCAGCACCGCGAGGAGGTCCTCGGGGAGGCACAGGCGCTGGCGGAGCGCCGTCTTGGTCGTGTCCATGATGGCGTCGCCGACCGAGTGTGAACGGCGGATGAGAAGCAGACCGGTCTCGAGGATCAGGTCCCGCTTCGATCCATGACGACGCAGCGGACGCATCGACGAGGGACGCAGCCCCGTCGCGAACCCGAGCGCGGTCATCGCGAAATGCTGCGGATACAGCCTCCGCATCGTCGCGAGGAAGCGCGGCACCTCCGTCGCCGTCAGCGAGTTGGGCTCCT
>JBPOHC010000208.1:0-26680 GCA_052035985.1 Myxococcota bacterium | reverse complement strand
GGAGCTCGTACGCGAGCGTGTTCGACGAGGGCGAGCGCCGCGGCGCGATCACGAGCAACGTGGCCGAGACCGACCTCGCGGTGAGCCTCCTCGCGCGCGCCCTCGCGGAGCGTCAGCTCGTGTGAGGGGATGATGTCTCCCGTCGCGCGTCAGCCCCGGCGCGTCGGGCGCGGCCTGCGTGAGCGCGGAGGTCACCCCTTCGCGAGGACTCGCTCGAGCTGCGCGACGTCGAGGGTGACCCGCACGCTCGCGCGGCCCACGTGAACCTCCGTGGGGCGCAGTCCGACGGCGCGAAGCAGCTTGCGCGTCGAGGCTTCGAGGGCGCGCTTCGCGCTGGCCCGCTTGCGGTCGGCGTCGGAGGGCGGACGCTTCGCCGCCTCGGCGTCGACGACCTCGCGCCGCGCGCGTTGAATCTCACGCACGCTGGCCGTGGCGGCGGGCGCGCCCTTGATGCGCGTGTCGCTCGCGAGCAGCGTCGAGGGAGAGTCGTCGTCGGGCGTCGCCTCGGTGTACGTGAGCAGCGCGTAGGCGCGCTCCTGCCCGAGCCTCAGCGCGTCGTCGCGGGGCACCTTGCGCACCACCGCGATGAGCCGGTTGGCGCGCGAGATCGACATGATCCCCTCGGCGCGCAGAAAGGCCCCGAGGCTCTTGTGTCCGCCGTCGACGTAGAGCTTCTTGTCGACGATCTCTCGCAGCGCCTCGCCGATGTCGTAGAAGCTCTCGACGACGTCGACCATGCGCCGCTTGATGAGCGCCACGAGCTCCCCGTAGCGCGCCTTGTGCCGCGCCGAGGCGGCGTCCTTCGTCTTCGTGATCAGCTTCGACGCTCCGCGCTTCGTCATCGGTGTGTACCCCCCGGCGCTGTCGGCGACACACGTCGCGCGCCTGTCGCGCCGAGGTGCGCTCCGTATACTGACGTCAGTATACCGGTGTACTGACGTCAGTACACGGGCGTACTGACGTCGGTACGCGGCGTCGGGTCGGTGGACGATGCGGCTGCGCTGGGGTAGACGCGCTGCATGCCTGCACACGACCGTGACCACGACGCCGTGCGCGCCGCGCTGGTTGCCGACGGTTGGACCATCACAGGGGATCCGCTCCATCTGCGCTACGCGGGCGACGACCTCTACGTCGATCTCGCAGCGGAGCGCCTCCTCGCGGCGGAGAAGGGTGCGCGGCGAATCGCTGTCGAGATCAAGAGCTTCAGCGGCCCCTCGGAGCTCGCCGACCTGCACTCCGCGGTGGGGCAGTTCGTCGTGTATCGAGAGGTGCTCGCGGAGTTGGACCCCGAACGCGAGCTCTACCTCGCTGTGTCGGAGGAGGTGCGCGCCGAGGTCTTCGAGTCGGGCGTCGCCCGAATGGTTCTGGCGAGGCAGATCCGACGGCTCGTATCCTACGATTCGAGGAGAGAGGTGATCGTGCGATGGATCCCGTAGAACCGTATCGGGCTGCGACGATGACCGTGCTGCGGGCGTGGGAGCAGCGCCCCGGCCCCGAGTCCACCTTGCGCTTCGAGGCCGTGTTCGATCGGGAGCGCGACCGCTACATGCTCGTCGTGGTCGGTTGGGACGGGCGGCACCACGTCCACGCGACGCTCGCCCACGTCGACGTGGTCGACGGCAAGCTCTGGATCCAGCACGACCAGACCGAGGAGGGGATCGCCCCCGACCTCGTCGCTGCGGGCGTTCCGCGCGATCGCATCGTGCTCGCGTTCAAGTCTCCCGCGCGCCGCGCGGCGACCGGATATGCGGTGTCGTAGCGCCACGTACTGACGTCAGTACACGGGCGTACTGACGTCGGTACGCGCCGCTCAGTGGTGGCGTCGGTGATGTTCGCCGTGGCCGTGGTGGCCGTGGCGCTCGCCCTCGTCGCTCGCGGGCGCAGCGGGCGCAGCGGCGGGCGTGGCAGCGGCGGCGGTGGCCGACACGCCGCCCGGCGGATCGACGATGTAGAACTCCACTCTGCGGTTGCGCGCGTGGTCCTCGGGGGTGCTCCCCGTCGCGATCGGACGCTCGGACCCGAAGCCGTCGGCCGAGAGCCGGTGGCGGTCGACGCCGTGCTCGCGGAGGTAGCGCTCGACGGCCTTCGCGCGCTTCTTCGAGAGCTTGCGGTTGCGGCGCGCGTCGCCCTGGGCGTCGGTGTGTCCCTCGATGCGGATGCGCAGGATCTCGGGGTGCGCCTGGAGCACCGCCGCCACCTGGTCGAGCAGCGGGAACGAGTCGGGCAGGATGCGGTCGCGCTCGGGCTCGAAGTTGATCGTGCCGTTGACCGTGATGCGCGTGCCCGCGAGCTGCACGGGCGGGAGCGTGTCGGGGCAGCCGTCGGCGTCTTCGAAGTCGTTGCGCGTCTCGGGCTGCTCGGGGCAGCGGTCGGCGGGCAGCGCCACGCCGTCGTGGTCGGCGTCGGGGTCGTCGGGGCAGCCGTCGTCGTCCTGGTAGTTGTTGCGCGTCTCGGCCTCGGTCGGGCAGTGATCGGCGTCGCCCGTGAGCAGGTCGTTGTCGGGGTCGGGGTTGTCGGGACAGCCGTCGCTCTCTTCGAAGCCGTTGACCGTCTCGGGCTCGGTCGGACAGCGATCGGCCGCGCCGAGCACGCCGTCGTGATCGGGGTCGGGGTCGACGACGGGCGTCGCGGCGACGACGGTCGGCGGAGGAGGCGGTGCCACGAGCTCCGTCGGCGGAGGCGGCGGAGGCCGTGACGGCGGCGGGATGCGCAGCGCCACCTCGAGGCCCGCGGTGATGTACCAGAAGGTGCCGAAGTTGAACGGGTCGTAGGAGGGCGGCTGCGCGGAGCCCGCGCGCACCACGGGACCCAAATGAAGAAAGCGTCCGAAGGGGAGGAGCCAGCCCGCCGCGAAGGCGTAGCTCAGGCGCGCGGGCTGCGTGGTGATCGCGGCGGCGATGTCGGCGTCGACGAAGGGACCTCCCATCGTGTGCGAGAGCTCGTGAAAGAGCCGCACGCCGCCGCCGAGGCGGATGATGCCCACCGCGGGCGTGAGCGCCTGGAGCGCGGTGCGCGTCGGCCAGAGCTCGACCTCCGCGACGGCCTGCACGTGGAGCGGCCCCGCGATGCGCAGCGTGGGCCTCAGACCTCCGCCCGCGCCGATGGCGGTGATCTGCGCGTGCGGATCGGTGAGGAGCGCGCCCACGCCGGCGTGACCCGAGAGCGAGAGGCGCTGCGCGAACTGCGCGCGGGCCGTGGCGGGCGCGAGGCCGAGCGCGGTGACGATCGCGAACCCGAGGCGTCGTGCGCGATGTGTCGATGCCGTGTGGTGCTTCATGTCGACCCTGTTCTTCCCGCGGGGAGCCTCGCACGATGGCCCCGCGAAGCGCAGCAGGGTGCGCGCGGCACTGTGTGATCGACCTGTGATCGGCAGCGCGATCGAGAGCGAATACGGTCGCCCTGCGCGCCGGGTGTCTCCTCCATCGGAGGGCGCATCGCAGGGCGCGCGAGGAGCGATCCATGTCCCGTCGTGTTCGAGAGTTCCCCCGCTGGCGCGCGCTCGCTGCGCTCTCCGTGCTGCTCGGTGGAATGCGCGCTCTGCCTGCGTGTGACACCCCGCCTGCTCCGGGCGGCGACTGCTACGCGCTCACCGTCGCGGTCGCGTCGGACCACGCGTGCATGCTCCTCGGACCCCCGACGACCTACTGCGGCAACGGGACCGACGCGGGCGCCGACGGCGGCAGCCTCCAGGGGTGCTACCTCGTCTCGCGCGAGATGCGCTGCTGGGGGAGCGGCGGGCTCGGCCGCGCAGGCGTCGCGAGCGCCACGTCGCCCGCCCGCGTCGACTTCGGCACGACCGCTGGCGGCGAGGCGCCGCGGATCCTCGCCATGGCCGTCGGCACCAACCGAACCTGCGCCCTCCTCGACGGGGGCAGGCTGCGCTGCTGGTCGGGACAGGAGTCAGCCGCGAGCGCGCGCGACGAGGATCTGCCCCCGGTGACGCAGATGTCGATGGGCGACGAGCACCTCTGCGTGCTGCTCACCGACCGCACCGTGCGCTGCAAGGGGAGCAACCGCGACGGCCAGCTCGGGACAACCGCGGTCGCAGACGCCTCCACGCGCTTCGTGGCCGTCGAAGGGCTCAGCGACGTCAAGCAGATCGAGGCCGGCCAGCGCTTCACCTGCGCCCTCGCGACGTGGGGGGGCGTGCACTGCTGGGGCCGCCTCGGCGCGGTCGCAGCGCCCACGCCCCAGCGCATCGCCGGGCTGCCCCGCGAAGCCACCGTCGATTGCCAGAAGGTCACGCCCCGCCCCGGGAGCAACGATCCCAACCTCCGGTGCACGGAGAACCTCACGAGAGCGATCACGCAGTTCTCCGTGGGCGGGCGACACGCCTGCGGGGTCGACACGCGCGGCGATGTCTGGTGCTGGGGCGACAACGAGGCGCGCCAGCTCGGCCCCGCGACGGCGGCCCCCGCCTCGCTCTCGGCGGTGCGGGTCGAGATGGACCCGACCGGTCGAAACAGGTTTCCGGCGCGGTACGTCGCCGCGGGCGACACGCACACCTGCGCCCTGCTGGAGGCTGGCCCGGGTCGGGTGTACTGCTGGGGCAACAACCGCGTCGGGCAGCTCGGTCAACGAGGGTGGGAGAGTGAACCGGGATTTCCATTCCCCATTCCGGTGACCACCCATGTCTCGTCGACGGAACAATTCCCGAGCTACAGCATCCTGGGAAACATCTCGGGGGACTTCCTCGACTCGGGGGGAGGCTACACCTGCGCGCTCAGCGGGGGGGTGCAGCAGCTCGCAGCGGGCGGAAGGGTGCGGTGCTGGGGGCGCCTCGCGGGCTTCGCCCCGACGCCGGTCGCGGACACGGTTCTCCAGTGCTGCTTGCCGACGACCGCAGAGCCGTCGGGCGTGTGCCCCAACACGCAGAGCGACCCGCGCAACTGCGGGCGCGCGGGCAACGTCTGCGCCGCGGGCCAGGTCTGCACCAACGGGACCTGCGGCTGCGCGGCGGGCCAGACGATGGTTGGCACCTCCTGCGTCGACGTGCAGACCGACGCGCGCAACTGCGGACGCGCGGGCAACGCCTGCGCCCTCGCCAACGTCGCGACGCAGCGCTGTCAGGGCGGCCAGTGCGCCGTGGGTGCGTGCGCCGCAGGCTTCGCCGATTGCGACGGCATGGCGGCCAACGGCTGCGAGGTGAACACCGCCACCGACGCCAGCCACTGCGGCGCCTGCGGCACGCGCTGCACCGGACCCAACGGCACCTCGACGTGCGCGATGGGCGTGTGCAGCCCGCTCGCGTGCTCCGCGGGCTTCTCTGACTGCGACAGGAACCCGGCCAACGGCTGCGAGGCCGCGCTCGCCAGCGACGCGAACAACTGCGGCCGCTGTGGCAACCGCTGCGTCGGCATGAACAGCATGGGGGCCTGCGCGATGGGCGCGTGCGGCGCGCTCACCTGCAACGCGGGCTTCGAAGACTGCAACAACGACCCCACCGACGGCTGCGAGACCAACACGACCACGACGTCGAGCTGCCGGTCGCGGCCGACGGCGCTCCCCGCGGGCTCGCGGGCGCTGCGACACGCCGTGAACATCGTCGGCGCCGGCGCGGAGGCCGACCGCATCGGCCCCTACCTCGAAGACGACACCGGCGAGATCTCGTCGGACCCTCTGGTGGAGCGCTTCTACTCGCACTTCGGTGACGACTACGACTTCCTCGTGGTGGTCTCGGACCGCCGGGTGTCGGACAGCGTCTTCGGCTCGTGTGCGCCGGTGCGCCGCAACATCCCCGGCACGGGCACCCCCAACGCGTCGCCGAGCGGGAGGGTCCTCGCGGCCTCTCCGCGGCGCCTCAAGGCCTTCATCGCGATCAACCAGACCGACGCCACAAGCCTGCCGCCGTTGCTCCAGGAGGTCGCGCACTACTGGGGCGTCGACCTGCCGGGCGCGCTCTTTCCCGAGGCTCCCATCACGGGCCACTGGGGCGCCGCGAGCGTGCGAGGGCAGATGGGCGGCTTCGACGGCGCGAGCGCGCGCTGCGTGAACGCCGACGGCTCCGTCGGCGGCGCGCTCTCGACCTGCATGCGGTCGACAAGCGTCACCATCGACACACCTCGCACCGCACGCTCCGCGGAGTGCGCCGCGACGGGCGCCGGGACGCTCGGGTGGTCGCAGGTCACGCCGCCCAACGGCGACGTGATCCCCTACGATCCCCTGGAACTCTACCTCATGGGCCTCGTCGACCGGGCGGGCGCGGGCGGGCCCTGGTACGTGCTCGACAGCCCCCGCCCGATGGGCGGCACGCGCTGGAGCGGCTCGGCCCTGCGCCGCGTGACGATGGACGACATCATCGCCAGTCGGCGGTCGCCGAGCGGTCCTCCCATCGGCGTGCGAACGCCGACGCCCGAGTCGGAGCGGAGCTTCCGCATGGCCGTCGTGATCTTCTCGGCGACGCCTGTCTCCGATGCGTTCCTGAACAACGTCGAGCGCTGGGCCGCGATCCACGGCAACGACCCCGTCACGCCGCCCGCTCCGTGCTTCTACTCGTTCGAGCGCGCGACGGGCGGTCGCGCGACGATGAGCACCGCGCTCGGACCGACGCGGAGGCCGCTGCCGTGAGCCGCACGCACCTTCCCTTTCACGCTTCAGACGTGCGGCGCGCGCGACGCGAAACGGGTGTCTCCATGCATCGCTCCGTCGCTCTCCCCGTGTGGCTCCGCGCGCTCTTCGCCGCGGCCCTCCTCGCGCTCGGCGCGATCGCGCTCACGGGCTGCCCGCCGACCGATCCGAACGGGGCGTGTCTGCCGGGCGCGCCCGGCTGCGCGACGGGCGACACCTGCAACGCAGCGCAAATCTCTGCGGGCGGAGGCGGAACCTGCGCGCTGGTCGGTCCGGCGAAGATGTGCCTCGATCCCGACGGCACCCTCACTCCCCTGACTCCAGGCGCTTCCTGTTTGGCAACGCAGACGACGCGCTACGTCGGCTCCGAGGTGAGATGTTGGGGACGACTCAACGGAGCCACGACGGAGACACCGGGGCTGGCGCAAACGAACACCCCGACGACGATCCAGATCGATCCGCCGGGGGTCGGCGCACAGCGGGTTCGTCTCTATCAGAAGGTCGTCGTCGGGCCGGATGGCGTGAGTTGCGCGATCGACGTGGGTGGACGTCTCCAATGCTGGGGGAGTAGCTTGCCAAGGCGCGACGGTCCCCCGATCCAGGTGGATGATCGCTCCTTTGACGCATCTGGGACGTTTTCTTTCCGGTCGGTGACGGACGTCGCGATCGGGGATGGGCACGTCTGCGCGATCATGGCAGACCGACGCGTCGCGTGCTGGGGTTCGTCGGGTGCAGGCGCTGTGGCCGCGAGCATCGGCGCAGGCGTGGTCCGAGTCGCCGCAAGCGGGAGCCAGCCCGACCTGACGGACGTGACGCAGATCACCGCGGGCCGGGCGCACACCTGCGCGCTGAAGTCCGACGGAACAGTCTGGTGCTGGAGCGAGGACCGGGATGCTGTCCAGGTGGTCCTCCCCCCGAACCCTGGGGGCGGCGGTCCGGCACCACTGGGCACCGCTCAGCAGATCACCGCGGGCGGCGATCACACCTGCGCGGGGCTCAGGGGGGGGGTATTCGTCTGCTGGGGCTCGAACGAGAACGGCGAACTCGGCGACCTTGGCGCGCGGAGACAAGATCGCTCGGGTCAGGGGGAGCTTGTCAGCCTCTTCATCGGGATCGCGGACTTCCGCCAGGTGGTAGCCGGGCGTAGGCACACCTGCGTGCTCGTCGCAGGCGGAGGCGTCCGCTGCTGGGGCGCGAACGAACAGGGACAGTGCGGCCAGACCCCGAGTGCGACTCCGACGGATTTCCGAAACGATGGCATCCTTATCCCTGACGCGGTCGAAATCAGCGCGGGCGACGACCACACGTGCGTGCGGCTGCGGAGCGGTGAGGTTCGCTGCTGGGGCGGCAATGAGTCGGGCCAGCTCGGTCTTCGCACGAACGTGTCGCCCGTGCCGACCCCGCCGTCGGAGGGCGCGCTCTGCTGCCAGGCAGGCACCGCGGCCTGCGCCTCGGGCTGCATCAACCCGCAGACGGACAACGCCCACTGCGGCGCCTGCGGCAACGCCTGTCCCGCGGGTCAGCAGTGCGCGGGCGGTCGGTGCAACTCCGCGACCTCCTGCGGCCTCTGTGTGATCGCGTCGTGCTCGACCCGGCTCACCGCCTGCCTCGCGGACATGAGCTGCAAGGCATGGTTCGACTGCCACGCAGCCTGCAACGACGACGCGTGCCGCAGCGCGTGCATGAACCGCAGCTCGACGCTCGCCGCGGCCGTGACGACGTGCCAGGCGAGCTCCTGCGCGCGAGCGTGTGAGGGCCACCGGCTCGCGGCGGGAGGCGATCACACCTGCGCCATCCTCAGGAGCGCCAGCAATGCCGACGGGGTCGTGTGCTGGGGGGCCAACGAAGCCGGGCAGCTCGGCGTCGTGAACGCCGGTCGTTGCGAGGCGACGCAGAACGGCGCGGGGGCGGTCGAAGTGGTGGGGGGCTCCGACTTCACCTGCGCACGCACGGCGGTCGGCGCGGTTCAATGCTGGGGCAGGGAGAGCGAAGTCACGCGTGCTCCCTTGATCACCGGGGCCGTCGAGATCGCGGCGGGCTCCTCGCACGCGTGCGCCCGACTCTCCGACGGGACGGTCCGGTGCTGGGGCCTGGGGATCTCGGGCCAGCTCGGCTACCCGGACCCGACGATGCCCGGTCCCGTGGTCGGACTCTCGGACGCGGTCGAGATCTCGGCGGGTGCATTTCACACCTGCGCGCGGCTCTCGAACGGCTCCGTGAAATGCTGGGGCGCCAACGAAGACCGCGGCGCGGTGACCGGCCAACTCGGAAGTGTGGGCCCGACCACCACCATGCCGCGGGATGTTGCGGGGCTCACGGGCGCGGTCGAGATCGCGGCGGGCTACGACCACACCTGCGCGCGCCTCGCCAGCGGCGCGGTGCAGTGCTGGGGATCGAACGACGCCGGTCAGCTCGGGCGCGAGGGGATGGGCGGCCCGATGCCGATGGCCGTCACGGGGCTCATGGGCGCGGTCGAGATCGCGGCGGGTCGCAGAGTCACCTGCGCGATTGTGGGCAACGACCGGAACGTGTCGTGCTGGGGCGCCGCGATGGGCGCCGGGGGAACCGCAGGCGCCACCCCGCGCCAGATCCTCGTGGCGCCGGGAATGCCGCTCCGCGACGCGGTCGAGATCGCTGTGACGGGCACGTCCATCGGCGGAGCGCACGCCTGCGCTCGTCGGCGCGACGGCAACGTCTGGTGCTGGGGCCTCAACGATGACGGCCAGCTCGGCATCGCGACGACGATCGAGAGCGCCACCGCCGTGCAGTCGGTGTGCTCACCGGGCTGCGAGGCGACGGCGAGGGCGATGATGCCCGCGGCGACCACCACGACGACCTGCGCGCTCACCTGCGTCGACACGGCGACGAACAGCGAGCACTGCGGCCAGTGCGACAACGCGTGCCCCAACGGCCGCACGTGCGTGGGCGGTATGTGCAGCGGAGCGCCGATGAGCTGCGCCTCGCCCGACACGGCCTGCGGCGCGGGGGCGGCGGCGGGCTGCTTCGACCTGCAGACGAGCCCTCAACACTGCGGCACCTGCGGGAGGGCCTGCATGGCGGGCGAGCTCTGCATCGCCGGGGAGTGCACCAGGGCCACCCCGACGCGGCTCGCGGCGGGCTTCGAGCACACCTGCGTGATCGCGGATGGCACCGTGCGCTGCTGGGGCCGGGATGCGAGGGGGCAGCGCGGAGATGGACCCCAAGTGTCGAGCGAGGTGTGCTCGGGGCCGAACCTGCGCGATGTCGTCGAGATCGCGGCGGGCGCTTCTCACACCTGCGCGCGGCTCCAGAGCGGCGAGGTCCGATGCTGGGGAGCCAACAACAACGGCCAGCTCGGGGACGGAACGCGCAGCGCCACCGGGGACCCGCACCCGGTGAGAGCGTCGGCGACGGACATGAACTACCTCACCGGGGTCGTCGAGATCGCGGCGGGCGCGAGTCACACCTGCGCGCGGCTCCAGAGCGGTGAGGTCCGATGCTGGGGAAACGGGGACAACGGCCGACTCGGGAACGGCACGAGCACCAGGAGCACCACGCCGGTCGCGGTGATGGGGCTCACCAACGCCGTCGAGATTGAGGCGGGCGAGGAGCACACCTGCGCGCGGCTCCAGAGCGGCGAGGTCCGCTGCTGGGGACGCGGGTTCAACGGCCTGCTCGGGAACGGGACCAGCACCAACAGCGCCACGCCGGTGGCCGTGCGCGCGTCGGCCATGGGCATGGACAACCTCACCGGAGTCGTCGAGATCGCGGCGGGTAAGGAGCACACCTGCGCGCGTCTCCAGAGCGGCGAGGTCCGCTGCTGGGGAAGCAACCTGGGAGGCCAGCTCGGGAACGCCCCGCGCGCAGCGACCGGGTACTTGCCCGCGCAGAGCTCGACGCCGCTCCTCGCGACCTGCACCACCGCACCGATGTGCATGACGGGCCAGACCGCGTGCGGCGGAGCGTGCTGCGCGATGGGCGAGGCGTGCGTCGCCGGGGCGTGCGTCGCGACGTCGTGCACGATGGGCCAGACCGCGTGCCCGAGCGCGGGCTGCGTCAACCTGATGACCGACCGGAACCACTGCGGGGCCTGCTCGCAGCGGTGCATGAGCTCCCAGTCATGCACGGCGGGCCGCTGCGTCGCCGTGGTGACCAGCGGGTGCATGGTGGACGGTGATTGTGCGACGGGTGAGCGCTGCGTGAGCGGCGTGTGCACGGCGACGATGACGATGGCCTGCATGGCGCCGCGGACGATGTGCGGGATGGCCTGCGTGGACACGCAGACCGACCGCAACCAATGCGGTGCGTGCGGCGTGGTGTGTGTGAGGGATAGTGGTTGCTATCTCGGAACGTGCCAGCGGGAGCTTGACTGCAATGGCAACGGCTTCATCGATGTGAGGCCGGACGGGGACACCGAATACATCGACACGTCCATCACAAACTGCGGCGGGTGCAGCCGCCGCTGCGTACGCGCGGTGGGGGGGGGAGCACCGACGTGCACGATGGGCGTGTGCTCCAGCCCCTGTCCCTTCGGCCAGACCAACTGCTCGGGCACGTGTGTGAACACGGGGAACGACCCGAACAACTGCGGCGGGTGCGGAACCCGGTGCTCCCCAACTCAGGTGTGCTCGATGGGCACCTGCACGCTGTCGTGCACCGCGGGCTTCACCAATTGCAGCGGCACCTGCGTGGACCTCACGAACAACGCCTCGAGCTGCGGCGCGTGTGGGACGAGGTGCCCGATGCCCGCGAACGCGAGCGCGAGCTGCGCGTCGCGCGCGTGCGGCTTCACCTGCGACACAGGCTTCGGCGACTGCAACATGACGGCGTCCGACGGCTGCGAGGCCCCGCTCACCACGACCACGCACTGCGGTCGTTGCGGAGGGACGTGCCCTGTCATCGCGAACGGCACCGCCGCGTGCTCGTCGGGGACGTGCGGCATCGGCGCGTGCAGCACCGGCTTCGCGAACTGCAACGCGACGGTGGCCGACGGCTGCGAGACGAACACGCAGACGTCGGTCTCCAACTGCGGTGGTTGTGGCACCGAGTGCCGCGCGCCCAACGCGACCTCGGGATGCGCCGCGGGCGCCTGCACCGTCGTGAGCTGCGCCGCGGGCTTCGGCAACTGCGACGCGATGGCGGCCAACGGCTGCGAGGCCAACCTCAACACCTCGCTCGCTCACTGCGGCGCCTGCGACAACGCGTGCGGCGCGGGCGCGAACGCCAGGGCTACCTGCGAGGCGGGCACCTGCCGAAGGACCTGCGACGCGGGCTTCGCCGATTGCAACGGCAACCCCGCCGACGGGTGCGAGGCGAACCTCGCCGCGCCCACCTCCTGCGGGAGCTGCACGACGATGTGCGCGGGCGCGACGCCGCTCTGCACGTCGTCGAGCGGAACGTCCTCGTGCAGCTCGGGCTGCGCGGCGTCGGAGACTCGCTGCGGCAGCTCCTGCGTGAACACCGCGACGAGCGTCGACAACTGCGGCGCGTGCGGAACGATGTGCCCCGAGCGGGCGAACGCGGCGCGCTCCTGCGCGATGTCGACCTGCGGGTTCACCTGCAGCGCGGGCTTCGCCGACTGCGACATGATGGTGGCCAACGGCTGCGAGGCGCCGCTCGACACGGTCCTCAACTGCGGCGCCTGCGGGATGGCCTGCGCCGCGCCCGTCGGCGGCATGGTCGCGTGCGTGTCGGGCGCGTGCAACCGCACCTGCCCGGCGGGCACGCACCTCGTCGGCGCGGGCGGCGCCTTCGGTTGCGTCGACGACAACGGACCGAAGCCCCTCGCGCCGCAGTCGCTCGGCGACGTGACGCAGCTCCAGCCCGCGTTCCGCTGGTCGCACCGCGCGGGCACGGGCGCCGACGGAGCGATCGTCGAGGTCTGCGCCGACCGCGCCTGCACGACGGTGGTCCAGACCATCCGTGGCGCAGGCACCGCCTCGGCGCCGGTCGTCACGACCACGGCCACCGCGGCCCTCACCGCCGCGCGGGTGTACTACTGGCGCGCGCGCGCCATGGTGGGGAGCACCGCCGACACGGGGAGCAACAGCCCCGTGTGGATGTTCCGCACGCCCCGCGCGAACCGCGGCGCCGTGCAGACGAGCGTGCGACCGCACCTCGACGTGAACGGCGACGGCTTCGACGACATGGCCGTCGCGGCGCCCGCGGCGGGCGGCGGCGCGGGTCGCGTCGACGTGTACCTCGGGAGCGCCTCGGGCCTCTCGACGACGGCGCACCGCAGCTTTACGGGCGCGGCGGGTAGCGCCCTGGGCACCACGCTCTCGCCCGCGGGCGACGTGAACGGTGACGGCTACGGCGACCTCCTCGTGGGCGCGCCGGGCGCGGCGTCGGGCAACGGCGGCTGGTCGCTCTACCTCGGGAGCGCCTCGGGGCTCCCCACGAGCGCGACGCTCACGGTCACGGGTACCGTCGCGGCCGCGAGCCTCGGCTTCACGGTCGCGGGCGTCGGCGACGTCGACCGCGACGGCTACGCGGACCTCGTCGCGGGCGCGCCTGGCGCGACCAGCGGCGCGGGCGCGGCGACCTGGTACCGCGGTCAGGCGACGATCACCGCCGCGACGACGCTCACGAGCGCGGCGCTCGCGGGCAGCGGCGGCGCGGCGTCGCAGTTCGCGCTCACGCTCACCGGCGCGGGGGACATCAACGGCGACGGCTTCGCCGACGTGGTGGTGGGCGAGCCCGGCTTCGGCAGCAACCTGGGGCGGCTGCACGCGTTCTTCGGCGCGGCGTCGGGCCTGCCCGGCACCACCACCGCGCGCGTGAACGGCGGCACGGTGGGCGACCGCTTCACCGAGGGCCTCGCGGGCGTGGGCGATTTCAACGCCGACGGCTTTTCGGACTTCGTCACCTCCGCCCCCTTCGCGCTCGGCGGCAACGTCGGCGGCTTCAACCTCTGGGCCGGGAGCGCCTCGGGCGTCGGCGCCACGGTGAGCGTGCCCGCGGGCAACGTCTCGAACGGGGGATGGAGCCGCGTGATCGCGGGCGCGGGCGACGTCGACGGTGACAACCGCGACGACCTGCTCATCGCCATGCCCTTCGTGAGTTCGAACGCGGGGCGGGTGTTCCTGGTGAGCGGCCCGGCGGCCGTCGCCGCGGGCTTCTTCGGCTTCCCGATGGCCCTCTTCACGCAGTCGGGGAGCGCCGCGGGCGCGTCGCTCGGCGCGTCGCTCGCGGGCCTCGGCGACACCAACGGCGACGGCTTCGCCGACGTGGCCTTCGGCGCCCCCGGCGAGAGCGCCGACGCGCGCGGCGTGGTGTTCGTGCTCCGCGGCGCGACGACGGTGCCCTCCACGGCGTCGGCGTTCGTGACGGCGAGCGCGCTCGGTGATCGACTCGGCGCGTCCCTGGCGAGCCCCGACGCGATCGTTGCTCCTGCGCCGCCGACGTGCCCGACGGGGCAGACGCGCTGCTCCGGCGCGTGCGTCGACACGCGCATCAACGCCTCCAACTGCGGCGCCTGCGGGGTGGCCTGCACCGCGGGGCAGACCTGCTCGGCTGGAACGTGCACGGGCTCCACAGGCTGCACGCCGGGCGCGGAGTGTCGCGCGGCGGCCGGTCCGTGCGACGTGGCCGAGGTGTGCACCGCGGGAGGCACCTGCCCCGCGGACGCGTTCGCCGCTTCGACGACTGTGTGTCGCGCGGCGGCGGGCGTCTGCGATGCGGCGGAGACCTGCACGGGCTCGAGCGCGGCGTGTCCGACCGACGCGTTCCTGCCGTCGACGACGGAGTGCCGCGCGGCGGTGACGAGCGCATGCAACCCCGCCGAGCGCTGCACGGGGATGAGCACGGCGTGTCCCTCCGACGTCGCGTCGTCGTGCACGACGGGCCAGACCTGCGTCTCGGGCGTGTGCATGACCTCGGGGTGCGGAACGGGCACGACCGCGTGCGGCTCCGAGTGCTGCACCTCGTCGCAGGTCTGCGGGGGCACCCGCTGCAGAACACTCGCGACGATGTCGAGCGTGCCGACGACCCTCCGCGGCGACACGATGACCGGGATGATGTTCGCTCTCGCCTGCCCCACGGGGCAGGTGCTCACCGGGTTCACCGGGATGACCTCGGGGACCAACGGCTTCGAGCGGATCGCGGGCACCTGCGTCGCGCCGCGACTCGTGGCCGGTGCCACGCCGTCCGTGTCCGTCACGGGCTCGACCACCGCGACGATGGACTCGGGCCGCGGAGGGTTCGGCGGGAGCTTCCCCTTCGAGCTCGGGTGCGCGCCGGGGACGGCCGTCGTCGGCTTTCAGATCGACACCGAGACCAGGCCGGGCGTGATCTCGGCGCTCAACCTCCGCTGCGCACCCGTCACGGTCACCGCGAGCGGCGCGGGCTTCGCCGTGTCGCGCGGCACGGTGGTCTCTGGCCCCGGCACCGGGACCGACCCGTTCTCGGGAGGCACGCCGACCTACGGCCCCGAGACCGACTGCCCGGCCACCAACGGCTTCGCGAGCGGCTTCACGGGGACGCTCGACGATCCCGGCTTCGGCGGCACCTCGCACAAGTCGTTCGGCCTCACCTGCACCGGGCTCTCGATCACGCCCTGACCGGCGCGGCACGCCCGCGCCATGTACCGACGTCAGTACGCCCGTATACTGACGTCAGTACACCGGCGTACCGACGTCAGTACACGCCCGTTCCCTCTCGTTGGACCGCACCCGTGACCGCGATGACACTCCTTCACTCTCTTCGTGCCCGCGCTCGACGCTCGCGCGTCGCGGTGTGCCTCCTCGGCGCCGCCGCAGCCTCGTGCACCGACGCGTGGACGCCCCCCGTCACCGTCTGCACGGGCCCTCGCTGCCCCGACGCGGGCGCATCCCCGCGCGACGCGACACCCGACGCGCCCGCCGACGCCGTCGCGCTCGATCACCCCCCCGCGCGCTGCGAGGGGATGAGCCCCCTCGGCCTGGCGAGCAGCCAGAACGAGTTCTCGTGCGCCGTGCGGTGCGACGGCGCCGTGTGGTGCTGGGGCAACAACGACTGGGGGCAGCTCGGCGACGGCACCCTCGAGGAGCGCCGCGCCCCCGTCGCCGTGCGCGCGCTGGGCGGCCCCGCGGCGTCGGTGTCGGCGGGCTACACCTCCGCGTGCGCGGTGGTGGACGGCCGCGCGTGGTGCTGGGGCGACAACGCCGCGGGACAGCTCGGTGACGGCACCCGCACCTCACGCGGTACGCCCGCGCTCGTCGCGGGCATCACGGGCGCCGTCGTGGCCGTCTCTGTGGGCGGCGTCCACGCGTGCGCCCTTGTCGATGACGGCACGCTCTGGTGCTGGGGCGGCAACCAGTACGGGGGCCTCGGCGACGGGACGAACTCTCCGCGGCTCCGGCCCGCCGTCGCGCGCGCGCTCGACGCGCCCGCCGTCGAGGTGGTGACGGGCCAGTATCACACCTGTGTGCGCACCCTCGACGGCGCCGTGCGCTGCTGGGGGCTCAACATGTACGGCGCGCTCGGCGACGGCACCACCGTCGATCGCTACACGCCCGTGCAGGTCTCGCTGCCCGACGCCGCCGTGGCGCTCGCGTCGACGTCGAACCACACCTGCGCCGTGCTCGCCGACGGAGCCCTCTGGTGCTGGGGCTTCAACTCCGACGGGGCCGTCGCGCGACCGCCCGCCAACCAGCTCCGCCCCGTCGCCATCGCGCTCGGCGGGCTCCGCGCGCTCGCCGTCGCGACGGGGCAGCGCCACACCTGCGCCATCGTCGAGGGACCGGAGCTCCGTTGCTGGGGTCGCAACGACACGGGCCAGCTCGGCGACGGCTCCGCCGTGCGCCGCGTGAGCCCCGTCGCGGTCGCGGGGCTCGACGGCGCACCGACGCGCATCAGCGCCGGCGTGGCGTTCTCGTGCGCCGCCCTCGCCGACGGCCGCACGCGCTGCTGGGGCGGAGGCGTGCACGGACAGCTCGGTCACGGCAGCGTCGACGACAGCCCGGCGCCCGCGACCGTCGCGCTGCCGCAGTGAACCGGGTTCACAGGTTTTCGATCCTGGTGATACGCTTCGTGCGTGCAGGCGGAGAATGAAGCAGCGGTCGAGGTCGAGCGCGCTGAGGGCTCGACGCTCGATGGGCGCTACGTGCTCGACGCCTTCGTGGCCCGCGGGGGCTTCGGGGCCGTGTTCCGCAGCCGACACCCTTCGCTCGGGTGCCCGGTGGCCATCAAGGTGCTGACCGCGGCGGCCTTCGTCGAAGACCGCGCGTCGGAGCATTTCGTCGAGGCCTTCGAACGCGAGGCGCGCATCGTGGCGGCGCTCGACCACCCGGCGATCGTGCGTGTGCTCGACGTCGGCGCGGCGCCCTTCGTGGGCGTCCACTCGCCCTACATCGTGCTCGAGTGGATCGAGGGCGAGACGCTGGAGCGTCACCTGGGCGCGCGTAACCCCCGAGGCTGCTCCCCCCTCGATGCCTTCGAGCTCCTGCGCCCGGTGTTCGACGCCATCGCGAGCGCCCACGAGGTGGGCGTGGTGCACCGCGACCTCAAGCCATCGAACGTGATGGTCTCGAGGCCGCGGCGCGGGGCCCCGGTGACGCGGGTGCTCGATTTCGGCGTAGCCAAGACGCTCGACCCCGGCGAGGGCGCCCCCGACTGGACGGACCTCACCTCTGACGCGTGCTCGTCGTTCTCTCTCTCGCACGCGGCCCCCGAGCAGATCGGTCGACTCCGCACGGGCCCGTGGACCGACGTGCACGCGCTGGCCCTCCTGCTGGTCGAGGTGCTCGTCGGCGAGCGCGCCTACCGCGGATCGACGAGCATCGAGCTCTTCGGGAGCATCAGCGCGGCGCGGCGTCCGACGCCCGCGACCTTCTCCGTCGACGTCGGCCCGTGGGAGGCCGTCATCGCCCGCGCGCTCTCGCTCATGCCCGTCGACCGCTACGCCGACGCGGCGGCGCTCCTCGCGGCCCTCGACGGCGCCCTCCCCGATGCGCAGCGGGCGTGGGCGTCGTGCACGCGCCCCGCGCCCGTGACGCCCGCTGTCTCCGAGGCACCGCAGCGTCGCGCGCGCGCCCCTCGCGCGCTCACGACCGTGGCGCTCCTGGCGGCGTCGGCGGCCCTGCTGCTCGTGGGCTCCACGGCCCGCACCGATTCCGCGCGGACCGCGCCGACGCCCGAAGCGCGCGCCGCGTCGGTGACTGTCGCACCCGCGTCGCACGAGGCTTCGATGGCGTCATCGCCGACGTCTACGCCGACGCTCCCCGCGCCTCTCGCGCCGACGAGCGCGGCGCCTGCGGCCTCCGAGGTGGGCGCTCGCGCCTCGCAGAGCGCGTCGACGACCGCGACGCAGCGGACGTCGACGCGCGCGCCTCACGTCCGGCGGTCGACCCCGCGCGCATCGCATGGGGCGCTCGTGATGCGCGAGCTCGCGATCGAGTGATCGAGCCCGAACCCATCAACCGAGAGGTCTCGCGGTGAGGCGGCAACACTGGATCGAGTTCGCGGGCGCACGGGTCTCCCTCGACGGCGGGTGCGTCCTCGTGGGGCGCAACCCCGACTGCGACGTGGTGCTCCCCGACGCGCGCGTCGGCCGACACCACGCGCTCTTTCGCGCGATCAACGGCGGCGTCGAGGTCGTCCCGCTGGGCGGGCGCTCGATGGTGGTCAACGGCGCCTCGCAGGAGGGCACCCGCACGCTCGCGGACGGCGACCGCGTCGAGATCGAGGGGCACGTCATCGTGGCGCGCGTGACGGGGACGCGCCCCGACGCCGAGCTGCAATGGTACCTCGAGCGCGACGGCGGCGTGCTCGTGCGGTTGAGCGGCGAGCGCGCCTCCGTCGGCGGCGGCAGCGACGATCAGGTCGTGATCCTCGCGTGGCCGCCGGGCGCCCTCGCGCTGACGATCATGGGCGCGCGCCTCGTGCTCGAGGCGTGCGTCGAGGGCGTGACGCTCACACGCGCGCTCTCCGAGGGCGAGATGCTCAACGTTGCGAGCGGCCAGCGCATCACGCTCGGCGGCGACTCGGTGCGCGTGCTCGCCCTGCCCGCGGACCCGTCGAAGCCCACGGCGTCGCCCTCGCCCGATGAGCCCGTGCTCTCGGCGGTGCTCACGTATTTGCCGCGCGGAGGCCGCCTCGCGCTCCGCATCGGCAACCGGGAGCGAAAGGTCTTCCTCTCGGAGAAGCGCTGCGACCTCGTCGCCTGCCTGCTCCAGCCGCCGCCGCCCTACGTCGCGGGCGAGTTCATCCCCGACGCGGTGCTCGCCGCGCGCCTGTGGCCGGGCGCCTTCGCGGGACGCACGGACATCAACACCCTCCTCTGGCGCGCTCGCAAAGACTTCGCCGACGCGGGCCTCGACTGCGTGACGTTCTTCGAGCGCAAGGGGGGCGGCCTCCGCGCGAAGATCGTCGAGGGCGGACGCGCCGATGTTCAAGGCAGCGCCGCCGAGGTCGCGTGACCCGTTGCGCCGTGAGGGTCACCAGCGCAGCGCGAGGCCCGAAGGCGTGAGCCCCAGGCGCGCGCGCTGAGGGTGTGAAGCGCGCGCGACGGCCCACCACACGACGGCGCACGCGACGAGCGCCCCGCCGAGCGCGAGCGTGACGCCGGCGCCGAGGGTGAAGTCTCGATAGCGTCCGTCGTGTGACGAGGCCGTCACCGGGTCGCAGTCGTTGGCGGATGGGCAGACCGCGTCGCGCGCGTCACGCGCGTCGAGCGCCACGGCGAAGAGCGCGCCCGCCGTCGCGAGCCCCGCGAGGCCGACGCCTCCGAGGACCCAGGGGCCCGCGCCCTGTGACGCAGCCTCGCGCGGCGCGGGCGTGAAGATCGGTGACGCGACAGGTCTGGCGACCGGAGGCGCGGGCGCGATCACGCGCAGGGAGGGTGCAGTCGTCGGAGGCTCCGCGGCGGGGAGTTCGACGGTGACCTCGGCGTGGGCGCGCGCCTCGAGCGCGCGCGTGACGTGAAACGGGCGACGCCCCGCGGCGGTCGCGCGGACCTCGATGTCGCCGGGCGCCACGGGCACGGCGATGCCGTGGAGCGAGGGCGCGAGCAGCACATCGCCGACGTGCACCTGCAAGCCCTCGGGCGCGGGCGAGGGGACGCGTACGGTGATGCGCGCGACGCGCTCCTCGGCGTCGCTCGCGATCGCGCGGCATCGCGTGAGGAGGTCGTCGCGGTCGGGCACGGCGTCGTCGACGCTCGCGCGCGCGACGCACTCTCCCGCGTGCTCCAGGGCCTCGACCGCGTGGCCGAGCGCCAGGTGCTCGGTCGCGAGAAAGTACCGCAGCGAGGGCGTGGCGCGGACCCCCGAGGCGCGCGTCGCCAGCTCGACGGCGCGCGCGTGATCGCCCGCGCGAGACGCGGCGCGAGCCTGCTCGATGAGCGCGCGTCGCGCGGCGTCGGAGCCCACCTGCGCCTGCGCGGAGAGGGTAGACGCGGCGACGAGCAGCGCAGCGAGCGAGCTGACGTGACGAGGTCGCGGCATCACCGGGCTCGGAAGGTAACGGAGAGCCCGCCGCGAGAGAAGCGCGGAGGCGCTTTACGGCAGCGTGATGACCGCGCGCACGCCGTAGTGATCGGACACGTTCACCGTGCCCGGCGCCGAGGGCACCGTCACCGACGGCGTCACGAAGGTGCGCGAGAACGAGCGCACCGCCGTGGGCGCGACGTTCTTCACGAAGATGTGATCGATCCACACGTTGGGCGAGTTGCCCGTGAGGTAGTTCGCGCCGCAGAAGGTACACACCGGCGTGTAGCCCTGCGGCACCGCGAGCGTGAGCTGCGTGCGGAGGTAGTCGTAGGTCTCGACGGCTTCGGCCACGACGCCCGCCGACGCGGGGCCCGAGTTGAAATCACCCGCGACGACCACGGGGTCGGTGCCGCCCGTCTGCGTCACCCACTGCACGAGCCGACGGGCCTGCGCGAGCTGCTCCGAGGCCCAGCCCTCGCGGCCCACGCGACCGCAGCCGTAGCGCCCCGTGTAGGGGAAGGCCGTGCTGTCGAACTGCGGCGTGAGGTGGTTGCAGTACACCGTCACGCGCCGCGCGCCGGGGAGCGTCGCCGTGGCGCGCGTGATGACGCGGCGGTTCCACGTGCCGGGGACGACGAGGGTCTCGATGTTCGAGAGCGGGTGCTTCGAGAGGATCATCACGCCGTTCTGTCCGCCGAACGCGAGTCCCGCCGCGGGGTTGGTCTCGCAGAGCGTGCGGATCGACGAGAAGGTCTCCGTCGGGAGCGCCGACGCGAGGCAGCCGTAGCACCGCAGCGCGTCGGGCTCGGGGCTCGTGATGAGCGCGCCCACCTGACCGATGCACATCGAGGTCGCGCACTGCGTCGACGTGGTCTGCCCCATCTCGTTGCCGGGCATCGTCGAGCAGCTCGTCGTGAGGCAGCGCAGGCCGTCTTCGAGACCCGCGCGCAGCGCCGCGGAGCTGCACGGCGCGGTGGTCGGCGCAGGCGGAATGTCACACATCGGATCGATCTCCGACGTGACCGCCGAGCTCAGGTCGTGACGGCTCCGCGCCACGTAGGGGAAGCGCGATCGCGTCGCGGCGACGATCGCGTCCTTGTCGCTCTCGAGCCACGCCTCCTGGAGGCACACGACGTCGGAGTCGAGCGCCGCGATGGCCGGTCCGATGGCCGCGCGCCGCTGCGGTTCGAAGGGGATGAACGCCCCCGCGAGCCCCACGTTGAGCGAGTCGACCGTGAGCGTGGTGGGTCCTGCCGGGGTCGCGTCGTCGCTACAGCTTGCGAGCGCGGCGAGCGCGAAGAGAGAGGCGATGCGTGCGGTGTGCTTCATGGCGCCGCGGAGTCTACAACCACGCGGGGCGCAGCGAGAACGCTTGACCGTGCAGTGACTCATCGCGTCCCATGCGCGCCGTGCATCGGGCTCGACTGACGTGCGCGGCGCTCCTCGCGCTCGCGGTTCCCTCCGCGGCCTTCGCGCAGGACGAGGCGGGCGAGGCCACCGTGCGCGGTCGACGCCCTCGCCGCGAGCTCACCCTGGTGCCCGTCACGCGCGAGGAGGTGCAGCGCATCCCGGGCTCCTTCGGCGACGCGCTGCGGGCGATTCAGAACCTCCCTGGCATCGCGAGGGCGCCCTTTCTCTCGGGCTCGCTCATGGTGCGAGGGTCCGCGCCCGCCGACACGCTCGTGCTCGTCGACGGGACCTTTCTCCCCGCGGCGTACCACTTCGGCGGCCTCGGCAGCACCGTCGCCACCGAGATGCTCGACCGCCTGGAGTTCTACCCGGGCAACTTCAGCGCGCGCTTCGGCAGGGCCACCGGCGGCGTCGTCGACATGGGGCTCCGTCAGCCCATGCGCGAGGGCGCGCGCACCACGATGCACCTCGGCATCATCGACGCCGGGGCCTTCACCGAAGCCGCCCTCTCGCGCAACGTCTCCGTCGCGGTCTCGGGGCGCTTCGGATGGATCGGCTATCTCCTCTCGCCCATCGTCGCGGCGGCCACGGGCACGGCGACCTTCTTCGGCTACTGGGACTATCAGGCGATGGCCGACTGGCGTCCGACGGGGCGCGACAGGCTCCGCTTCGCCCTCTACGGCAGCGGTGATTCCGTCGGTGTGGCCGACCGCAGCGGCGGCGGCAACGGCATCGGGATGGGCTTTCACATCGCCCAGGTCTCGTGGAACCACACCTTCTCGCAGCGCACCAACCTCTCCGTCGCCGTGGCCTCGGGGTGGAACGGCCTCACCCTCTCGACGCACCAGCGCAACGGCAACACCGACAGCCTCTCGCTCAGCAGCTATCCCACGCACGCGCGTGCCGAGCTCACGCACACCTTCGGGCTGCGAAACAGGCTCTACGTGGGCTTCGACGGCGTCTTCGGCGCGCGCACCTACCACAGCGACCTGTCGGCCGAGCGCATGCGCGGGATGCGCGGGATGCCCCCGAGCCCCGACGCGCCGCGCGTGCAGAGCGACACCGACGTGACGCTCGCGCAGCCCGGCGCCTACGTCGAGCTCGATCTCTCGCCCGTCCCCTCGTTGAGACTCCGACCGGGGATGCGCGTCGATGTCTCGGGCACCACGGGGACGGCCATCGTCTCACCGCGCCTCAGCGTGCAGTGGGACGCGTGGCGCGACGGGCTCATCAAGCTCGGCGCGGGCTACTACTCGCAGCCGAGCCTCGCGGAGCGCATCGCCGTGGCGCCCGAGCTCCTCGTGCTCGCCAACCGCGTCGCGAGCGACGGACAGCAGCCGCGGCCCGAGCGCGCGATTCACCTCGGCCTCGGCGTCGAGCACCGCATCTCGCCGTGGATCACGCTCTCCGTCGAGGGCTTCTACAAGTCGATTCAAGACGCGCTCGTGGGCTTTCCGTCGCTCGATCTGCTCATCGCGGGGGCGGGCGTTCCGCGCGCGGATTCGTTGCGTTACGACGGTCAGGGGCGCGTCGTCGGGTTGGAGATCCTCCTGCGCCACAGGCAGGGCGAGCGCTTCTTCGGCTGGATCGCCTACACCCTCATGCGCGCCGAGCGACGCGACGGACCCGACGCGCTCTGGCGTCCCTTCGAGTTCGATCAGACGCATATTCTCACGGCCGTCGGGAGCTTCAGGCTCGGCCGCGGGTGGGAGATCGGCGCGCGCTTCCGCTACGTGACGGGACGTCCTGCGCCCTTCGATCGCGCGCTCTACGTGGGCCTCACGGGCACGAGCGTTCCGGCGGGGGAGGAGCCGTGGCTCGATCGCATCCCCGACTTTCACCAGCTCGACCTGCGCGTCGAGAAGCAGTGGACCCATCCGTGGGGACGCATGGTCTTCTATTTCGAGATCCTCAACGTCTACAACCGCATCAACGCCGAGAGCGTCACCTGGGACGCCGACCACACCACGGCCTATCCGTCGGGCGTCTTTCTCCCCATCGTGCCCAACATCGGAGTGCGCGGTGAGCTGTAGAACTCTCGTCGTGTGCGCGTGCGTGGCGCTCGTCGCGAGCTGCGACTCGTGTCCGCCCGACTACCACGTCATCAAGTCGATGCGCGTGCTCGGCACGACCTTCGACCCGCCCATCGCGCCGCCCGACGGAACCGTCACCGTGCGCGCCGTCACCGCCGACGTCGAAGACCGCGCCGTCACCGTCGCCTGGTACCGCTGTCCGTCGAACATCGTGCTCACCGCCGTCGCCTCCGTCGACGTGACCTTCGACGCGTCCGCGGCCCTCGCCCCGTGCCTCGCCGCGGGCGAGTTCGCGCGCGGAACGAGCGTGCGCGTCGCTGTGAACCCCGAGGGCGGAACGCTCGACACCGTGCCCTATCGAACGCGCCGCCGATGGACCGACCTCGTGGGCTTCGCCTGCGCCGACGGAGACATCGAAGCGCCCCCGAAGGGCGGTCTCTGGCCTCGCTGCACGGGCGCGCGCGGCGTGGTGTTCACTGCGTCGATCCCCGGTCCGCGCGCCGACGGGAGCGACGCTGCACCGACGCCCGCGAGCATCACCGACGTCACCTTCGCGGGGCGAGCGTGGGGCGAGGGCATCGTTCCGACCGTGGCGCGCTGCGACGGATCGCGCGCGAGCTGCCCCTCCGTCGACATCACGTTTCATGTCACCGACGCGTCCGTGGCGCTCGAACCCACGAGCGCAGGGACGGGCATCCTCGGCGCGCCGGAAGACTCTGTGGTGTTCGTGGGCTACCACGTCACGGGCGCTGCGCCCGCGAGCACGGAGTACTGCGAGAACCCCGACACCGAGGCCGTGCTGCAGGGCGGCAGAGACGTCGCGCGCCTCGCGTGGGTGCCTCCCTCCGACACTGGCGAGGTGACCTTCTGGTTCACCGCGCGCCGCTACTCCGGCGCGCTCACCGTCGTTCGTCGCAGCGCGAGGGTCGAGTGAGGGCGCTCGTGCTCACGGCCGCGCTCTCGATGGCCTGCGCGTCGACGCCGCGCATCCACACGTCGCCCGATCCCGCGGCGATGCGCGCGGGCGATGGACGCGTGGCGCTCACGGTGGCCTCGTCGGGCGCGACGCAGAACGTCTCGCTCGTCCCCGTCGGGACCGAGGCGACGCAGGGGATGATCGTCGACCCGTGGTGTCAGACGCCGTGTACGCTGCACCTGCGTCCTGGCGAATACAGCTTGTATTCAGGCGCTCCCGCGGTGCGCGACGCGGTCACGTCGGTGCGTGTCGGTGACGCTCCGCGCGGTTTGACCCTGCGCGCGCCCGAGCGCCGAGGATGGGAGCGCGGGCGCAACCTCCTCGTGGGCGGCGTCGGGCTCTCGGTGCTCGCGCTGATCTTCGTGGGCTTCAGTCCGCTCGAAGTCTCGGGCGGATCACCCACGGGGCCCGAGACCATCGCGGTGGGTGTCGGGCTCGGGGCCATCGGCGTGACGCTCTCGGTGCTCGGGCTGCGTGCGATGGGCGCGTATCCCACGGGCGTCGAGACGCGACGGGAGCCTTGACGGAGCTCGCTCCGAGCGTGTCTCCTCGCGCGATGATGCAGCGGGTCGGAGCGGTCCTCGTGGTGTTGTGTGCCTCCCTCGGCTGCGCGTCGTCGACGGCGCGAACGCGTACGGCCGACGCGCTCCCTCCGGGGTGTCCCGTCGAGGTGCTGCGCGACGGAACGCCGACCCGCCCCGTGCGCTCGCTCGGTGAAGCGACGGCGCGGTGCACGGGCG
Organism: Myxococcota bacterium; assembly: GCA_052035985.1. Lineage (GTDB taxonomy): Bacteria > Myxococcota_A > Polyangia > Polyangiales > CAISKJ01. The sequence continues at coordinate 1,566 of JBPOHC010000208.1, read as the reverse complement.
ACGCGATGGGCGACATGCCCGCGTGCACCCGAGCCCTCCAAGATCAGGTCTGCGCCCTCGGCGGAGACACCGTCTGGGGCATCACGTCATCACAGACCGACGAGGCGCTCGTCCTCCGGGGCCACGTCGGCCACACGCGCTGAGCCCTCCATCGGGGGTGCGCGCACGGGGCAGATGCCGCGTTGCGCGCGGGGGCGCATCTGGGGCATCGTGCGCGCCGTGGCCATCCCCTGCGAGAGCTCCATCACTCATGTGAACGTTCACGCGCGCGGCGCGCTGGTGACGCGCCGCCTCGCGCTCCCCGACGCGTTGCCCGACGGCGAGGTCGAGCTCGTCGTCGAGGGCGTCACCGCGATCGCCGAAGGCGCCAGCGTGCGCGCGTCGCTCCCCGACGGAAGCAAGCGCGCCGTCGTCGCCGTGCGCGCGTCGCTCGTGGTCCCCGCGGCGGGATCGGTGACGGGCGCGAGCGTCGACCGCGTGCGCGACCTCGAAGGCAGGCTCCACCGGCTGCGCGACGAGCAGAACCACCTCGGCGAGATGCGCGCCCACCTCTCGTCGCTCACGCTCGACCCCGGCGTGAGGGCTCGCGCGCTCCACACGTCGTCGCGCGACGTCGCGCCTCGCACCTCCGACGCGCTCGCGACGGCCGAGATGCTCTCGACGCTCGTGGCCGACCTCGACGCGCGCGAGAGCGCCCTCGTCACCGCGCTGCGCGAGGTCGAAGAGTCGCTCGAAGCCGCGCGCATCGACGACGCCCAGGCGCGCAGCGCAGAGCGCACCGGCGCGGGACACCCGACGCTGCGCGTGGTGGTGCACCTCACGGGCGAGGGGGCCGTCGCGTGGGTCGACCTCGCGTACGCGGTTCCCGCGGCGCGGTGGTGGCCCGTGTACACGCTCCGCATTCGAGAGAACGGGCGCAAGGCCACGTGGATCGCCGAGGCCCTCGTCGCGCAGCGCAGCGGCGAAGACTGGACCCGCGTGAAGCTCTCGCTCTCGACGGCCGATCTGCTCTACGACGCGCGGCTCCCGGAGCTCGCGTCGCTGCGCTTCGGCAAGGCGCAACCCCCTGCGAAGAAGGCGTATCGCGCGCCTCCCGCGGGCCTCGATCGGATGTTCGAAGGCTACGACCGCGCGTTCGCCGCGATGGGGCCGCCGAGCAGCGTGGCCACGCTCGTCTCCGGAGACTACGGCGGCGCGCGCGGGGGCGAAGGCGGCGCGTATCAGGGCGCGTCGCATGAGCTCGCCGACGAGCTCCTCGCGGAAGAGCAGAGCTACGCCGACGAGGAGGCTGACGAACCCGCACCCGAGAAGATGAAGAAGATGGAGGACACCCGCTCGTCGCGACGGGAGACGCGCCCCCTCGGGCGTCACGCGGAGATGCCTGCGGCGAAGGCGCGGATGATGGTTCCCACGGCGTCGTACGGCGCGCCGCTGGTGCAGCAAGCGTCGAGGGCGAAGGGCGGCAGCATGCTCGGCGCGCTCGCGGGCGGAATCGTCGACGGCCTCTCGTCGCTCGCGCCCGGCGGCGGCGGCAGTCACGGAGCGCCTCCCGAAGCGCCCGAAGAG
>JBPOHC010000917.1:0-13550 GCA_052035985.1 Myxococcota bacterium | reverse complement strand
CCGTTCTCGCAGCGCGCGAGGGCCTCGGCGCGACGCTTTCGCGCACCCCAGAACGCGATTCCGAGTCCCACGCCCGCGACGGCGAGGCCGCCGATGGGCAGTCCGTCGTCGTGCGGCGCCTCGGGCGAGGAGACCGGCGGCGGCGCGGGATCATCGAGGTGCGTCGGGATCGCGGGCTGTGGCGTCGAGGGGATCGCGGGCTGCGTCGAGGGCGCGGGGGGCGTCGCCGTCGGGGGCGCTGAGATCACCCTGTCTCGCAGCGCCTCCATCGCGCGGAGCGTCGCGGTCTCGACGCCCTGCGCGCGCGCCGTCGGTCGGAACACGTCGTCGAGCACGTGGCGCCGAAAGTCTTCGGGCATCGTCGCGAGGGTCTCGCTGCCCGCGACGATGTGATTGCGACGCGCGCTCACCGCGACGACGAGGAGCGCGGCGCGTCCCGCGGTGCTGTCTCCGAGGCTCCACGCGCGAAAGAGCGTGAGGGCGTAGTCGTCGACGGGGCGCGGCGCGGTGTCGCGCACGAGGGCCACGGCGAGGCGGGTGTTGGCGCGCGTCCACGCGTCGTCGATGAGCGCGTCGAGGCTGCGTCGGGCGCTGTCTCCGAGCGTCGCGGTGCCGTCGTAGACCCACGACGTCCCCACGCGGGCGGGCATCGCCGACGGGGTGTCTTGCGCGAGCGCGACGCGGGGGAGCGACGGGCCGAGCGCGAGGGCGACGAGCGCGAGGAGGGTTCGTGTGTTCATCGGTTCGCAACCTCTGGAGCCACGCGCATCGCGTCGTCGCGCTACGCCATCATCGCCTTGAGCGCGGAGATCGAAGGCGCGAAGAAGTACCCGCCGCCGCGCGTGGTCACCCACGCGGGGACGCCGTTGCACGCCGCGGAGCGTCCGTCGGGGAGCTTGCCGAGCGAGAAGCGCCGCGGCGACGCGTCGGAGCCCTGACCGATGAGCGCATCGTGCCCGCTGTCGGGGCGAGGCGCGTCGGGGTCCTGCACGAGCCCGCGCTGAATGAACTCGAACTGCTCCACGATGGAGGACTGGTAGCAGAGAAAGACGAGGCCGCGGTCGTCTCCGGGGCCGTCGGCGACGGGCGCGTCGAAGGTCGACGGGCTCGCGTCGCCGTACGGGAGCGAGCGGCGAAAGATCACCCTGCCGCGGTTGTCATCGGACGAGAGCGCGGCGCGCATCGAGGGAGAGGCGCCCTCGTCGTCGCGGGGGTTGGCCTTTCGGATGTGCGCGCTGAAGGGGCACACCTCGCCGCGCGGATCTGCGATGGAGGGCGGCGCGAGCGGTCCGCAGTCGCCCGCGGTGCCCGCCGCGAGGGGAGCGCCCGCGCGCAGGAACTGAAAGTCGTTGTAGGCGCAGGGCGCGCTTCCGAGGGCGTGGTCGTCGTGGTCGGCGCGGAGCACGGGCGCTCCGCCGGGCCATCGCCCGAGGAGCCGTGAGGCCACGAGGTCGGTGCGTACGCCGAGGGCGTCGGCGGCGTCGCGTACGAAGCGGTGCATGGCGCCGACGTGTTGTTGGAGCACGCGCGCGACGAGGTATGAGCCGTTGCGCGTCCACGCGGGCGCGTCGGCCGAGAGACCCGTGAGCAATCGCTCGGGCGGCGCGAGGCGCTGACCGGGGACGCCCTCGGTGCGGTTGCGCGCGCTTCGTCGGCCCGTGACGGCGCGTCGCGCGCCCTTCGCGTCGGTGAACCAGCCGAAGAGTCCGGGGTGCGAGCGACCGTCGGAGAAGCCGAAGTGCTCGCGTCCCCCCGAGAGTCGGCTCGCATCACCGCGGAGCTCGTCGACGATGATCGCGCCTCCGAGGGCGGTCTTCACGTCGACGACGAAGGCGTCGAGCGTGGCCGCGGTGTCGCTCGCGAGGAGGAGCGCCGCGTCGAGCGCGCCGGGCGTGTCAGACACGCGCCACGCGGACGGGTCGCGGTCTCCGAGGCTCGACGCGCGGGCGGTCATTCCCTGCGTGAAGGCCGCGTCGAGGTGGGCTCCGGCGACGGGGACGCCGAGCCGCGCGAGGCCCTCGAAGGTGAGGGCGACGCTGAGCCAGCGGAGGTCGCGCGCGGAGGCGTCACGCGCGGTGACGACCGCGGCCATGCTGGCGACCGAGGGGAGCAGCGCGGACATCGCGGCCTTGAAGGCCACGACGTCGGTGATGCGCACGAAGAGGTGGTGCTGATGCACCTGCGCGAAGCCCGGGAGCACGTTGCCCTGGATCTCGTCGGCGTCGAGGCGAGGCTCCGAGGGGAAGAAGAGGCTCTCTGGACCGGCGAGGTCGTAGGGGATGGAGGGCATGGGCGCGTCCTCGGCGTGGGGCTCAGGTCACCTGCCACGGGTGCTGCAGCGTGAAGGTCACGGGCTCGGGCGCGCTGTAGGCGCGCGTCACCGACTGGCCCCACGGACCGACGATCGCGTGGATCCGCGTGTCGAGCTCCTTCGCGAACGCGACGTGGCTCTTCGCGTAGCCCGGCTCGAGCTGGAGGAACTGCGGCGTGAACACGTTCGACCTGGCGAAGCCGTCGACGGTCGCGCAGAGCATCTGGACCGAGGGTCCCACGGGGGGCCGGATCGAACGCAGGAGCGATCGCGGCGCCGCGTTGCGGAACCCTTCGACCCATCGCAGGAGGGCGCCGTCGGGCACGTCGACGTTCACGTTGCGGTGAGGACCTTCGAGCTCCCAGCGGCGCAGCCCCGTCGGGTGCTCGACGGCGACGCGACCCTCGGCGAACGCGGACATCAGCACGGCCTCGCGCTGCTTCTTGGGCAGGAGCTGGAGGCGATGCCGCGTGGCGGGGCTCACGAACCTGTCGGAGTTGAACTCCGCGAAGGTGCGCGGCCAGAGGTGGCCGGGCAGCGCCTGACGATACGCGGGGAGGTTCGCGATGAACGACAGCTCCGCGTGGTGAAACGGGAGGAGCTTGCCGAAGAGCTTCGCGGCGCCGAGGGCGACCTGCTCGGAGTCTTTTCCGCGACCGAGCCAGTCGAGAAAGACGCGCTCGATCGCCGTCGGCAAGCGTCGCATACGGGCCACGTCGGGCTGCGACGGACGCTGCGGCAGGTGGGGCAGCGAGTGCGGGACGGGCGAAGGCGACGGAGGAGGAGGAGGGGGCGCGGCGGCGATCACGGGGTCGACCTGCGTGCTGAGCGCGGGGCTCTCGAGGCCGTCGGTCATCCCGCCCGAGTAACAGGAATCGAGGAGCACCAGGACCCGCGTCCCGGCCTTGAACTTCGCGTAGAGGGCGAGGAGCTCGTCGTCGAGAAAGGGCCGGTCGAAGAAGCAGATCGCCGCGTTGAGGTCGCCCCACGACGGGCTCGACGGGTCCTCGTGGAGGTTGGGCGCGTAGAGGATCGTGCCGTGCCCCGAGAAGTGCAGGATCACCAGGTCTTCGCTCGTCGCCGCGTTCGCGACGGAGGTCACGGCGCCGTAGAAAGCCGCCGTCGTCGCGTCAGCGCCCGTGAGGCACTGGTGGATCGTGAGTCCCTGCGCGAGGGCGCGGTCGCGCACCGCGATGGCGTCGGTCTCGGCGCTCGGCAGCGAGTACGTCACGTCGGGGCGACCGAACGGGGCCCCCGAGACGAGCGAGGCTCCCACCGTGATCACGTATCCCTTCGGCATCGTCGCGCTCCTTCTGGTCGATCGTCCGTGCGGTCAGTTCGCGTACTGTTCGGGCTCGTTGGCCTCGTGCGGAATCTCTTCAGGCGCGACGCGGGGGAGCACCACGCAGAACTCCACGCCGTCTCCCTCCTCGGGCTCGCGCACGCTCAGCCAGCCGTTGTATCGCACGGCCAGGACGCGTCCGATGCTGAGCGCGATGCCATAGCCGCGGTAGCGCTTCGGCGCGTCGCCCTCGGGGCGGTCGTCGTCGAGCGAGAGGGCCCGCTCGATGCGCGCGATGGTCTGCGGCCTGAGCCCGGCGGCCACGCCGCGGTCGCGGATCGTCACGCGGTAGAACCACGCGTCGCAGACCGTTCCCCGCACCTCGAGCGGCCTGTCGGGGGCCTGGAGCGCGCCGTTGGTGAGCAGGTTCGCGAAGGTCGACGCGTGCCCCGCCGTGACGTACACGGGCGACGGCGCGAGCTCGATGGAGGGCTCCACCACGCCGCGCGCGCCGTGGGTGTCGAGCGTCGCGAGGGCCTCCTTCCAGGCGCGGGCGATGAGGGCGCCGATCTCGACGGGCTCCACGGGGTCGCGTCGCTTGAGCGCGGTCGCGTGCGTGTCGGCCATCGCGCGCATGCGGTCGCACGCGGCCTGCGCGATGTCGAGGATCTCGACGAGGTCCTCGCGCGCCTCCGGGTCCGCGGGTCCGTCGGGGCCGAGGCGCGCCACGCTCACGCGCGCGCCCTCGACGGCCATCGTGAGCGCCGAGATGGGCGACGCGACGTCGTGGGCGAACTTCACCGACGAGAGGCCCGAGGTCATGAGCCGCGCGGCGCGCTCGAGCACCTCGCGCTCCTTGCGGTACACGGCGAGCTGACGCGTGAGGTCTTGCATCTCCCTCGCGCGCACGTCGCGGTCGCGGTTCTGCTGCCCGACGGTCACGATGAGGCCCTGCGTGAGCACCACGAGGCCGAGCTGCACGGCGCCGAAGACCAGCAGGCCCCCGCGCGCCGGCACGATGCGCGCGGCCGCCTCGGGGCGCAGGAGCCACAGGAGTCCGAGCGCGACGTCGACGACGACGGCGGGCACGAGGTACTGCCTGCGCAGGATGCGGTCGTCGTAGAGGTAGCGCGTGTCGTTGAAGACGAGCGCGACGAGCGCCGCGAGGCCGAGGATCGAGAAGAAGTCGTCGACGAGCAGGCCGACGATGTAGAGCCACGTGAGGGTCGCCGCGCCCTGCGCCGTGAGCAGCCGCCAGAAGCGCTCCCGCTGACGGAGCACGAGGGGTCGGCGTGTGGCGACGGTGAGCGCCGCGGCGACGGCGAGCGTGGACATCGCAGCGACCACGCCCCAGACGCCGAGCGTCGACCAGTCGCCCGTGACGAAGCGGTTGGTGGCGAAGGCGAGCGCCGACGCGAAGGCGCACATCGCGATGAGGGCCGCGATGTTCTTGGGCAGAAACGCGTCTCGCAGGGAGTCGTACGCGACGGGGTCGCTGAACACGTCGAAGCGCGTCGGGGGGAGCGACGTGAGGCTCACCGCGGCGACGCGCTCGGAGAGCTTGCGCGGAGGCATCGCGTCGGGCGCGTCGGCGTGCGTGTCGCTCATGGCAGCAGCGCGCGCGCGGACAGCTCGTCGCCCTCTGCGAAGGGACGCATCGAGGGCCACGCCTCGCGCGCGACGGCGCAGGCCGCGCGGTATCGCAGCGCCGCCGCCGACGACGCGGGCGCCTCCGCGGCGGCCTCGCGGAGCTCCCACGTTCTGCCGTAGGCGAAGGCCCAGCGCTCGATCGCGACGAGCCGCGCGCGATGCGCGGGCGAGTCGTCGAAGACGAGCCAGAGGGGGAGGCAGCAGAGGAGCCCCTGCATCCCCGACGCGAGGTCGACGCGCGCGTCGCTCTCGTCGTCGGCGGCCTGACCGACCACCATGCGACCGAAGACCGTCGTCGCGCGCGCGGCCGCGGCGGCGCCCCGCAACGGCGCGGGAAAGAACCTGTGGATACCGCTCATGAGGCAGCCCGCGATCACGCTCGGCATGCAGAACAGCGCCGCCGTGGGCACGTCCGCGCAGGCGGAGAGGGGGCTCACGCCGCGCGCGAGGTCCTTCGGGAGGTCGGTGAGGTTGTCGACGAGGTCGACCATGACCTGCGCCGCGTCGAGCACGGCGCCGCAGCGGTCGACGGCTACGTCATCGAGGCCGACCGCGCGCGCGATGGGCTCGACGAGGGCGCGGTGCGTGACGCCTCCGCGCGCTGCGAGCGTGGCGTCGGTCGAGGCCATGACGGCGCGCACCCACGCGTCGAGCGGCGCCTCGAGCGCGTCGAAGAGCGAGCGCGTGCTCGGGTGCTGCACCGTGCGGTGGCGTGGGTCGAAGGGCATCGGGGGAGATGCGTCCGCGTCGCGTCGACGCAGGCGTGGAGCCTCAGGGGATGGGTTTCGTGGGCGAGTCGTTGTCGCGGAGCAGCACGCGAACCTTCTCGATGAACGAGAGCTCGCGCTGGGCGAACTGGAGGTAGCGCTCGTAGGCGCTGAGGGCCTGGGCGAGCTCGTTCTCGAGGGCGGCGACGGAGACGGGGTCGTTGAGGTCGGTGCCGAGCAGCGTCGCGATCGCGGGGCGGACGCGCGGCATGAGCTCGGCGTGACCGTCGGGCCGGAGCTGAAAGATGCGCAGCCCGAGGCGCGTGAACACGTTGAGGAGGGTCTCGTTCAGAAAGAACGCCACGACGTTCTCGTTCGCGCCGGAGCCCTGCGGCGCGCCGGGGCCCATGCCCTCAAAACCCGGCGGCGGTCCGACGACGATCATCCCGCCGACGTTGGGCAGCGGCACACCGATCGGGCCCATCGCGCCCATGTCGGGCGCCACGGGCTGCGGTTGAACGGGCTGCGTAGAAGGCGCGGGGGTGTTCCCCTCCCCGTCGGGGTTCTTGCTCTCCATGGCGCGCGAGAGTACCCAAACTCAACTCGGCGATGCCAGCGTGATTCGAGGGTGCTTCGATCGTGTCGCCCGGTCGTCGGTGCGGGCGCACCTGCCGCGCGACTTCGGTTAGAACGCACGGACCGCGATGACCACCCCCGCTTCGACGAAGCCGCTCGCACCCTCCGCGGTGCGGCGCGTGCTCTTCCGACTCGCGGCGCCGATCCAACGGTTCTTGCGCACCGAGGCCGCGAGCGGCGCCCTGCTCATGCTCGCCGCGGCGGTGGCGCTCGCGTGGGCGAACAGCCGCTTCGCCGGGGGCTATCACCGCGTCGCCGCGCTCCCCCTCGGCGCGCGCGCGGGCGGGCTCTCGGTCGCGTGGTCGCTGCGTCACGTCATCAACGACCTGCTCATGACGCTCTTCTTCCTCGTCGCGGGGATGGAGATCCGTCGCGAGCTCTCGACGGGCGAGCTGCGCACGCCGTCGCGCGCCGCGCTCCCGCTCATCGCGGCGCTCGGCGGGATGATCGCGCCTGCGTGCGTGTACCTCCTCGTGGCGCGCGGCGGCGTGGCGTCGCGCGGCTGGGGCATCCCGATGGCGACGGACATCGCCTTCTCGCTCGGCGTGATCGGCCTCGTGAAGCGCCGCGTCCCGCCGTCGCTGCTGGTGTTCCTCACGGCGCTAGCGATCTTCGACGACCTCGGCGCCATCGTGGTGATCGCGGTGTTCTACGGCGCGCGCGTGTCGCCCGCGCCCCTCGCCGCGGCGCTCGCGCTCACGGCCATTCTCGCGGGGCTCTCTCGCAGGCGCACGCAGTCGATCGTGCCCTACGCGGTGCTCGGCGTGGCGCTCTGGGTCGAGCTCGCGCGCGCGGGGCTGCACCCCACGCTCGCCGGCGTGGTGGTGGGCGTGTGCCTCCCGCCGACGCCCGCGCAGTCACCCGAAGGGGTGCTCGTCGAGCTCGACGCGGCGCTCGCGCAGCTGCGGGCGAGGGGCGTCGCGGGGCGTGACGTGCTCGGCGCGATCGAGCGTCACCTCGAGGCGATGCAGTCGCCGCTCGACCGGATGATGCACGGGCTCCACGGCGTGGTGGCCTTCGCGATCGTGCCCGCGTTCGCGCTCTTCAACGCGGGGGTGGCGGTCGACGTGCGCGCCGCGGGGGCGGCGCCGGTGACGCTCGCGGTGGCGCTCGGGCTCTTCGTGGGCAAGCCCGTAGGGATCACCCTGGCGACCTTTCTCGCGGTGCGCTCGGGCCTGGCGCCCATGCCGACGCGGGCGCGGTGGCGCGACGTGGCGGGCGTGGCGATGGTGGCGGGGGTCGGGTTCACGATGTCGCTCTTCGTCGACGAGCTCGCTTTTTCAGGCTCGGCGGCGGCGAACGACCAGGCCCGGGTGGGGGTGCTGGCGGGGTCCTTCGCGTCGGCGATCCTGGGCCTCGCGTGGCTCCGCGCGGTGGGGCGACCCGAGGCTGAAGAGCCCGAGGTTGAAGACCTCCCGGTGTACGCGGACTCGGTGTAGCATCGCCCGCGCCCAACGGCGGCGACGCGGCGGCGATGGAGCGGTTCATCGCAACGCCTCACGAGAGATCACAGACCGCCCTCAGACCATACAAGGGAACATCGCGCATGAGCACCTCTGACGGAACCTCCCTGCCCGACGTCGAGCTGAGCCTCGACGTGGTCGACGGAAGCAGCGCTGGCGCGTGGCGGCCGGTGCACGTTCACGCGCGCGAGACGCTCTCGCGGGTCTTCGAGTGCTCCGTGGTGCTCGCTTCGTCGCACCTCTCGGCCGACGTCGACGAGCTCTTCGAAAAGTCGGTGGGCGTCGAGGTCGTGCGCGCCTCCCTCGTGCGCAACGTGAGGGGCTGGGTGCGCCGCGTCGAGGACCTCGGGAGCACCGGGTCGTACCGCTTCGCGCGCATCCACATCGTGCCGCAGCTCTTCAAGCTCTCGCACCGCGTGAACTCGCGCATGTGGCAGCACGTGAACGTGATCACCGTCGTCAAGGAGGTGCTCAAGGACGCGGGGCTCTACCAGGGCGACGGCGGCCTCGAGCTCGGCACCGGGATGGACCTCCCCGTGCGCGAGTACTGCGTGCAGTACCGCGAGAGCGACCTCGACTTCGTGATGCGGCTCCTCCAGGAGGAGGGCGTCGCGTTCTTCTTCAAGCACGAGGGGCCGACGGAGACGCTCGTGCTCGCGGGCGAGGGGCACGCGTACGAGCCCACGCCGACGCTCGACGGCTCGGCGATCGAGATGCAAGACGGCGGCGTCGCGACGGCCTCCGTCGAGTCGCTCCAGTGGTTCGACTGGCACCGCAAGACGCACCCCACGGGCGTGACGCTGCGGGAGTTCGATTTCACGCACCCGCGGTCGTTCCGGGAGTTCACCTCGAAGGCGCCCGGCGACGTGGGCGCGCGGCCCGTCTACGACTACCCCGCGCGCTTCAACCTCGGCGACTACAACGAGGGCGGCCACGCGTACAGCGGCCACCACGGCGGTCGCATCGCGCGCATCCGCAACGAGGAGCTCCGCCACGACGAGCGCGCCGCCCACGGTCGCTCGAACGTCACGGGGCTCATGCCCGGCCTGCGCTTCACGCTCGCGGGCCACGTGCGCGCCGAGCTCGACGGCGACTGGCTCGTGACCGACCTCATCCAAGAGGCCATCGCGTGGGGAGACATCCCCTCGGACACGCGCCGCAGCGAGCACATGAAGGCCATCCTCCGCGAGGTGTCGGCCGACATCGCGCCCGAGGCGGGAGGCGCGTCGCACTACGACGCCCGCTACACCAACCGCTTCGTGGGCATCCCCTCGGCGATTCAGTACCGGCCCGCGCGCGTCACGCCGAGGCCCCTCGTCTACGGGCCCCAGACCGCGACGGTGATGGCCGAGCCGGGCACCGACGACGAGATCTGCGTCGACTTCCACGGCCGCATCCTGGTGCGCTTCCACTGGGAGCGCCCCGAGCTCCGGCCCGGGAGCCAGCGCGGCAAGAACGCGTCGTGCTGGATCCGCGTGGCGCAGGCCTGGGCGGGCTCGGCGTGGGGCGCGATGTTCATCCCGCGCGTCGGGATGGAGGTGGTGGTCACCTTCCTCGAAGGCGACCCCGACAAGCCCCTCGTCACGGGCTGCGTCTACAACGGCCAGAACAACGTGCCGTACCCGCTCCCCGAGGAGAAGACCAAGAGCACGATCAAGTCGAGCACGACGCCCGGCGGCGAAGGCTTCAACGAGCTGCGCTTCGAAGACCTGAAAGACCGCGAGCAGATCTTCATCCACGCGCAGCGCGACCACGACATCGTGATCCGCAGGGACAACACCCTCTACGTCGGCAACGACCGGCAGAAGACCGTGCTCGGGTACGAGAAGAACACCGTGGTCAAAGACCGCGTGACCGAGGTGCAGGGCACCGAGAAGCTCCTCGTGCAGGGCGACCGCAACGTGCGGGTCAACGGCGGCAAAGGGTACGCGATCAACGTGGTGAACAACCTGTCGATCAACGGCGACGCGAGCATCAAGCTCACGTGCGGCGGGAGCTCCATCGAGATGCTCCCCGACAAGATCACCATCGCGTCGAAGACCGTTCACGTGCTCGGCGGGAGCCTCGTGAACGTCAACGGCGGGCTCGTGAAGATCAACTGCGGCGACGACCCCGGCGGCGCCAAGGCCGACAAGAACGACGTCGAGGCCGCCAAGCCCCTGGAGCTTCAAGGCAAGAAGGGCGACTGGCTCTCGCGCATCAAAGACCTCCTCCAGCCCGAGAAGCTCCAGGAGGCCGCGGCCAAGGGCCTCGACAAGCTGCTCACCAAGGCCGGCGTCCCCGACAAGATCAAGGAGCGCCTCGGCGGCCTCGCCAAGAGCGTCGTGGGCGAGCTCGCCACGGCCCTGAAGGAAGGCCGCAAGCCCGACTGGGCGAAGCTCCGCGGTGAGTTCCAGAAGGCCGGCGAAGAGGCCATCACGCAGGGCATTCAGGCCGGGGTGAACGCCGTGTTCGCCAAGGTCGAGAACATCCCTGCGGTGAAGAACAGCAAGTTCCTCTCGGGCCTCGTCAAGGAGGTCAAGGGCGTCACCACCACGGCCGCCACGTGGGGCACCCTCCACGCCGTCGGGCTCAACAAGGGACTCGCCAAAGATCCCTTCTGGACCGTGCTCAAGCAGAAGCACGGCGAGTCGGTGAAGACCTTCCTCGTCGACAGCGGCAACGAGCTCGCGCAGCAGGTGGTCACGGGCTTCGTCGACAAGGTGGGCAACGTCCCGCTGCTCCAGAAGAACCCGAAGCTCAAGGCCAAGCTCATGGACTTCCTCTCGAAGGCCGCCAGGCAGGGCGTCGAGAAGGGCGTCGCGCAGGCCCTCCGCCTCGGCTGATTCGACCTGGTTTCAGCGTAAACACACCTCCCCCGCGGCGCTTGTGGCGGCCGGGGGCGCGCTCGAGGCGGGCGTTGCCCAACCCGATTCCGTCAGGACCGCCGATGCGATCTCCAAGGAGCAGAAACCTCGACCTCGCGACCGCGGCGATCGCCTCGGTGACGTTCATCGTCTGGCGGTTCGCGTTCCACCGCATGATCGAACGCGAAGGGTGGATCGACGGCGGCCTCACTCAGTACGACAGCTTCTATCAGTTCGCGATGGCCCAGGAACTCCGCCGCGAAGGCTCATGGCTCTGGTTTCGCAACCCGTTTGGGACCCTCGACGCCACGCCGGGCTTGTTGAATCTGTACGCATCCGCGCTTCGCGCGCTGCGGCCGCTCTGGGCGTCGCACCTCTTCGCCTTCGACGTCGGGCTCGGCGCCTTCGCGACCGCGTGCATGACCTGGCTGCTGCTGCGCATGACCGAGAGCTTCAGCCTGTCAGGCAGGGCCCTCGTGCTATTCGGGGGCGGGTTCGGTTTCGTCGCGGCGAGCGGGGGTGTCACCTCGATCGACGCGGTCTTCAACGGCAGCCTCTGGGGGCCTACGCCGCTCCTCAATCAGATCGCGACGAACGAGATCGTCTATCACGCGCTGGCTTTCGGGGGGCTCCTGGCCGCGTTCCGAGGTCGCCGCGCGCTCGCGGCGGGGCTGACGATCGCGCTGCTGCTGCTCCATCCGTTCAACGGCGCGACGCTCGTGGTCGGCCTCCTCGCGCTGGCTGCGCATGCGGTCTGGACCCGTCGCTCCGTGCGGGTCCCTGAGGTGGGCCTCGCGGCGGTTGTCGGAGTCGCTGCGGCCGCGTCTGCGTGGCTCTTCGGCAGGCACCTCCCTGCGACGTCGAACGACGCGGCCTTCATGCTCGCCGTGTATCGTCGCGTGTCCTTCGCGCTACCTCCCGCGGTGTACGTGTGGTTCCTGGCGCCGCCTGTCGCGCTCCTTGCCGCGGCGGTGTGGGCTTGCGACGCGAGGCAGCAAACGCTGCGAGACGCGAGGACCTGGGTGTTCGCCGCGGTCACATCGTTCTGCCTCTTGATGAGCCTCGGGTACCTCGCGGGCCTCACGGTCGTGCAGCCCGCGCACTGGGCTCGCGTGTACCCCTATGGGTTCCTCCTCGCGATGGCGCAGGTTTTTCTAGCGCGGCGGCGCGCTGGCACCGGCGTCCCGCTGGCCGTCTTCGGTGCCGTCGTCACGCTCGTCGCTGCGTGTGACAGCGCGCTCGCCGCGCGGCAGTTCGCGCGCCTCACCCTCGCGGGCTCGGCCCCGGTGGTGCTGACCACCGAGCACGCCGCGGTGCTCGACCGCGCGCGCTCGCTCCCGGCGGGCGACATCGCGTTCCTCCGCGCGTGCGGTCACGGACGCAACCTGGGGAATTTCGAGTACGCCCTGCTCGCTCTGACCCCGCTCAAAGCACGCTTCGGCCACACCTTCTTCTCCCCCGACTTCGCCCGCATGGGCGCCTCCTACGTCCTTTGTGACGTCGCCGAGATCCCTCCGCGCTTTCTGCGCGAGTTCAGGTACCTCGTGCTTGACCAGCGCCTCGCCGTGGGGCTTCGCAGGGTGCCCGGCGCAACACTCTACCAGGGCCCGCGCTTGCGCCTCATCGACCTGGGCGCGCGCTGATCGACCGCCGCGCGCTCAACGCGATGACCGGGGCGACGTCGACGCGTCCAGACGGACCAACACGAGCACCGTGGTGTGGGCGAAGCGCGCGCCTCTCGGGCCGACGACGCCGCTGAGCGTGTAGCTCCGCGCCGCCTCGGAGGCGGCGAAGCGCGCCATGAAGGGCGCCACGGACACGATCCAGCGCGGGCGCTCCGTCGCGATGAGTTGCGGGTGGATCTCTGAGTTCGTCGCTCCCGGGATGGGTGAGCGACGCCACACGGCGACCGACTCGGTCGAGACGAGGCCCACGGTGTCGAGGATGCGCGCGTCGGGAAGCGCCCAACCCAGCGCGCCGACCTCGGGCGCTGCGACCACGTCGCCCGGGCGAACCTCGGCGCGAATGCCTCGGGCGGCTTCAAGGTAACGACGCGCGCGCGCAGCCATGAAGGGCCGTCCGCCGGGGCAGAGCGAGCGGCTCCCCCCCGCGATCGCGCACGCGTGCGACGAGAGCGCGACGCCGCACAGGGCCACCACGCCCGCCGCGCGAGGCAGCGCCGCGAGCGCGTCCACCGAGACGACCACCCACAGCGGGATGAGCTGCGCGAGGTACCACGGCTGGAGCGTCACGCCACGCAGCGACGCGGTCGCGTACCCGATCAAGTGGATGGCAAGCGAAGCGTGGAGGAGGAGGTCGAGCGGGCGATGCCGCTCGCGCCACGTGCGCCACGCCCCGACACCGAGCAGCGTGAGCGGGAGCAGTCCGAGAAGCGAAGGCACCGAGAGCGAAGGCGCGATGAACGCGCCGAGCAGCCCCATCGAGGCCATGGTCGGGTCGAGGGGGCCCGCGATGAGGGCTGCGCTCTTCGCCGTGATCGAATGCGGGAGAAATGTTCCGTACGTGCCGAGCGACCAGCACGCCCACGGGAGCGTCACGGCCGCGAAGCCCGCGATCGCTCGCGCCCACTCCCGCCGCGCGTCGCGTTCGAACGCGAGCCCCGCGACGCAAAGGGCTCCGACGACGGCGCCTTCG
>JBPOHC010000145.1:0-8505 GCA_052035985.1 Myxococcota bacterium | reverse complement strand
CTGGGCGCGCATGCAGGGCGGGCGCGAGCTGATCGGCAAACCCTATACTTCGTCGCAGGTACTGGACGCGCTCCGGCATGCCGTCTGAGCGCGACGCAGGGGTCGGCGCACCGGCGCTGTTCGGTGTGCGCGTCGGCGGCGTCGACGTGCTGCTGCCCACCGACCAGACCCTCGAATACGTCGCCGCCGCGACCACCTCCCCGCTGCCCGGTGCCGGGCGGCGCGTGGTCGGCATGATGCAGCTGCGGGGCCACCCGATCGTGGTGCTCGACGCGGGCGCGCAGCCCGCCAGCGTGCGGCGCGAGATCCGCCGCGCCGCGGTGCTGCTCGTCGGCTCCGTGCCCGAAGCCGGCGCAGTGCTCGTCGACGCGCCGCCCGAGCAGGTGGTCACCGGCGACCCCGTGCATGATGCGGCCCGCCCAGGGTCGGTGTTCGATGCGGCGCTCACGCACCCGGCCCGCGATGCGCGGCAGGCCGATCGGGTGTGGTGGCACGTCGACGTGCGGCAGATGTTCCGGATCCTTGCTGGAGACTGAATGAGTTTCGAATCCGCGCCGCGGGTGGAAGACGGACGCCACGCCGAGGAGGCCCGGCCGCTGGCGCAACGGGCACGGCGACAGATGCAGCTGCTGGCGCTGACGCCGGTCGTTGCGGGCCTGGTGGTGTGCGCGGCGATGTTCGCCGGTGCGCAGGGCGAGTCCGCCGAAGTCCTGCGCCGCATGCTCGTGGTCCTGGCCGTATTGGCGGTGGCCGCCGGGGTCGCGGCGACGATCGCCGGCAACCGGCTGCACGACGCGGTGCGTGCGCCGGTCACGGCGATGCGTCGCACCGTGGCGCGCCTGGCGTCGGGCGACTTCACCGCGCGCGCGCAGGTCGCGGGGACCGACGAGCTCGGATGGCTCGCGGGTGAGCTCGACCGGTTCCTCGACGAGCGCGTGGCCATGCTGGAGCGCATTGCGCGCGAAAGCGAGGAGCTCAACGACTCGGTGATCGAGATCATGCAGGCGGTCGGCACGATCGCGGCGCGCAAGGACCTCACCCTGAAGGTGCCCGTCACCGAGAACGTGACGGGCGCGATCGCCGATGCGCTCAACCTGCTCACCGACGAGACCCGGCGCGTGCTCGGCAACGTCGGCAGCGTGTCCCAGGACGTCGCGCAGGCCACGATGGCGGTGAAGAGCCAGTCGGATCTGGCCCTGCAGGCGGCCGCGCGCGAGCAGCACGAGGTCGAGCTGGCCGCGCGCGAGCTCGCCGCCGCGGCGCTCGCGCTGTCGACGATCGCAGGTCGGGCGCGCGACGGCAACGAATCCGCCGAGCGTGCGGTCGCGACGACCGGCGAGGCGGTGCGCGCGGTGGCCAGCACGGTGCAGGGGGTCGCACGCTCGCGCGCACTCATCCGCGAGACCGAGAAACGCATCAAGCGACTGGGCGAGCGCTCGCAGGAGGTGGGCCTGGTGGTCGGGCTCATCCAGGGAATCGCCGAGCGCACCGGCATTCTCGCGCTGAACGCATCGATGCGGGCCGCCGCCGCCGGCGAGGCCGGGCGTGACTTCGCGGTGGTCGCCGACGAAGTGAAGCGGCTGTCCGAGTCGGCGCGCGAGTCGACTGCACAGATCGCGCGCCTGATCAATGCGATCCAGAGCGAGACCAACGACACGGTGGTGGCCATGAACCAGGCGATCTCGCAGGTGGTCGAGATCAGCCGGCTGGCCGAGCAGGCGGGCGAGGGCATGCAGCGCACCCAGGAGCAGACGGAGTCGCTCGCGGCCGACGTCCGCGAGATCGCGCGCACGTCGTCGGAGCAGGCCCGGGTCGGTTCGGCGCTGCAGGAGCGCGCACGCATCATCCAGGAGGCCAGCGGCGAGACGGCGCGCCAGCTCGAGCAGCAGGCTGGCGAGACCGCACGGCTGGTCAAGAGCGCGCGGGCGCTGCTGGACGAAGTGTCCGTCTTCAAGGTTGCGGAACGCTGATGGCCGCGTCGACACCGCAGGACGTCGGCAGCGCCCGGGCCGTGGACGATCCGTTCGACCGCCTCAACGCAGCGTCGGTCGCGCTGCTCGACCCGCTGTTCGACCCGGCGCTGCACGACGATCCCGCTGCACTCGCCGCGCGGCTTGCGCAGGCGGTCGCGGCGTGCGCGCGCACGGCGGAATCCGCCGGGCTGCGCAGCCTCAACTATCTGTCGGCGCTGCTGGCGCCGCACCTGCAGCGCCAAGCGACGCAGCCCGAATGGCCGGCCGTCCGCGAGCGGGTCGAGAGCTGGATCGGCACGGTGGTCGCCTTCTGCGCCGGCCAGCTCGGCGTCGCCGACTCGGGCACGCTGCTGACGGACCTGCTCGACTGGCCGGGCTTCGCGCCCGTGCCCGAGCAGTTCGTGCTGCTGATCGCTGGCCGCCTGCGGCAGGATGCCGCCACCCTCCAGCGGCTCGCGGCCGAGCAGTACGCGCGCGACGAGGCTGCCGCCGCGGAGGCGCCGGCGGAGGATCGGGTGGAGGCGCCCGCCGAAGCGCCCGCCGAAGCGCCCGCCGAAGCGCCCGCCGAAGCGCCCGCCGAAGCGCCCGCCGAAGCGCCGGTCGAAGCGTCGGTCGAAGCGTCGGTCGAAGCGTCGGGCGGGTCGGCGGGCGTGGCGGGCACGCAGACGCCGCGGCGCGTGTCGCACACGGGGGCCATGGGCGACGTGCAGTTGTTGTCAGGGGAGGCCGACGGCGCCCTCACGTCGAGGCGCGCGTCGCCCGATTCGTTCGAGGCGGAGTCGGGCGCGCAGTCGTTGTCGGAGTCGCTGTCGCGGTAGTCGGGCGTTCCGTCGCCGTCGGTGTCGGGGGGGACGCCGTCGCGGCTGGCGGATTCGGTGCGGGTGCAGACGTCGTCGTTGTCGTCGTCGGGGTCGACGAAGTCGGGCGTGCCGTCGGCGTCGGTGTCACGCGCGAGCCCGAGGCCCATCTCGGCGCTGTCGGGCACGCTGTCGCCGTCGGAGTCGGTGTCGCGGTACGAGGGCGCGCCGTCGCCGTCGGCGTCGTTGCCGGGCGCGTGGTCGAGGGAGGTCTCGATGCGCGTGAGGATGCCGTCGTGGTCGTCGTCGGCCTCGAGGTGGTCGGGCACGCCGTTGCTGTCGGTGTCGCGCGACACGCCGCCGGGGCGCTCCTCGCGCGTGGCGATGCCGTCGTCGTCGTCGTCGGCGTCGAGGTAGTCCCACACGCCGTCGCCGTCGTTGTCGCCCCAGGCCGCGCGGGGGAACTCGTCGCGCGTGGCGATGCCGTCGCCGTCGTCGTCGCTGTCGAGGGCGTTGATGAGCCCGTCGCCGTCGGTGTCGACGGGCCGCGGCGCGAAGGCCCCGAGCTCCTCGCCGTCGGGCACGGTGTCGAGGTCCGAGTCGGGCGCGGCGGGGTTGGTGCCCGCGACGCGCTCGAGCATGTCGGTGGCGCCGTCGCCGTCGCCGTCGGTGTCTCCGACCGCGGCGCAGGCGTGCATCATCGCGTCGCACACCGGCGTGGCGCCGCCGCAGTGCGCGTCGATCACGCATGGCACGCAGAGCCCGCCCGCGGCGTCGCAGTGGCCCGCGCCCGCGCAGTCGGCGTCGCTCGCGCAGGGCGTCTGCGTGGTGAAGACCATGTGATACGCGATGACGTGGCGGCCCGAGGTGCCGAGGTTCCACTGCGCGGCGATGGCGTTGTCGGTGGTGGGCGTGTCGTCGATGGCGCGGAGCAGGTCGCCGCTCGACGCGATGCGCGAGTAGGCCATCTCGGCGCTCGCGGAGAGCCAGTCGTCCCACGCGGGCGTCGCCGCGGTGAAGGCCGCGTAGGCGCCGTGTGAGCGCGCGCCGACGCTGCGCGGGGCCGCGCCGGGGCCCATGAGCGCCGCGCCGTCGCCGCTGCCGTCGAGGTTCGTGTCGAAGACGTGATAGAGCTTCACGGCCTCGCCGTCGTCGTCGTCGGGGATCTCGACGGTGAGGCGCATCGAGATGAAGTCGTCGGGGAGCGCGTAGCTCGTCTCGATGGAGAGCCTCGGGCCGTCGTCACCGGCGCGCACGACGGTGGTGCCGCGCCACGGGCTCGCGGGGCTCCCGTCGCCCGAGACGGCCGTCTGCGAGATCGGGGTCCACGGGTCGATGACGCTCGAGCACGCGCGGCTCGTCGCGCCGTACACCCGCGCGCCCACCGCGATGAAGACGCCGTTGCTCACGCTCGCGCTCGGGAGAGACATCGCCGGCGCGTTGGCCTGCGAGACGCGCTGACGCCACACCTGGAGCTGCGTGTTGGGCGCGAACTCCACGCGGAGCCCGTCGTCGGGCAGGTCGCCGCCGCGGGGGTTGATGGTGAAGGCGCTCACCGAAGGAGCGGCCAGGGCGATCGCCGCGATCAGGGCGGCGCGACCCATCGTGCGAGGCTCCATCATGCGGACTGCTTCGTGTCGGGTGCTGGTCATCGAAGTCGCTCCTCTCGCCCGCGCAGGGGCGAAACCACGGCGGCACGACGCGACACCCCGCGAGCGCGACGGTGCGCTCGTAGGGCGAGAGGGCCGGTTCCGTTGGCCCTTCACGCCGCTCCGCGTTGACTCACTGCGAGGGGGGATCAGGTCTGCCGAATTCGAGTTCGGGTTTCACCTGATCCCGGCTCTCACTCGTGGGTAACGGTCGGGGTCTGGGAATCTTGAGCGAAGGGGGGATTTTTCTCCGCAGGGCCTTCTCGCAAGGCTTTCCATCACATTTGCGATCCGTGGTAAGCGGTTCGACCTCCCCCGTGGAAGTCGCCCCCCTCCGCCTCGCCGTGCTCTTCGCGAGCGGATTCGTCGCCGGGAGCATCAACTCCATCGCCGGGGGCGGGAGCCTCATCACCTTTCCGACGCTGCTCGGTTCGGGCCTCGGACAGATCGCGGCCAACGCGACGAACACCGTGGCGCTCATCCCTGGCTCCGCGGCCGCTTTTGTGGGCTACCGCGACACGCTCACGGGCGACCGTCGGCTCGCCCTCGCGATGGCCCTCCCGAGCGCCCTCGGCGGCTTCGCGGGCGCCTCGCTGGCCCTCTCCGTCGGTGACCGCGTGTTCGCGCGCGTCGTCCCGTGGCTCATCCTCCTGGCGACGGTGCTCTTCGCGGCGCAGGAGCCGCTCTCTCGCGCCGTGCGAGCGCGGGCCCACGACGAGCCCGAGCGTCCGCTCACCTCCGCGCGCGCGGCCTCGCTCGTCGCGTTTCAGCTCGTGGTGGCGCTCTACGGCGGGTTCTTCGGCGCGGGCATCGGGATTCTCATGCTCGCGGCGCTCACGCTCATGGGCGTCCGCGACGTGCACCGCGCCAACGGGCTCAAGAACCTCGCGGCCGTGTGCATCAACGGCGTCGCCGCGGTGGCCTTCATCGCGCGGGGCACGGTGCACTGGGTCCCCGCGGCGGCCGTCGCCGTGGGGGCCGTGGCGGGCGGCTTCGGCGGCGCGGGCCTCGCGCGGCGCGTGGGTCAGCGCGCGGTGCGACGCGCGGTGATGGTCGTAGGGATCACGCTCACGGTCGTGATGTTCGCGCGCACGTGGGGGTGAGGGCGGGTCTCGAAGCGCGTACCGGGGGCGTCTCGGGCGCTCCCCGTCGCTGACGCTCCGGGTCTCCTCCCGCGCGTACCCACGGGGCTCGGGCGCTCCGCCGGAGGCGTGCGGTCGAGACGTCGGGGCGACGGGTGACAGGCTACGTCACAGCCTCTGCGAACGGAGTGGACTTCGCTTCGAAGCCGTCGGTAGCGTCGCGCGCATGCAGGGATCACCCGCGGGGTTCTGGGGGAAGCTCGACGAGCGCGACGGCGTCGTCGTGGCGTGGCATCCGTTGCGAGACCATTGTGTCGACGTCGCCGCGTGCGCCGAGGGGCTCATACGCAGCACGCTCCTTGGGCGTCGGTTGGCGGCGCTCGGCGGGTTGAGCGCGCTCGACGAGGTTCAGATCGCGCGGCTCTGCGTGCTCGCGGCCCTGCACGACCTCGGCAAGTTCAACCAGCACTTTCAGAACAAGGGGCGCCCCGGCGCGCAGCCCCGCGCGGGGCATGTGCGCGAGCTCATGGTGCTGTTCAACCCTCGCGCGAAGAACGCCGAGCGTAACGCCCTGCTCGCCGTGCTCCCGCTCGTCGAGATGACCGCCTGGGGGGCCGCGCGCGACACCACGCTCAGGCTCCTCTTCGCCGCCGTGGGGCACCACGGGCGACCCGTGGCCTACGAGGGCAACGGCGTCGACAACGACCCCGCGCGGTGGTCGGTGGTGAGCGGGATTGATCCCTTCGCGGGGATGCGCGAGCTCGTCGAGGCGACGCGACGGTGGTTTCCGCTGGCGTGGCGCGAGGGGGGCGCACCGCTCCCGAGGGTGCCTGCCTTCGTGCACGCCTTCAGCGGGCTCGTGATGCTCGCCGACTGGTTGGGGTCGAGCCGCGAGTTCTTTCCCTTCGCGAACTCGCTCGACGATCGTATCGATGAAGCGCGTCACTTTGCTGCGAGGGCGCTCCGCGCGATGCACCTCGACGCTGATGTCGATCGTCGCGCCATGGGGCCGAGCGTGCCGGGCTTCACCGACGTCACCGAGAAGGCGCAGCCTCACGACGCGCAGGCGAAGACCTTCGGGCTCCCGCTCCCGACCGAGCGCAGCCTCACGCTCCTCGAATCGGAGACCGGATCGGGCAAGACCGAGGCGGCGCTCATGCGCTTTCTGATGCTGTTCCACGCGGGCGCCGTCGACGGGATGTACTTCGCCCTCCCGACGCGCACCGCGGCGACGCAGATCCACGAGCGGCTCGTGAAGCTCGTGGCGCGGGCCTTTCCCGACGACGCCACGCGGCCCCCCGTGGTGCTCGCCGTGCCCGGCTACCTCGCCGTCGACGACGCGAAGGGCACGCGCCTCGAACACTTCGAAGTGCTCTGGAAGGACGACACCGACCGCTCGCAGCGCGCCCCCGAGTTTCGCCACCGCGCCTGGGCCGCGGAGCACCCCAAGCGCTTTCTCGCCGCGGCCATCGGCGTCGGCACCATCGATCAGGTGCTGCTCTCGACGCTCACCGTCGATCACGCGCACCTTCGCGCCACGTCGCTCCTGCGTCAGTTGCTCGTGGTCGACGAGGTGCACGCCTCCGACGCCTACATGGGCCGCCTGCTCGAAGAGGCGCTGCGCTTTCACCTCGACGCCGGCGGGCACGCGCTGCTCATGTCGGCCACCCTCGGGAGCTCGCTGCGTGAGCGCCTCTTTCGCGGCGACAAACCGTCGCTCGCCGAGGCCGTCGCCACGCCCTATCCGCTCGTGACCCATCGCGAGGGGAAACACCGCACGCCGCACGCGATCGAGAACGCGGGCAATCCCAAGCCCGCGACCTTCGTGCCCGCGCCGTGCATCGACGATCCCGAGGCGGTCGCCCGCATGGCCCTCGACCACGCGGCGAAGGGCGCGCGGGTGCTCGTGCTCCGCAACACCGTGCGCGACGCCGTGGCGACGCAAGAGTCCCTCGAAGCGCTCGCCACGTCCGAGGGCAAGACCTCGCTGCTCTTCCGCTGCGGCGACATTGTGACGCTGCACCATGCCCGCTTCGCCAGGGTCGACCGCGCGCGGCTCGACGCCGCCATCGAGCGCGACTTCGGCACCGAGAGCCCGTCGGTGGGGCGCGTCGCGGTGGCGACCCAGACCGTGCAGCAGGCGCTCGACCTCGACGCCGATCTCCTCATCACCGACCTGTGCCCGATGGACGTGATGCTTCAACGTGTGGGGCGGCTCCATCGGCACAGGCGCGAGGGCGCGCAGCGGCGGCCCGAGGGCTACACGCGCGCCGTCGCGGTGGTGCTGGTGCCCGCGAAGCGCGACCTCGCGGACCTCATCACGAAGAGCGGCGAGCCGCGCGGCAAGCACGGTCACGGCACGGTCTACGACGACCTGCGGGTGCTCCATGCGACGTGGTGTCAGATCGAGGCCACGCCCGACGTCTTGATCCCGGAGATGAATCGCCGCCTGGTCGAGCACACCACGCATCCAGACGCGCTCGCGGCGGTGATCCCCGTCGGCGACGACGGGTGGGCGAAGCATCGGACGTGGTGCGAGGGACGGTATGCGGCCGACCGTCGCGCGGCCTCGCTGGTGCTCGTCGAGCGGGGCGACAAGGCGACCCCCTTCGGCGAGTACGCCTTCCCCGACAAGGCGCTCGGCGAGCGCATCTCGACGCGGCTCGGTGAGGGCGATCGGCGCGCGGTCTTCGAAGCGCCTCCGACGGGGCCCTTCGGCGGCGTGATTCGAGAGCTCACCGTGCCGACCTTCATGGCGAAGGGGGTCGCGCCCGACGCCGTGCCCGCCGTCATCGAGCAGAACGCCGTGCGCTTCGTGTTCGCGTTCGGCGCGGAGCGCTTCGTCTACGACCGTCTGGGCCTTCGTCCCCTCAACGACACGGTGAACCCCTCGGAGGATCTCTCGGATGTCTGACCGATGTTTGCCCCGCACAGCACCGTTGACAGGTTCGTTGCGGGGCTTTAGATATCAACCGCCCGCACAACCGTGGCCCCATCCCGTGGG